>NZ_JBQHWC010000001.1:0-429749 GCF_052064155.1 Blautia sp. HCP3S3_C12 | reverse complement strand
TTTCATAACAACCATCCTTTCGTTGATGAGAATAGTATATCACATATTTAGTTTAAAATATATGGTACTTATTTAATTTATGTTATACTAGTCTAGTTTGCAACTTCCAATTTATTAAATTAGTCACTCTTTCCATAACTCTCTTAATACCCCTTTCATATTTTCTTGTAACAGGTCTTTATTAATTCGACTTCTATTGATCAAATCCAACATACGATCAACACTTATTGCTGCTAAATTACATTGTGCTGATACACCATCAATAATATCAAAATCACTCGAATCTTTGTTGTTTTCAGATAAAAACTGTCCTAACTTATTCTTTAATACCCTGTTAGAATATTCTGTATCTGCCGTAATATCTCTTACAATTGCACGGCATTCATGTCTTGGGCATAACAAAAAAAGTCTATCTTTACTATTTAAAACAAATATTGTTCCATTTCTTAATTTCCCTTGCTTTGCAAAATATTCAGCTTCTATTAAACGACCTAAAACCGATTCTGTTTCATCTTCGGTACAAATGTATTCCACCTCAACTTGGTCATCTTTGTAAGGATCTGGCATATTTATCACGGGCTTAATTACATTATCGCCAGAAACCAAACTTGAACCACAAAGTATAACCATTAGCTGTAATTTTCCAGTCCAAAAATTATCACACTTTCTTCGATTACTTTTACAAAATAATTCTTCATACCATTTTTCAACACAATTTATCGGTAATAAATTATACTCTTCAATTAATTCTTCTGAAAAATCGCAAAACAATCTTTTTGCTTCCTTTCGATTGTGTGGAAATATAGAAATAGCTAATTTCTTATATTTTTCAAAAGAACAAGGATACTTTGAGTCTAAATTGATAAGTTCCAATAATTCTCTGCACTTTTCAGAAGAAGTAGCTCTTAATAATGTTCCAGAAGAATTGTCACCACATTCTTCTGAAATAACGCATATAAAATTAATACCATTATTCCTAATAGCAAATAGTCCTGTTCCAGAAAAACCCTCCATCACACTACTACGTGAACCTGTTCTCCCTATCGAACCAAAATCATATTCTATGGAATATGTTTGATTTTTAACGATATTATTGATTTTACCTTGCAATTTTCGTTTTCCATCAAGGAAATTTGCACCTACTTTCTCACGCTCTTTATCCATAGACATCGGAAATCCATAACCATATATTTGCTCTTCAAGGTTTCCCTGACTAAATTGTATATATTCCATTGCATCCATCCATTCCTGCCATGGTATAAGAATAATAGCAATATCAGCAATAGAAGATGGTTCTGATTGCTTATAATCCGGATGAATGTACACATTTCCTTCTTCGGGTACAAAATCTGAAATATCTGAAACTAATTTTGCTTCAACATTAATTTCTTGAGCATTTCCCAAACTATCCGTGCACCCTAACAACAAGCATATCTGTGATTCAGCTTCTTTAAATATATTAGTCACCACATGTGCAGCTGTAAAAACAACAGCCATTTCTCCAGACTGCCTTAAAAGCAAAATTCCAGATCCTTTTAACTGTTCTGTTCCATTTTTAGCAATTCTTACTGACAGTCGATTAATTATCTCAAAACATTCCGTATTCTCCATATATATAACATCCATCCTTTATCTCTAAAGCTTGGTCATCTAACAGATACAAAGATAACTTTTTTGTATTTAAAAATTCTTTACGGTCCTCAAATGTAAAATATTTTTCATGGTATTCTGTATTATACCAATCATAATTACAATACAGATTAATGCCTTTTTCAGTTGCATTTTTCAGCAGATGAGAAAGCACAACTTTATTGGGTACCTTCTTATGATGACCGTTTGTGCTTAATAAATAGTTATTCGTCTTAATTGTCTTTAACAAGGAATCAGAAGTATTACTTCTGCTACCATGATGTGACAATTTTAATAAATCGACTTCTAAATATGCTGAGTCGTTTATTTTTTTAATTCCTTGCAAGCACACTGATGGTTTTGCATCTCCTAAAAAAGCCAATTTTATATTCTGGTATTCAAAAATAAAAGCTATCGAAGATGCATTATTTATAGATGGATCAGTTACTAAATTTTCGTTCATTAAATCAGCCAAATTTTTTTTCACCATATCAAGATTACTTGCATATTGAACATTTTCGTTTTCTTTTTCATACTTTTCCCATTGGTTTGCAAATTTTATTAATTCCTTTTCTCCAGGACTAATAAATCGTATTATTGCGTTATCAGCTAAAACATCTTGCTTGCCATATATAACATAATCTACTAAACGGTCTTTTAAGCCTTTCTCTGATAATAACTCCAAAAATTTGATTCCATCGCCCACCCCATATTCTTTGTAATTCTGATTTACACAAATCTGATCTTCCACACAATCAGAATCTTCTGAAATTTTTTCTGTCTTTTTTATACTTCTTCGAATACCCCGACATGTATTAAAATAAATCTTTTTCACTGTTCTAGTTAATAAATCATTGGAAGTTCTACAAATTCCCTCTAGTGCTCCTTGTATATGATCATAATCTACATGAGTCAACACAAGCGCTTCTATTTTTTCTTTACGCTCATCAATAATATTAATAATTGATGCATATTCTTCTCCGCATTCTTTAGTACCTCCATCGATTAAGATATGGCTAAATACTTCATTTTTACCATAGCAAATCCATATAAAATCGCCTTCATTCGCAGGCAATGTAAATATTTTAACCATTTTGTTCGTTTATAATTTTCCTTTCAAATTACTTATTCTTTGATTTTATTCGTTCAACTAAAATACTATTTTTTATCCATTCTTGCTGTCTCTTTTACGACATAATATATAGTTACATGTTTTACTCTGATAAACTACACTAAATGTTTATTAAGTCTAATCCTCTCTTCCGCCCCATTATCAAACCTATACACCATCCTCCTCCGATCAAACACCGGATTCGCAGCGTGTATAACGCTATGATGATTCGGGCATACAATCATCTGGTTATTCGCGTCATTATTCAAACTATTAACAAAATAATCAATATGGTGTGCCTCTGCGATATGTGAACCATATTTTTCTCCAATCACCTGCCCGCATATCTGGCATCGGTATCCGTACAACAGCTTCAAATTTTCTCCAATTTTTCTATTCAGTTTACGAATCTTGACAATCTGTAACTTCTTTTCTATTCCACTGCTTTTATCTTCCATCTCATATTCTATTTCGTTCTCCACAGTCCGCTCTCGCATTCCTTGAATTGCCTTTTTCATAACCTGAAAATCATCCTGTGCTATTGGCTCCAGAAGAAAAGTATCTTCATATTCTGTGGTATAAATAGCAAGATATTCCTTTAGCCCATCCGGCACTTTTATATAACTTCTGTCTTTTTGGTCTCTACTTTCACGAATCATCTTTATGTAACTCATGCTTTTGAAAAAGTATTGCTGAAGTGCCTGTGACAGCTCACCATTTCTTGGATATCTTATCTGATACGCATCCTTCTTTCTCTTTTCTACTGAGTTATTCATATTAACGATTTTCGCATCATACGTTTTTCCATTCATAAAAAAATGAATGATTTTAGATTGTCCACGCTGTAAAAAATTCTCCATATTTCGGAGAAAAATTACCTGATTATCTAACGGCAATGTAAAGCCTTCCATCAATGTAGACCAGTCTATTTCTTTTTTATACACATAATTTTCTGATTCCATACGCATCTTCTCCATCACTATAAAAGTGCTTTTATCTTCTCTTTATACCGTCTCCGATAATAGTCCATCGCCCTATACTCAATAACATCCTTCATCTGCTCTGCCAGCACTGGCTCCTTCACAATTTCTTCCATTTCATCCCTCAATGCCAACGCCGCGCCATCCTTTTTCACAAAGAATTCTTCCCCAGATTTTAACAGAAAGTGTACCGGCATTTTCATTATCTTTTGGATATGGTTCTTGTCCGAAATCTTGCGATATTCTTCATATGTAATCTCTTTCTCCAGATCCTTCCAGTTTGTTCCTGTAGAGAAGAATTCTTTCCAGCTTGCCAGAAGTTCTGCCTCTGACACTTCCATTCTCACATTCCCATGGTTATAAAAAGCCATCAGTACCGGCATTTTATACACCTTGCTCATGTTGGTGTTTTCCAGCAGATTTATAAAATCTTTTCCGATTCCCTGGCTGAATTTTTTCTGCTCATCTGTGAGTTCATCCAATTCTTCCAGATAATTCAAATACTTTTTAAACGGATTCTCATTCGAATGTGTGACCGCCATCTGATACACATCATCATCCATATAAGTAAACAAATCCATTCTGGTTGGCTGTTTGCCAAGCAATTCTTTGATTCGGAAATACTCGTTTCTGATTTGTTCTTTGATTGTCAGTTGTTTCCTGTCCATTTCCACAAACAAATCAATCAATCTCATATCAAAATCAACGAAGCATTCATCTGGATAATCTGCCTTATCTGCCGGATAATATGTTTCTTTTCCTGTTTTGTTTTTCCCTGACAGCAAATACCTGACTCTTCCCGCTTTTTCATAATTGCCGATAAAGTCCAGAACATTGAGATATTCTTTTCCCTTATTTCTGCGCAATCCTCTTCCAAGCTGCTGTAGAAATACAACCGGAGATTCTGTCGGACGCAGGAACATTACCATATCCACTGAAGGAATATCTACGCCTTCATTGAACATATCCACTGAAAAGATAACTTTGATTTCTCCATTTTTCAGTTTCTCAATCGCTTCTGCTCTGTCCATGGAAAACTCTCCATCTGCATTACTATAAACTGCTGCCGACGGAATTCCTCTTTTACCGAATTCTTTTGCCATTTCTTCTGCATGTTTTCTGGAACAGCAGAATCCTAATGCCTGACTGGAACCATATTTGCAGTAATATTTGTAAATCAACTCATGCCTGTAAGCATTCCCGATATAAGTTCTGTTCAGTTCTTCTTCTGCATATTTTCCTTTGACTATATGTAATTTTGTGTAGTCAGTCTCATCATAAATTCCATAGTAATGAAACGGAACTAGCATTCCCTTATTGATTCCATCTTTTAGTGAAATCTCATACGGCACATTATAATCGCAGATTTCATATATATTTTTGCCGTCCATTCTCTCAGGTGTTGCCGTCAGTCCAAGGAGAAACTGCGGTCTGAAATATTCTACAATTCTTCGATATTGGTCATTGACTGCATGATGAAATTCATCAATCACCACGTAATTGAAGTAATCTGGAGCGAAATACTTTTCATTTAAATATTCCGGTTTTCCAAGGCTTGCTACCGAGGCAAATATAAGCGGTTTATCTGTGCACTTCTCAGTTCCCATAAAAAATCCATAGTCTTTGGAATTTCTTACATTCTGAAAAGAAACTGCTGCCTGTTTCAGAATCTCTTCCCTATGTGCAACAAACAACACTTTCTCATATTTTTTTGAATCAAAAGCAGCCAAAAATGTTTTCCCGATGCCCGTTGCAGCCTGAATGAGTGCTTTCTGTGCTCCTTCTGCTCTTGTATCTTCCAATGCGCACAATGCCTCGATCTGTGCTCCTCTTGGTTCATATAAAGGTTTTATTTTCGTATCATTTGTTTCCGACTCTGTAAAATCATATCTGTCAAGGTCTTTTGCCACCGCCGGACGATGCCAGTTCTGTGAGTAACGTTTTAATTCTTTGTCATCAATGATAATGGAATGATTCACAAATAAATCTTCAAATGTACGAAAGAACTCTTTGTAGTTTTCCGGGTCTTTCTGACTGCTGAACCGATAATTCCATTCTATTCCTGAGGTCAGCGCACTTCTGGAAATATTGGAAGAACCGATATAAAGTTCACTGTGATCTGTATAATGGAAAATGTAAGACTTTGGGTGAAAGGAACGTCCTTTTTCGCAATAAAATCTAAGATCAACTCTGTCACCAAGTTTTCTTTTAATCAGATATAGTGCTGATGGCTGTGTAATTCCAAGGTAGTTTCCTGTCAGGATTCGGATTTTGGCTCCACGTTTTAAAGTATGTTCCAGTTCTTTCAGCAACATTCTCACTCCGGATTCCATAAGAAAAGAGACAATGATATCAACGCTTTCTGCTTTTTTCATACTCTGGATCAGCTGATAATATAACTGTCTTCTTTTATCCGGTCCGCCGGTCATTGCATCTGTGGAATATTCGTTTTCATACCCGATGTTTACTTTTTCTGCAGAAGTAAATTCAGCCATTTTTCCTCACCTCTTCCCGGTCGGACATCTCCTGTAATCCATTGTTCTTCTATTTTAAGGCCATGCATGTCATGTATGAAATCTTTAAATGTATCTGTCGTAAAATCGGTAAAATATCTTCCGTTCCGTTCACCTTCAAATTCTCCGTATTTAAAAGAGGTATAAATCCATCCTTTCGATTTCAATGCTGCATACATATTTTTCAAAACTTCACGCAGTTGTTTTTTCGGCAAATGGAGAATAGATGCACAGGCCCATATGCCATCATATTTTTCTTTTTCATCCAATTCCTGAAACAACATCTGCCTGACTTTGATTCCCGTATATTCACTTGCAATCCGACACAATTGTTCTGAACCATCAACTGTATCCACCTGATATCCACGACTCAGAAAGTACTTTGTATCTCTACCTGCACCGCAGCCAAAGTCAAGAATATACGCATCTGGGTTAAGTTTCTCCAGAAATTTATCTTGCACTTCTGTAAACTTTACCGAAACAGTCCCAGAGGCAAAAGACTGCGCATTTTCGTTGTAATATTTTAATGTTTTATCTATATCTGCCATATATTCACTCACCAAATGCCATCCAGCACTGATTTCACTCCTGTTTTATCTGCAAAATACCTGTTTTGTTTCTTATGCCTTAATTTTTCTGATAAATCTAACTTCTTTGTGACATATTATACATTTTTTTGACATAAACAGCAACAATTTTCGTCAGACATTTTTTATTATATTCACCTATCTATAATACGCAAAAACTGTTGCATATTTCTTTTTTGATATCTTTTCTCTTTCATCAACTTCCATATAAAAAAGAGAACCAGACTGCACATAGGTTTCTTCCCCTACATACAGTCTGGTTTTCTGATGCCATCATTCATTTCTGGTAATAAGTCAATAAATCAGACATTCCATTACCCTTCCGCATCCATCTCTGCCTTAATCTCATCCTCGCAGTCTGCCATTGCCTGCAGTGTCATAGTGAGCAGCTTCTGCAGTTCCCAGCCGAGTTGTTCGGCGCCTCGCTCGATGACTTCTCTGGAGCATCCTGCTGCGAAGCCTTTGCTTTTGTATTTCTTCTTGAGGGATTTGAGTTCCATGTCTTTTGTGCTTTTGGATGGTCTCATAAGTGCTGCTGCCCAGATAAGTCCTGTAAGTTCGTCCGCCGCAAAGAGTACTTTTTCCATTTCGTGTTCCGGTGCTACATCAATGGTTGCGCCACATCCTACTGTGATGCCGTAGCCGTGGGATACAACTGAATGGATCACGTCTTCGCCTACGCCTGCTTCGCGGAGCATTTCCGGAGCTTTCAGACAGTGTTCTTCCGGATATAGTTCAAAGTCGATGTCGTGGAGGAGCCCTACAATTCCCCAGTATTCTGCATCTTCGCCATAGCCAAGTTCACTGGCATACCATTTCATTACTGCTTCTACAGTCAGAGCATGCTGAATGTGGAAGGGATCCTTGTTGTATTTCTTTAATAATGTGAATGCCTCATCTCGTGTAATTGTTTTCATTATTTTGTCACTCCTCATATCTGAATTGTCAGGCAGATAAAATCATCTGCTTTGCTGCTTGCTCATAACTGAATAACTGCTCCGCAGTTTATCTGTCAATCTGGATCTGACATGCTTCCATTGCTTTCAGTGCATTCTCATGGCTTTCCGGTGTTACGCCTGCGCAGCATTTAGCGTCTACGATGATCGGAACTTCCGGGAGAGATGCTTTTGCCAGAAGTGCATTGGAAATAACACAGATGTCTGTGCATAAACCTACGAATGTGATACTTTCGATTTCATTATCCTCATTCATTGCCACCAGTTCTCCTGCAAGGTCTGTGGAACCAAAGGTTTCTTTATCAATGGGTTCTGTTTTTCTGAGTGCATCTAATTCGCTTCTGATCTGCCAGCCTTCAGTGTCACGGATACAATGCGGTACAGGAAGCTTCTTTCCTTCCTGGGTGTCAAGATAGTAAGTCTCATGGGTGTCTCTGGTAAAAAGAACAACTCCATCAAAATTTTCGATTTTCTCTTTTACACCAGGTACAATGGCAACTGCCTCTTTTGTTCCAAGAGCTCCGTCGATGAAGTCATTCTGCATGTCTACAACTACTAATACCTTCTGCATATTTCCTTCCCTTTCGTTCTTTCTGCACATTTTTTCAGATAATCCTATAAAATCTCTGGAAACGTGTGCTGTTATTATTTGTTATTACTATACAACGACAAAGTGTTTTTGTACAGGCAAAAGTGCCTGTTTTACTATAGCAATTCCATAAAATATCAATCATCTATTTTTCAGTATATTTTTCAAATCTGTACTTCTGTTTAATATCCGGATATTTGTCTCTGTCCACTTCACTCATAAACATATCATAGGGTCTGGCGCAGATTTTGAAAGGTGCGTAAAGTGCCTGATAGATCATCAGTTTTTCACCGTTTTCTGTATGATGGGCTACTGCAAGGACTTTATAGAGATATTCAGAAGTATCCGGGGATACCCATTCTCTTTTGAAATGCTGTACAATGTCGCCTGCATGGATATCGTGTTCCGGTGGTTCCGATGTGTTTTCATTTTCAGCACTGTCAGGTTCTTCCGGTTCTGTGTTGAGTTCCATATATTCTTCTTTATCAAGGGAAACCGGGATTCCGGAGCGACCATTGATGTGGACGCCGCCATACCAGGTACCTGTGACCTCACAAATATCGCCTACTTCGTATTCCATGCTACAGTCATTATTTTTCTTTATGATTCTGATCTTTGCCATCTTTTCTCCTCGTTATATATATCTATTTCTTCCTGCCTGATAATCATGTATGTTTCAAATAAGACCTGCATACACAGGCATTATTATCACCATGATTATCATCATACCACAGTACATTAAAAACACGTCCTGTCATGTATCCATAAAGTCTGTGACTACCAGTAAGTCGTAGTGATATCAGTGATTCTGCTTCAATATATTTTGATGCCAGTCGATCTTGTGCACTCTTATTAAGATCATTTACAATAATCGAATGGTTTTGTTTCTTATCTTTAACCAGAATTTCACTCCACGTCTGACTTTCAAAAGCTCTCAGTCGAGGAATTATTTCTGTCCAAATCGTATTTCCTATATGTTTTTGTGAAAATGACCACATTTCCTGATCTGAACTGGCAAAAGACCAGGCTGGATTTTCCGAATAATATTGCTCAGGGTTTCCGCCCTGAGCAATATTTTTTCCCTTAGGAATTTCTCTCTGTCTGACTTGTTTATATTTCTTATAGGCCGCCATAATATAATGCCATACTTTCTTTTGTAATTATATTGTTACATCCCATTCCCGAAGGAACTCCTTTTCTGGCTTTCAACCAGGGATCTTCCATATGTGTTAACTGGCTCAGCCACTGTGCATCATGGCCTCCATAATATTCCAGTACTTTGCCAATTGTATCTTTTTGGTCATCTGTAAGATTCTCTTCCCCACCGGTTTCATCTTTTGCACTGACAGAATACATTCCCTTTGTCTTGAAAAATAATTCCGGACATACCGGTCCATTTGCCCATGCCTGAAAATCTTCATCAAATAAAGGAGCATCATCCCAGACAAGTGCCCATGCCTGAGAATAATAGCATAACTTCTGAAGTTTCATGGTTGACATTTTACCCGACTTCTCCAGAATATATTTTGCTGTATCAAATACATTTGCCATTCTGTTTCCTCCTCTTTTTTTACTAATATAGCACTGTATTTCATTTCTGAACAGTATATATATTATGAAATTTTCATAAACACTCTGACATCCATTTCTTTACCATGAAAAATTTATTTCCAATTTTTCCAAATCTCCGGCTGATATCCTACTGTCGCCTGTTTTCCGTTTCTTACCACAGGGACTTTGACGATGCTCTGGTTTTCGAGGATTTTCTCTGCTTTGTCTTCCTCCGCAATATAAGTGATCAATGCCAGCAGGTCTTTATCCTTGCAGTCAGTATCTATCAGCTTGTTATAACCGCCAACTACCTGGCAGACGGATTGGAATTCTCCTTTACTTAAGCCTTTTTCTTTCATATCTATAAACTGATATTTAATTCCCCGTTCTTTGAAATAGCGTTCTGCTTTCTTGCTGTCAAAGTTTTTCTTTGTACCAAAAATCTGTATATTCATAGTCTAATGCTTTCTCCCATTTTTTTAAGAATTATTGTTCCTGCTATATTTTCTCTTTTCCTGCCTGTTCATTTTAAATTTCCATCCATTTCACATTTTTTTCAAATTCTCACCACATATTTCTCACATTTTCCGGTTATATTATTACCTGTACAGAGCAAAGAGTAATTGCAAACAAAACTTTTTCTTTTTCATACTTTTGCCGGGAATCGATGAGGTTCCCGGCCTCCTTCTTTTATCCCGTTATTTTTTATTCCATTAGATTTTCTTTTTAATATGGTTATAGATATTCAGTCCTTTTGTCTGTCCGTATTTAGAAATGATAGATCTGTAAATCTGCTGCTTTCTGTTTTTGTCTTCTGCATTTTTCTCCACAGTTGTGGAAACATAGTTTACCACTTCCTTTGGCATGCCTGCCTTGTCGAGAACCAATACTAATTCCTGCTGTAATTTCTTTGTTCCGGCTTTCATGTCAATTATCTTTTGTTTTGGCTTTTTTGTATTCTGATTCTCTGATTGTTTGGAAAACTGCTTTTCAGGTTGTTCATTCAACTGTTTTTCTGTTTTTTGACCAGATTGTTCGATCATCTGTCCGTCTTTTTCTTTACCGGTCTGTTTTTTTACCTGTTTTCTTGTCTGTACCTGTTTTCCGGAAATCTTTTCGTTTCTGGAGATTTTCACATTTTCTTCTGCTTTCCAGAATTCTATAATATGGTCAAAGCCTGTATCTTTGCTGATTACAACAATTTTGCATTCTTCATCCTGACCTGTGCATTCTTTTCCTATCAGATATCCCAGATAAGAGCCCAGATGCATATCTGCAGACTGATTTCCTGTCGGTACTTTATGTGTGACCAGCTTTGCTTCTCCGTGATCATTAATAATATCAAGATCTATTTTTCTGCTGTTGTCTGTATAAAAAAGATGGATAATATCTGTTTCCCGTAATTTACCACATCCTTTGAAGCCTTCACTTCCTACATTTTCATAATCAATTAAATAATAAGTTTTGATAATCTTCATCCTCTCTTTATTTTTCTCTGCTGTATAATACTCTGTCATTTTTCAGCCGGATAATTCTTTCCTATTTTAACATGCATCTTTCTTCGGCACAACCACATAGTGGCAACTCTCCTGGTTAGTATTTCCTGGTTGTCTTTCCTGCCTGTTCCAGTCAGACAGAATATTATCATATCCACGAATAGTATTCCCATATTGCCACCATAATAAATTTACATACCTTTTGTGAAAAATGACGGTTTTTTCATCAAATTTAAGTTGATAAATCTTTAACAAATTTCAAAAAAAGGCAAAAATCCTGTTGATTTTAAGCGTTAAATATGTATAATAGTAGAAGAGAAGCGATACCCATTCGCTTTTATGGTAAGGTATCTTAAGCCTGTTTAAACAGGCGCTTTCATTAACGAAGAAAAGAGGTTAAACGTAAGATGGCAAAAATCGATTTAAGCAAGTATGGCATTACCGGAACTACAGAAATTGTCTACAACCCTTCTTATGAAGTATTATTTGAAGAAGAAACCAAACCGGAACTGGAAGGCTTTGAAAAAGGTCAGGTCAGCGAACTTGGTGCAGTTAACGTTATGACAGGTATCTACACAGGACGTTCTCCTAAAGATAAATACATCGTTATGGATGAGAACTCCAAAGATACAGTATGGTGGACAACAGACGAATACAAAAACGATAACCATCCTGCAACTCAGGAAGCATGGAATGCAGTAAAAGAAATCGCTAAAAAAGAGCTCTCCAACAAGAGACTTTTCGTAGTAGATGCATTCTGCGGTGCTAACAAAGATACTCGTATGGCTATCCGTTTCATCGTTGAAGTTGCTTGGCAGGCACATTTCGTAACAAATATGTTCATCCAGCCAACAGCTGAAGAACTTGAAAACTTCGAGCCAGATTTCGTTGTATACAACGCTTCCAAAGCTAAAGTTGAAAACTATAAAGAATTAGGCCTTAACTCTGAAACAGCTGTAATGTTCAACATCACAACTAAAGAGCAGGTTATCGTAAACACATGGTACGGCGGAGAAATGAAGAAAGGTATGTTCTCTATGATGAACTACTTCCTTCCACTGAAAGGCATGGCTTCCATGCACTGCTCTGCAAACACAGATATGAACGGCGAAAACACAGCTATCTTCTTCGGTCTTTCCGGAACAGGTAAAACAACTCTTTCCACAGACCCGAAACGTCTCCTGATTGGTGATGACGAGCATGGTTGGGATGACAACGGCGTATTCAACTTCGAAGGCGGATGCTACGCTAAAGTTATCAACCTTGACAAAGAATCTGAGCCAGACATCTACAATGCGATCAAACGTAACGCTCTTCTTGAGAACGTAACACTTGATGCTGAAGGCAAGATTGATTTCGCAGATAAGAGCGTAACAGAGAATACTCGTGTATCTTATCCGATCAACCACATTGAAAACATCGTTCGCCCGATTTCTTCTGCACCGGCAGCTAAGAACGTAATCTTCCTGTCCGCAGATGCTTTCGGAGTACTTCCTCCGGTATCTATCCTGACAGAAGCTCAGACTCAGTACTATTTCCTGTCTGGATTCACAGCTAAACTTGCTGGTACAGAGCGTGGAATCACAGAGCCTACACCTACATTCTCTGCTTGCTTCGGACAGGCATTCCTTGAACTGCATCCGACAAAATACGCAGAAGAACTTGTTAAGAAAATGGAAAAGAGCGGAGCAAAAGCTTACCTGGTTAACACAGGATGGAACGGAACAGGAAAACGTATCTCCATCAAAGATACTCGTGGTATCATCGATGCAATCCTTAACGGAGATATCCTTAACGCTCCTACTAAGAAGATTCCATTCTTCGATTTCGAAGTTCCTACAGAGCTTAACGGCGTAGACACAGGTATCCTTGATCCTCGTGACACATATGCTAACGCTTCTGAATGGGAAGAAAAAGCAAAAGATCTTGCCGGAAGATTCATCAAGAACTTTGCTAAATACGAAGGAAACGCTGCTGGTAAAGCACTTGTTGCAGCTGGTCCTCAGTTATAATTTAAATTGTCCAGATAATTATGAAAGGGATGCGAATCATTCGCATCCCTTTTGTTTTTTACTTTTTCACGGATTTTCTTCTCTTCTTCTTCTCTTCATAAAGAGCCTTATCTGCATCCTTAAATGCCTCGGAGATTATCAGATCGCCACCGCAACGGATCACATGATATCCTATAGACAGTTCCACATAATATGGCTTTTCTGATTTCATATTAAATGCAAGATTTTCCTCCTGGATCCGTTCTCTGAGCTTCTGCCCATCCTGCGCATTTCCAGGAATCATTGCGCAGAATTCGTCTCCACCTATTCTTCCGGTGATACTCTGTTTTCCTGCTGCTGATTTCAATACCTCCGCACATCGCCTGATGGCAAAATCCCCTTCTATATGTCCAAAGCAGTCATTAATTTCTTTCAGGTGATCCAGATCTGCAAAAAGAATTACAACCTCTTTCCCCTCGTACTCCCGGTTCATCTGTACTGCTTTTTCCATAAACCCTCTTCTGTTCAGACATCCGGTCAGGGCATCTGATTCAGAAAGGAAATTTAAAACTTCATTCTTCTCCTCAATCTCTCTGACAAGGATCTCCAGCTTCTGCTGCATCTTTTTCTGTTCTCTGGACATCTGATACATACGAAGCATATTTCCGATCTGTCTGCTGATCAGATAAAACAATGACAGATTTGCAGGATCAATTTCTGTCACCAGAATCCCATATTGCATTTCTCCTGAAAAAAGGCAAAGAACGGTTGCAACATAATTACTGTCATCCTTCTTGTTACATCTAATCTTTCCATCAGCGGAAAACCCACTGAAAACTTCCGAACGTTCTCCCTCTTTATAAGCTATGACCTCGCCGCCAATCTGGCGCGCAACCAAATACATTTTCTCCGGACATTTCCATTCATCATTCCTGTAATGGGCTACAGGTTTCTCAAAAATATAAAGATATGAAGCCTTGGCATTTAATGCATTTAATTTTACAAGTGCCCGCCTGTACATTTCCCGCTCATCATTCATATGAGATAACATATCCTTGGAAATCAACGGTACAAACCAGCTCTCCTGCTGAAAGGTACTGAAACGTTCTTTCTCTTTTTTGATATTATATGCCATAATTTTATCATTCAGCAGCCTTTTCCGCAGAAGCAGATTCCTGATATTTTCCCTGTCCGGTTTTTCTTTGTTTAATTCTATTCGAATACATTCATCAACAAACTGATCCAGAGCTTTCATCAAAGAATGCATGCTGATCAGATTTCCTGTTTTGCTGAGAAATAAACTTTGCAGCCCTCTCTTTAGATTATCTTCGCTCTCTGTAATTCTGAAATCTACTTTTAAAATAGTTCTCAGATGCTCCTGTACTTCATCTTTTAATACCTTGTTTGAATTTTCTGAAAGAATCTCCTTCATTATATCATTCAGGCATCTCTCTGTAATATCTGACCATTGTATTTTTTCTTCAGAAATCAAAATTTTTTTATGAAATTTTTTTCGTGCAGAGCATCCACAGGATTCACGGATCTTCACTTCTGCCGGAATTACGATAGAGTGATTTTTCCCACCTTTACACAATTCTAAAGCATCAAGTACTGCCATATCCCCCATATCAAAGGCATTCTGTAATACAGTTGTCAGTGGCGGATTCATTGTTTTTGCAAGTTCCCAGTCATCAAAACCGGTAATGGCAATATCTTTTCCTACTACCAAGCCTCTTTTTCCGCATTCCCTGTATGCAGTCTCTGCCATCACATCATTTGCACAGATCATTGCTTCCATGTCCGGATAGGCATCCAAAAGTTGATTGACCTGCCTATGTACACAGGATGAATAATCTCCATAGGCAATCCGCTCCGGTCCGAAAGGAATCTCATATTTTTTCATCACATCATAGACTGCCTGTCTGCGTTCTCTGGCATCTGTATTTCCATGGGGACCTGCAAGATAGGTGAAATTGCTAAAACCATGATCCCTTATCAGATGTTCTGTAATTGTGTACATTCCATTGTAATTATCAGCAATAATAGAAGTGGCTTCTCCGGTCTGGTCTCTTTCTTCAAGAAGAACCCTTGGCTTATCTTTGTATTTTTTCAAAAATACACTGCTCTCATTTTCATCCAGAAAAATACAGAGTGATCCATAGGCAATGATCAGTGCATCTATATCTGCAAATGCCTGATAATCATATACAACATTAAACTGATAATCGTAGTCATCCTCTATATCTTCTCCAAAATAAGATTTATAATAATAACTGCTGTGAATTCCAAGAAAAAATACAATATTAACATCTATAGATTGAGCTGTATGAAAAATCCCCTGCATCAGATCCATCGTATGCGGAGAATTTGCATTTCCCACCATTACACCAATCGTATATCTTTTTTCCACAAATTGCGCTTCCTTTCCAAAAGCTTAACTTTCGTTTTATTTTACAATAATTTCATGTGTACTTCAATATATTTTGTCTATTTTTATTTAGTTATCAAACAATCCTCTTTGGTAGAATCATCATATTTTTAAATTTTTATTATTAAAAAAGGAACAAGATTGTCGTATATATAATCTAATATACTTTTTATACAACAATCCTGTTTCATTAATCTATTCTTTTTTTGTCAGACAGATAAGATTCCCCTCTTAAATGCTATTCATAACTGAATATCTGATCCAAAAAAACTTCTTTATTCAGTTAAATCTGATACCACTTAATCTCATTTGTCTCCAGATGTAACCGAAAGCTGCTTCCGTCTCCTCTGTAAACAGTAGTATCCTGTGGCTCATAAGTATTATTTACTACGCAATATTTACCATTCTTTACATAAGCATGTACTTCTACATTGTAGTTAGTGGAATACCAACAGTAAAGTTCTTCCTCAGCAGATGCTGACCAGAGAACTGCTCTGTAGAATATACGGCTGTTTTTAAAGCTGTATGGAAGTCCACTGATATAAACGCCTCTTCCTTTTCCGAATTTCTTTACAGCCATCTGTACTTCCTGTTCTTTCTGGATCAGGATTTCTGTCTCCGGCAATGCATAAATATTCTTCTTGCCTTCTCCAAAATCAACATCTCCCTCTGCATCCTGCAGGATAAAATGATCTCTGTGTTCTTCCCAGTTATATTTATCAGTGTTCAGATTGAATCCATGCTCCTCTTCCACACCAAGAATATCATCCAGCTGGAAGAATTTGCCCTGCCACTGATGTTTTTCCCCAACAGTTCAGAACTGCCACACGTTTCACGCAATAGGGAGTTGTTCCCTGAATATTATCATACAGAGTACGGAATTCCTCACATACTTCTTTGATATACTGTACAAAATCCGGGAATTCAAGGGCAAGTTTCAGACATCCGCCGTAACCTATTCTCTGGATCGGGCTTCTTAAGATTGCTCTTCTTGCTGTTACCCAGTTCACCTTTGCCTCTTTTACAGGATCTCCTCCTTCATGGAAGGTATCCGGGAAGAAATATGGCAGGAATCTTCCTTCTGTATATTTCACATTCTTAATGTCACTGAATAAACGTAAGGTTGCTCCGTTTCCAACACTTCCCACTACAGCATCCAGTCCGATAGATGCAAATTCGTCCATAAACGGTTCCATGCCAATCCAGTGATCTCCCATGAACATCATGGCCTCTTTTCCGTATTCATGTACGATATCTACCATCTGTTTGGCAAGCTTCGCTACTTCTCTTCTCTGGAATGCCTGGAAATCTTTGAATTCTTTAGACGGGACTCTGTATGTATTGTTCATATATCCCTGATCAATGATATATTCAGCTCTGAAAGGATAGCCCACTTCTTTCTCAAACTGCTCCAGAATATATGGGCTGACAGATGCAGAATAACCAAACCAGTCTACATATTTCTCTCCTGCAAGTTCATCAAACACAAGCGTAAACTGATGGAAAAAAGTAGTAAATCTTACAATATTTACATACTCATGAGTATCCAGAAATCTGCGCAGACGTTCCAGAGAGTGTGCTCTTGTTTTCGGCTGACGCACATCAAATGTAATCTGCGGTTCTACGTCTTTCCAGTCATTTACTACTGCATTGTACATATGTACAGGATCCCACATAATATATGTCAGGAAACTTACAGTATATTCATGGAAGCGTTTCGCAGATAAGATCACTACATTTCCTGTCTCTTCTTCATATGACCACTGATCTGTCGGTACCGGCTCTCCTGTGGTACGATCCATTACTTCCCACCATCTGCGGATATCATCTCTTGTGTTGACTGCAAGCATATCCGGATAGAGGTGATCCATCAGATGAATCTCCAGTGTATCTGCAACCGCTGTGTGGAAGGATGTCATATATACATCTGCTGGATTTCTTCCGGATGTGCTTTCGCCCAGGCATTGTCCTTACGGGTTGTATAGTAGGTTGCATAAATTTTGGCACCTGTGTCTTTTAATTTCTGCGGAAATTCTGTTCCGTCACAGTCACGTATAGCATCAGCGCCCCACTCTTCTATCATTTCCAGTGTCTGTGGAACTACATCCAGGTCAGTTGGTATGGTTACACGACCTTTTCCCATTTTCTGTTACCTCCTTCATTTTGCTGACAAGCGGATAATTACTGTCCGTTCACTTCTGTAATCACATTATTTTCAGTCTATCTGTTTATAAAATACTTTCTTTCAAATTTTTTTCAATTCACTTTTTGCTTTGTTTTTTAGAAATCTTGCTCTTACAAAAAAATTATGGTATTATAGAAAATATTGTCATTCAGAATCCACAAACAAAATTGCTACAAATATACTCATCTGCCGTAAACAGAAGAAAGGAGAATCTGCCATGAGCTCACAATCATTTCGTTTCAGCCCCGAACACCCAACAGCTCAGAATATTACGCTTTTAAATACTTCTTCCCGCTACGAGGGTGACTGGCCCAGTATTCCTCACTCTCATGCCTTTACAGAATTGTTCTATGTACGTGACGGTCAGGGAGATTTTCTGATCGATGATCAGATTTTCCCAATCTCAAAGGACGATCTGGTCATCATTAATCCACATATCAATCACACTGAAATCTCCAAAGGGAGTCCTCCTCTGAGTTATTTTACTGTAGGTGTGGACGGACTGTGTTTTTCCTTTAACGCCCATAAAGAGTATCGCATTTTTAACTGTCATGAAAAGAAAACAGATTTGTTATTTTACTTTAATTCTCTGTTTCAGGAGCTGGACAGACAGTCTGAAGGATATGAAACCATCTGCAGTCATATGCTGGATATTCTGATCCTGCAGCTTCGGCGCATTACGGATTCACCATTTGAACTGATCACCGCACAGCATCCAAGTAAAGAGTGCGCTCATATTAAGCGTTATCTTGACTCCAATTACGGGGAAAATATTACTCTGGATCACCTCTCAGAACTCAGTCATCTTAATAAGTATTATCTGAGTCATGAATTTACAAAATATTATGGGATTTCTCCTATCAATTATCTGAACCGGAAACGCATCGAAGTGTGCAAGGAACTTCTGGAAAATACTGATTATGGGATTTCAGATATTGCACATCTCACAGGATTCTCCTCTCAAAGCTATCTCTCTCAGAGCTTCCGCAAATCCTGTGGAATGACTGCAGGAAATTACCGCAAACTCAAGAAAAAACGAAAGGAAGCAATGTGATACCATGCAATTTACATTTCCAGATTACTATAAAGAATTTTCCTGCATTGCAGGAGCCTGTCCGGATACCTGCTGCGCAGGATGGCAGATCGTGATTGACGATCAGACACTGAAGAAGTACCAGCACTTTAAAGGTCCGTTCCGCAATCGCCTGCACAATGATATTGACTGGAAACATCATGTTTTCCGCCAGTATAACAGACGCTGTGCTTTTCTCAACGAAGAGAACCTGTGTGATATCCACACAGAAGCAGGACCGGAAATGTTCTGCAGAACCTGCAGAAATTATCCTAGACATATTGAAGAATTTGAAGGTCTGCGTGAGATTTCCCTGTCGCTCTCCTGTCCTGAGGCAGCAAGGATTTTACTTTCCCAAAAAGAAAAGGTACACTTTATCACAAAAGAAAAAAAGACAAAAGAAGAAGTCTATGATGACTTTGATTATTTCCTGTTCACTGCACTTATGGACACCCGTGATATGCTTATAGATATCATCCAGGACAGAGCTGTACCCATGCAGAAACGTCTGTGGAAACTTCTGGCTGCTGCACATGATTTCCAGTTATGTGTAAATAAAAATGAACTCTTTAAATGGGAAGAAATGCGAAAACGACATGAAGATTCCGGATACGGAGATAGATTTTGCAGTAAAATTTACTCTCGTATAAATGCAGATAACATAGAAAACAGTTCTGCTGCATCTGCCTGCGTAAATACACCAGAACAATTATTTAAAAAAATGTGGAAAACTGTTGTTCCGGAAATGGAGGTTCTGCGCCCAGGATGGCAGGAATACTTAAAGAATTGTCTGACTCCACTGTATAATGGAAATACAGATCCGCAGTCTGACTCCGAAAATCTTTATTCCTGGCAGAAAAGTGAATTTGATTTCTCCTATCCTGACTGGCAGATTCAGGGGGAACAGCTTCTTGTTTACTGGATCTATACCTATTTCTGTGGTGCAGTTTATGATGATGAGATCTTCGCCAAGGTGAAAATGGCAGTTGTGTGCACCCTGTTTATCCATGAATTAAATGTGGGAACCTATCTGAAAAACAACCGGCAGTTTAAGCTGGATGACCAGATCCGTATCTGTTATCAGTTTTCAAGAGAACTGGAACACTCAGATCTTAACCTGAACAGATTTGAAGAATTAATGTCTGAAAAAGAGATTTTCTCCTTTGAAAATCTACTGAAAATCTGCTGATGCAAATAAAAAATCCAGTTATTATGAGCATTAAATCAATCGGAAGGCCTCTGATGGTCTTCCGATTGATTTTAATAATTAATATTGTCCTCTCATTACTGTGTTTTCAGCATATGCCAGAATTCTATCTGTTTTCATTTAGAGCGTGTTTGAAAAATCATTTCAACAATCTGTACGCTCTAATCTACGGATCATAGATACCAGATGTCCGGCACAATTTCGGATTTCTTCTTCTGTAAGTTTACCTTCTTTATATGCCTGGCGAATATTCTTATCATCATCCGGATTTCCAGGCATGATAATGTCATTGCCTGCTGCCACACATTTCCATGGAATGCTTCCATTTTCCGGAACTGTTGTGTTCCAGTCTGACATAATTGCTCCGTCAAATCCCCATTCTTTTCTGGCAACTGTCATGCACAGATCTTTGCTGTTCGCCGCATGAATACCGTTGATAAGATTATAGGAAGTCATAATAGAAACAGGATTTCCTTCTTTTACTGCAATTTCAAATCCGCGAAGATAGATTTCTCTGAGCGCACGTTCGGATACACAGGAGTCAACACCCATGCGGTTATCTTCCTGATTATTGCATGCAAAATGCTTGATTGTTACGCCACATCCTGACTTGCTCTGAACACCCCGGGTCACTGCTGCTGCCAGCATCCCTGACAGATATGGATCTTCTGAATAATATTCATAATTTCTTCCACATAATGGATTTCTGTGGATATTCATGCCTGGTGCAAGCCACAGATTCACATGAAATTCTTCCATTTCTTCTGCGATTGCTTTTCCAAACTCTGTCATAAGATCTGTATCCCAGGTCTGTGCCAGTGCTGTTCCTACCGGAAAAGCAGTACAGTACTGATAATAAGTATCTGCATTCTCATGATGCACACCAGGTTCCAGAATTCCATTTTCCAGTGAACCAAGAACTCCCATTTCATAAATGCTGTCTGTCTCTTTATCTACTTCATACCACTGTCTGAGGCGGATACCTGCCGGACCGTCCGCCATAACAAGAGAGGGGATTCCATACTCTTCCAAAGTACCGCAGGTTTCACCTGCTGATCCCGGCACTCGAATCCCTGCTGCACCAAGAGTACTGATATTCTCTGAAATCTTTCCATAAAGCAGAGGAATCAGCTCTTCTGTAGTTCTGTCTTCCAGAACAGAAACAAATCTTTTTTCTTCCTCTGTCAGATTTTCCTGATTTTTTCCGGCATTTTCCGATTTTGCCGGTATCATCGCAGGTTTAAAATAATATTCCGGAACCTGCGCTGTTATCAGTTTTTCCTGTCTCTGCACAGATTTTTCTTTCAATTCTTTTGTCAAATGAATCTGTTCCAGTTCTTCCTGAAGCGGACAGATTTTATCCATCTGTTCCAGTACTGTATCATCTGAAACTACCAGAACTGCTTCCAGTTTCAGTTTGTCTGAACTGTTTCCGACCAGAATGCCATATTTGCCTTTTTCCACTATCCATGTATGTGTTTCCTCATTGAAAGAAGCCAGTTGTTTCTGTGGAATCTCAACAGTAAGTGTTTGTGTTTCTCCCGGCTTCAGAAGTCTGGTTTTTGCAAAACCTGCCAGTCTCTTATACTCTTTTTCCAGTTCTGTCTGCGGAAGCGTAACATAAATCTGTACCACTTCTTTACCAGCATATTCATTTCCTGTATTTGTAACCTGAACCTCTGCTCTGATCTTACTTTCTTCCATATTTATGCTGCAACACTTCATCTCAAACATAGTATAAGAAAGACCAAACCCAAACGGAAACATCACCTTTTTGTCAAAGCTGTCAAAATATCTGTAACCTACATAAATACCTTCTTTGTATTTTTCCTTTTCCAGATTGCCATTCAGATACCCATACTCTTCTGAAGCCGGATAATCCTCGTATCGCCTTGCCCAGGTTGTTGTCAGTTTACCGCCCGGCACTTCTTTTCCCAGAAGTACATCAGCCAGGGCATCTCCCCCTTCCTGCCCAAGCTGAGAAATATTTAAGATTCCTTTTATATTGTCTGTCTGTTCCAGAATATCTGTCAGCTCCACAGGACCACCTGCATTAAGAATAAGGATCACAGGTTTGTTCATTTCTGCAAGATAACGTAAATCTTCCTCTTCTCTCTCGCTTAAATAGTAATCTCCCTTTACTTTGCGGCGGTCTTTTCCTTCTCCTGAAATACGACTAATCACATAAATCACCACATCTGCTTCACAGATATCTTCCTCTGCCACCTTACGTCCCAGCGGCATTGCAAAAGGATTCTCTGCATAGGCATCAAAAGGATTATCTACTTTCTTAGCTTCTTCCAGAACTTTTTCTTTCCACGCCTCTCTCGCCTGCTCATAGCGATTGTGATAATCGCTGATCCAGTCTTCGCTTACAATTTTTACTCCTGCTTCTTTCAGTCCCTGATAAATAGAAATATTCTTTCTGTTGTTAACATCTCCAGAACCAATTCCACCCTTTACGGTTTTCTCTGCTCCATACCCAAGAAGTGCAGCAGCTGTATCTTTCTTTAATGGAAGAATTCCTTCATTTTTCAGCAGAACAATGCCTTCTGACGCCGCTTTTCTGGCAAGCTTTCCATGCATCAGTTCTCTCTCTGACGGCTGTTCTTCTCTAGTTCCACTGTAAATCCATTTCTTCATATAATTATACTCCTGTTTTTAATATTATAATTCTCATGAAAAGAACCTCCATAGCATTCTCTCTATGGGGGTTCTTAATTCTCATTATTCTTTTACACCACCAAGTGTTACACCTGCAATAATGTATTTGGATAAAAGCAGATATACAATAATGATTGGCACGATCGCAACAGTGATCATCATGTAAATTTTACCCATATCAAAGTTCATATAATCAGCACCACGCAGAGTTGCGATCAGGATCGGCACTGTCATTTTGCTCTTTGACTGAATGATCAGGGCAGGGACGAAGTAATTGTTCCAGGATCCTACGAAAGTAAAGATTGCCTGTACTGCTACTGCCGGTTTCATGATCGGAAGTACAATACTGTTAAAGGTTCTGAATTCTCCGGAGCCATCAATTCTTGCCGCTTCCACAAGGGATAAAGGAAGGGAAGACTGAAGGTAACTGTACATAAAGTAAAAGACTGCCGGAGATGCAATTGACGGAATAATCAACGGAAGTAAAGAATCATACATTCCCATCTTTGTGATCAGTCGTAAAAATCCCATTGCTGTTACCTGTGTAGGCATAACAAGAATTGCCATAATAAAGGTAAAAGCTGCTTTCTTCATTTTAAAATCATAAGCATACAGACCATAAGCTGTCAAAGAAGAAAAATATGTACAAAGTGCCGCACTGCAGGAAGATACAACAACACTGTTAAGAATACCGCGGAACATCGGGAAACTTCCGTCATTTGCCACATTCTTCAGATTCTCAAGAAAATATTTTCCGGGAAGTGCTGAAAATCCTTTCTGCAGATCCGCATGGGAACGTGTTGCATTTACAATCAGAATGTAAAAGAAAAACAGACACAGGAAGGATAAAAAGATCAGCACAAGATGAACAAAAATACTGCGCACACGACCTGATGTATTTGATTTCATAGTTTATCTCCTCCTTCTTTCTTCTTTTGCTTTTTTCTTTGCAGCTTTCTTGGAACCATCCGGGTCTGTGTCATTTGTCATCTTATATACGATCATACATAAAATACCGCTGACAATAAACAGATATACGGACAGTGCACCTGCCATACCATAGTTCTTGCTCTTTAAATGGCTGTTCAGGAACATGATCAGAGTCATAGATGTACGGTCCGGATTTCCCTGTCCATTTGTAAGAATCTGAGGAACATCGAACATCTGAAGACCACCGATGATAGATGTGATCAGTGTATAAGCAAGGATCGGACGAATCAGCGGCAGTGTGATATAGAAAAATCTCTTGATACTGTTACAGCCATCCAGTTCAGATGCTTCAAAAATATCCATACTGATACCCATAACAGCAGCCATCAGCATAATTGTTGTATTACCAAACCACATCAGGAAGTTCATAAATCCGACCAGAGATCTGGTTCCGATTACAGAACCCAGGAAATCTATCGGTTTTTTAACCCATCCCAGAGACATCAGAATAGAGTTAATCGGTCCGTTGGTAGAGAACATGGTAAAGAACAATAATGCAAATGCAGAAGCCATGATCAGGTTAGGAAGATAAATAACAACCTTGAAAAACTGCTGTCCATGGATCTTCAGACGCGCATCTGTAAACCAGCATGCCAGAACCAGTGCGATCACGATCTGCGGTACAAATCCGATTACCCACAGAATCAGTGTATTAGCACCGTATTTGAACATATCTGACTTCAACAGACTCAGATAGTTTGCCATTCCAATAAAATTCGGTCCGATTTCTTTAATTCCTGAACGATAATATTCATAGAAACTATAACGTACAGTATCTACCAGCGGAATCAAAGAAAAGATTAAAAAAGTTATAAAAAATGGAAGGATAAAGATGTATCCCCATTTTGCATAGCTGATGCTTTTCTTTTTTTTCATAGTTCAGCATTCCTTCCTTTACATATTAGTGCCAGACACACATCTCGTTCATGCGTGTCTGGCAAATACAAATGCATCTGTACAGGTTATTTACACCTGAAACTTTTTAACTGTCAATTCAAAAGCGTTTATTATTCAGCCCAGTTAACTTCCTGGATTTCCGGATAACGTTCTTTGATTGCTGTTTCAAAGTTTGATTTTGCTTTGTCATAGTCTACCTGACCCTGGAAGTAATCGCTGAAAGCGTTCTGGATCAGTTCTACACATCCCTGGTCATAAGCAGAAAGTGGTGCGATCTTGATGTTCTCTGCAACCGGTGAGAAATATGTAAATGGATTCTGTCCGCCAAGGAAGTCAGATGCGAAAGTATCATCTGTTGCAACTTCCTGCATACCACTCTTTGTATTTGTAAAGTCAGAATAATCTTTGGAAATCTTTAATAAATTGTCCTTATTTCCTGTCAGTGCAAGAATGATATCTTTTGCATGTTCCGGATTATCTGTTCCTGTTGCTGCTTGGATGTAAGAACCGCCCCAATTGTATTCCTGTGGTGGATTTGTAACAGCCCATGCTCCATCTTCTCCATCCCAGTTTGGTTTCAATGTAAAGTCAATTCCCCATGCCGGGAAGAGGAATGCAAATACTTTGGATTCAGATCCCATAGCTTTGTTCCAGTCATCATTCCACTGACCTTTTACAGTTTTATTCAGGTATCCTGCATCCAGCCATTCTTTGGAATCTTTGATCCAGTTCATTACCTGCTGGTCTACATTAACAGTTGTTGCACCGTCTTCTACCCATGGCTGGGAAATGCTGTTTCCATACAGTCTGAATGTATCAGCATAAGAAGCAAATGTGTAATATCCTTTTGCTTTCAGTTCTTCAGCTGTAGCTTTTGCTGTATCCCAGTCTTTCATTTTCTTGCCTACTTCTTCAGGATCGTCGGTTCCGAACACATCTTTGGCAATATCACGACGATATACAAGAAGTCCAGGGCAGCACTGCCATGTAGATCCTCTCTGTACTCCATCCGCATCAGATGCAGTTGTTTTTGTAAAGTCATACTGATCTGCAAGATCTTTGTCAGGATCAATTCCAAGATCTTTCAGAGGCATTGCCACATCCGCTGCTGCATCTGTATATTTGTATACATAATCTGTTTCTGATAAGAAGATATCTACCTTATCATCTGCTGATGCATCAGCCTGATTCATAAGAGCTTCATCAAGTTTCTGCTGATAAACACCATCCTGATTTGGATTTATGATCCAGTGAATTTCTGTTCCATCGTTTAATGTTGTTACAGTTCCGTCTTTGGATGTTTCTTTTACTTCAGGATATACTGCTTCCAGACGCTGACGGAATTCATCATTCCAGGAATAAATATTGATTACTTTTCCTTCTTCATCTGCATGTACGATTGTAGCGGTTCCGCCCATTGTACCTGCAATTACGGATGCTGTAAGTAAAACAGCTAATGCTTTCTTTTTCATTAAAAAAGCCCTCCTTTTTCTTTTTTCTTTTTTCTCTTTGTGAGTTTCTTTCCTCACCTGATGTATCAGATTATAGCTTAAGCTGCTTTTCGGGTATATTATAATTTCCACCAAAATGTCAGATTCATGACCTCATTGTGTTCTTTTTATATACAGACAGATTTTGTCATTTAATAAGGAAATCTTTCCTAAAATCATGATCTTTCTGTTTTTTTATTAGTATTTTTGTATAAAAAGTACCATTTTTCTATAAATCAGCCAGATGAATATTCGTAATCTGATTCATTACCTACTCATATATTTTTCTGAAATTGTGTTATTTTATGTCATGATTCTGATACTTACTTCATGTTTCTTATTTCCGAAAGATCTCAGTTCCGATATAATTTCCATACAATATTTATGGAAGGAGAAAAAAGTTGAAACATATTAAGTTTATTGATAATCATGGAAGCTTTTGTGTGAACAGACCAGAAAATACCAGTTATCTTTATTTTCCTCTTGCATCAGAAGCAGGTCTGAAAAGTTCTGTCACACCAGTGCTTGGAGGTGACAGCAAAATTGATCAGGATACCTTCCTGCTGGAACCGGTCAGTTCCGAAAATCTTCATAACAATCGTTCTTCCAGAAATTTCTGGATCGTAAAAGAAGGACACATTCCTTATTCTGTAACAGGTTCCTCTACTCAGCAGGAAGCCGACCGTTTTACTGACAGGCAGGAAGACAGTGAACTAACCGCCGGATTCATGTGGCATACTTTGAAAAGGACTTCCAGAGAACTTGGGCTCATCTCCACAGTTACTTCTTTTATCCCCAAAAGTGATAATGTGGAGATTATGTATGTGACGGTTGAAAACCAGACAGATACTGTACAGAAATTTACTGCATATGGTGCAATTCCTGTTTACGGAAGAAGTGCGGATAACATTCGTGATCATCGAAATGTCACTTCCATGCTCCATCGTATCGAGACAACAGAACATGGAATCAACGTCTGCCCAACCATGTCATTTGACGAGCGGGGACATCAGCCAAATCATAAAATCTATTATGTAAATGGCTGTTCCGGAAAGGGAGAAAATCCGATTTCCTATTATCCGACTGTAGAAGATTTTATCGGAGAAGGTGGTACCTATACACATCCACGCACAGTATATGAAGGATATAAAGGAGTTCCCGCACACAGTATGGCAGCAGGAAAGGAAGCAATGGGTGCTTTCTGTTTCTCATCTTTCACACTGGCTCCTGGTGAAAAAACAGACTTTATTTTATTATCAGGTATTGCTGACAGTAAAGAAGAAATTGAAAATATTTTTGAAAAATACACTACTTCCGATAAAGTAAAAAATGCACTGGAAGAAACCAGAATTTACTGGAAAAAACAGGTAAACGTTGACTTCCACACACAGGATCCTGACTTTGACAGTTATATGAAATGGGTAAGTTTCCAGCCATTCCTGCGCCGTTTATTTGGCTGTTCTTTCCTTCCTCATCATGATTACGGACGTGGTGGACGCGGATGGCGTGATCTGTGGCAGGATTGTCTTTCTCTTCTGCTGATGAATCCTCAGAATGTAGGTGCCATGATTGAAAAGAATTATGGCGGCGTACGTATTGATGGTACAAATGCTACTATTATCGGAGACGGTGACGGCAATTTTATCGCTGACAGAAACGGAATCGCACGTGTATGGATGGATCATGCACTCTGGCCGCTAATCACGACCAGTCTTTATATTAATCAGACCGGAGATATAGAAATCCTTAAGAAACAGGTTCCTTATTTTAAAGATGCACAAACCATGCGCGGCACAGAAATTGATACTCTCTGGAATGACGCATATGGAAATAAACAGCGCACCGAAGACGGTCAGGTATATACCGGAAGTGTTCTGGAGCACATTCTGATCCAGCAGCTTGCCGCTTTTTATGATGTAGGTGTTCATAATATTTACCGTCTCCGCGGAGCTGACTGGAACGATGCCCTGGATATGGCAGCAGAAAATGGTGAAAGTGTTGCCTTTACCTGTGCTTATGCGGGCAATCTCCACACTCTTGCTTCCATATTACGCCTTATGGAATCTGCAGGCGAAACCAGTATCCCGCTGTCAGAGGAAATTGAAATCCTGCTGAACGACCAGACAGATATGTTTGACAGTGTATCTGAAAAGAAAAAGATTCTTACTGAATATGCCAAAAGCTGCAGGCATAACCTGAGCGGCAGAAAGAAAAACTTCTCTCTCTCCACACTTGCCGCCAACCTGATCCAGAAATCCAACTGGCTGACAGATCATATCCGTTCACAGGAATGGATTGATGGCAAAGACAGCGAAGAAGGATGGTATAACAGCTATTACGATAATCATGGAGAGGCAGTGGAAGGTTTCCACCATGAACAGGTGCGTATGATGCTCACGGGCCAGGTTTTCTCTATTATGGGAAATGTTGCCACTGATGCGCAGATCAGAAAAATCGTAAAAAGCGCAGATCATTATCTTTACAGAAAGGAAATTGGCGGTTACCGCCTGAACACAGATTTTCAGGAACTGAAGTTTGATATGGGACGTATGTTCGGTTTCGCTTATGGCGAAAAAGAAAACGGTGCTGTTTTCTCTCATATGGCAGTTATGTATGCAAATGCCTTATATCAGAGAGGCTTTGCAAAAGAAGGCTGGAAAGCATTGCGTTCTCTGTCTGATACAGCTCTCGACTTTGATACCAGCCATATTTACCCGGGAATTCCTGAATATTTCCGTTCAGACGGACGTGGCATGTATCATTATCTGACAGGTGCTGCAAGCTGGTATCTTTTTACCATGATCACAGAGGTCTTTGGTGTCCGTGGAGTTTTCGGAAACCTTCTGGTTCATCCAAAACTTCTGGCAGAACAGTTCGATGAATCAGGAACTGCTTCTGTCTCTGTTACTTTTGCAGGAAAACAGTTCCATGTTACCTACCGAAACACAGATAGAAAAGATTATGGTTCTTATCATATCGCCGCTGCGGACTGCGACAAAACAGCAATAGAAATCGCAGAAGATTCCCATATTATGATCTCCAGAGAATTTATTAACAACCTCTCTTCTGATCTTCATGAAATTACAGTGACACTTGCCTGAAAACAATAGCTGCTCAGCCTCCATAAAAGCAGTCGACAGGCAGTTATAAATATTGTTCTGACAGAAAGGATTTACTATATGAAATACGGATATTTTGACAATGAAAACCGAGAATACGTGATTACTAATCCGGCAACACCTGCACCATGGGTAAACTATCTGGGTTCCCCGGAGTACGGTGCAATCATTTCCAATAATGCAGGGGGCTACAGTTTTGCAAAATCCGGTGCAAACGGACGTATCCTGCGCTATGTTTTTAATAACTTTGACCAGCCGGGACGTTACATTTACATTCGTGATGACAGATCATCAGACTTCTGGTCTGCATCCTGGCAGCCTGTAGGCAAAGATCTGACTCAGTATAAGAGCGAATGCCGTCACGGAATCGGTTATACAAAAATTTCTGCCGACTACAGCGATATTCACTCAGAAGCCCTTTACTATGTTCCTCTTGGAAAAAGTTATGAAGTATGGGCATTATCTGTGACCAATCATTCTGATCACGAAAGGAACCTGACTCTCAGCGGATATGCAGAGTTTACCAACCACAGCAATTACGAACAGGATCAGGTTAATTTACAGTACTCTCTTTTTATTTCTCGTACACTGTTCGAAGGAAACAGAATTACTCAGCAGATTCATGGAAATCTTGATGCAATTCCTGAAAATGAGAAAGTAGATGAGAAAAATGTGACAGAACGTTTCTTTGGAATTGCAGGTGCTGAGGTTTCTTCTTACTGTGGGGACAAAAATGAATTTCTCGGAAGTTACCATGGATATGGAAACCCTGAAGGTATTGTCTGTGGTGATCTTGGTGATAAGACAAGCTATAATGAAAACTCCTGTGGTGCTCTCTCCTGCAAAATAACTCTTAAAGCAGGTGAAACCAGAACAATTGCTTTTCTTCTTGGAATGAAACCGTCATCTGAAGCTGCTGAAGTAATCAGATGTTACGAAAATCCGGCTCCAACTGTAGCAGAAGAACTGGAAGCATTAAAAGCTGACTGGAACAGTAAGCTTGATAATCTTAAAGTCAGCACTCCAAGTCCGGAATTTGATACTATGATTAATACCTGGAACGCATACAACTGTTTTATGACTTTCATCTGGTCCCGTGCAGCTTCCTTCATTTACTGTGGACTCAGAAATGGATACGGATACAGAGATACTGTACAGGATATTCAGGGAATCATCCATCTGGCACCGAAAATGGCACTGGAAAAGATTCGTTTCATGCTGTCTGCGCAGGTAAATAACGGTGGCGGACTCCCTCTTGTCAAGTTTACTCACACACCTGGAAAAGAAGATACTCCGGATGATGCTTCTTATGTACAGGAAACCGGCCATCCGGCTTACCGTGCAGATGATGCATTATGGCTTTTCCCAACTGTATATAAATATATTTCAGAAACCGGAAACACTGCTTTTCTTGATGAAGTGATTCCTTTTGCCAACAAAGAAGAAGCTACTGTATACGAGCATCTGAAACGTGCAGTTGCCTTCTCCCTTGATCACCTTGGACCGCACGGAATGCCCGCCGGACTTTATGCAGACTGGAATGACTGTCTCCGTCTGGGTGCAAACGGAGAATCTTCTTTTGTTGCTTTACAGTTCTATTATGCAATGACAATCCTGAAAATCTTTGCCGAATATAAAAAAGATACAGAATATGTACAGTATCTTGAAGAAACTCAGAAAGCATTTGGCGAAAAAGTTCAGGAACTGTGCTGGGATAACGACCGCTTCGTACGTGGTTATACAGAATCAGGAGAAAGAATCGGTGAAGCTGCTGCTCCTGAAGCAAATATGTGGCTGAATCCTCAGAGCTGGGCAGTCATCAGTGGTCTTGCTACCCCGGAACAGGGAGACGCAGCACTAAATAATGTATATGAACGTCTGAATACGGAATATGGCGCAATCCTTATGGATCCTCCTTACCATTCACATGCTTTCGATGGTGCACTGGCAGTTATCTATAATCAGGGTACCAAAGAAAACTCCGGTATTTTCTCCCAATCCCAGGGCTGGCTGATTCTTGCTGAAGCACTCCGCGGTCATGGAGAACGTGCTTTTACCTATTTTATGGAAAATTCTCCTGCTGCGCAGAATGACTGTGCCGAAATCCGTCGTCTTGAACCATACTGCTATGGTCAGTTTACAGAGGGAAAAGCAAGCAAACACTTCGGACGCTCTCATGTTCACTGGCTGACAGGAACTGCTTCTACTGTAATGGTAGGATGTGTGGAAGGTATCCTCGGACTTCGCCCTGATCTTGAAGGACTTCGACTGTCTCCTTCTGTGCCAAAAAGCTGGAAACACTTTGAGATTGAGAAAGTTTTCCGTGAAAAACAGCTTCATATCTCTGTAGAAAATCCAGACGAAAAAGAATCTGGCTGCTGCAGTCTGATTCTTAACGGACAGAAATTAGCAGATAATTATATCCCTGAAAAACTTCTTCAGGATAAGAACGAAATCATATTAACTCTTTAATCCCCCGATATTACCAGATGAAAATAAGCGGCCGGCTTACAGAAAATTTATATTCCCTGTAAGCTAGCCGCCTGTTTTTCTTATCTTAATATTTTGATTAATCCTGTTCTTTTTTCAGTTCCGACTCTGATGCGACACAAAGTTCTTTTTCTATATCCCAGTGTATCATATAATGTTCATCCCTGTATTTGCCCGGTGTCATTCCCGTAACTTCCCGAAACTGCTGGATGAAATGACTCTGGGAAGAAAAGGAAAGACGGTTTGCAATCTCAATGATTGGATAATCACTGTACTGCAAAAGATTTTTCGCCATTTCTATCTTCTGTCTGCGGATATAGGCACTGACCGATATTCCTGTTTCTTTTTTAAATAATCTGGAGAGATAGCTCGCAGATACTCCAAGTGAATCTGCAAGATCTTCTATTGTAATTCGTTCTTTGATATGAGAATAAATGTATTCTTTACTTGCGTTGATATGTTTAGAATAGGTGTTGTCTTTGAAATATCTGCGCATTTTTTCAGTATAATCCATCACCATCTCATCATGAAGGCTCTGAACCTCTTCTACTGTATGAATGCCATCCAGCTTTTGAATATAAAAATCACTCAAGCGAAATGCCTGTTCCATCTCCATTCCATTTTGTTTACAGAGTCTGGTTATCATTGCGGTAGTGATAACAAAATGATATTTCATATTTGTGACCGCATTCTTTGACAGTACTCCCACACCATCACACTCTGTAAATCTCTGCCGTTCACAATTCTTCTTAACAGTTTTTATATCTCCACTTGCAACTGCACGATAGAACAATAATTCCTCTGTCGGTTCTCTGTGCTTAATTTCATCAAACTCATCTTCCGCCTCAAAAAGAATCCATTCGTTCTGATAACTCATATGTCTCTCCTACGCCAATGCCAGCAATTCTTTTCCTTCTTTCAGTCTCTCATAAAACTGTATGTAGAAATCCTGATTTTGATCATATGGTTTGAGATAGAATCTGTTCACCACAAAAAGGTTCAGATTTCTGATCAGATCTGGATCCTCAGCATTGTACAGTACTTCCTGCACATCCAGCAAAAAATAATGCCAGTCATTGACAAATTTCTCATAATTTTTCAGATCCGGTGTGTCGATCCATTTTTTTACCTTGATTTTACTTCTGTTTGTTTTGGGACATTCATGGATCTGAAGAATATATTTAAATCCCCCGTCTTCATAAAGTCTTCCCAGAGGAAACAGCCTGCAGAAGCCTGGTCTGACAGCATGAATATTGCAGCGGCCCTCTTTATTCAAAAATACGCATTGTTCCTTCTCACCTGTCATCCGGAGATGAGGCAGGATATTTCCATCTGATACTCCCAGTTCCAGGCATTCCTGCAGAAGCTGCTCTACAGGCTTCTTAAGTCCCACAGATAATCTGTGTACATCATATGGATCCAGGATCACAGAATCTCCCATTCCCTGACAGCAGTCACAGCATCCCTCACAATCATGACAGTCTGCCTTTACCATGTCATTGGAATCATATAACTTTCCGTCGGAAATCTCTTCCAGTGTCTGTTCTCTTCGCATCAGAAAGTCTCCAGTCCTGTAACGCCCCAGTCTGAAGCTAGATCTTTCATACCTTCCAGAACTTCCTCCCTGGAATAATCATTATCGTCCAGAAAATCTCCGTCCATATCATTCAGATACAGATAAAAGGTCAGTGCCAGTTCCAGATAATCTGCATCATCTTCTACCATACCCATGTATAATTCGTTTTCTGCTTCATTGATTTTTCCTTCTTCTGCCAGCTTCATAACAGTTGAAAAAAGCTTATCTGCCTCTGTGTAATCTTCCTCGTTCTCAGGAAGTCTGTAATCCGGCTGCTGCTCATGAAGCAGAAGCTTTGCGATCAGTCTTCCCACATCCTGAATATTTCTTATCATATGATCATCCTGTACTGCCATAACTTTTTCTTCCTTTCTAATTTTATCTCATTAGGAAAGTAACTTCCTTACCATCTCACCGTCAAAGACCACACCTGTCAAATGATCAACCTCAATCTGATACAGTGCATTGGCCGCAATATGCTCTGCTGCCTGCTCCAAATCACGAATACCACTTGTGTTTTTGTGTTTTTCAACAACAGCTTCCGCTCCTTCCTCTGTCACTACACATTCCTCTGCCTTCAAGCTCATTCGTTTCAGTACCTTTGGCAGAACATATTCTGAAAAAATAATTTTCTTTTCTTCAGATGTGTAATCTGGAATATCAATGACCGCAAAACGGGACATTAACGGTGCACTGATCTGGTCTTTCTCGTTGGCTGTGGCAATAGGATAAACGCCAACTGTAGGCACCATACATTCCATATAGTTATCTGTAAATCCAAGATTATCAAGAAGTGTCAGAAGCACATCTGCAGGATTTCCGTTTCCTTTTCCGGAAGCTGCTTTGTCCAGCTCATTGATAATAAATACCAGGTTGGACTCTCCTGCTGCCGAAAATGCTTCCATAATAATTCCAGGCTTTGCATTTGCATAGATCCTGGAGCTTCCTGTAAGCTGTTCAGGGTCATTAATAGAACTCATATCCAGAGTTGTCCACGGAAGCTTCAGGATGCGGGCAACTGCATAGGCAATCTGAGACTTACCGGTACCTGCCGGTCCTACAAGAAGCAATCCATAGGCAGGCAGTGTATGGGTACGGTTGATCTGGATGATCGTCTCAATAATACGCTGTTTTACAGATTCCATTCCATAGAGTTCTTCATCAAGAATTCTGCGGGCTTCCTGAGGGTCAATTGCTTCAAAATAATTATTTTTCCATTGAATGTTCATCATAATGGACAATGCTCTCTGTGCATGTCTTCTCTCCTCAGGAGATACTTCATGAGAGCGGGCAACTGCAAGGTTTCTTCGTGCCCACAGACGAATATTATCCGGCAGGGTTCTGCCTGCGCAGGTCATAAAATCAGTAATGCTCTGAATACTTGTCAGCTTCATCTCATCACCGGTTTCCTCGTCCTCTTCTTCCTCTGTGGTTTCTATGGGTGCACTGCTTGCCAGAAGTCTCTCAATCATAAACTGGAGAAATCCATCTTCTGCAGAAAGCTTTGTTCCACCTCCAAATGCAGTCTCCCGAATCTTATAAACTGTATAACCATTCTCCTGATTTTCCCCTGAGAGGCGCACATTGATATGATTCTCTCCCAGCCATTTCAGAAGGCTTACAAATCTGGAATCAATACTAAGGATATCTGCGCTGAAAACACCATCCTCTTCTTTAAATTCAAAAGAAGTGCGTTTGATAGGGTTTGTAAAAATGCCGCAGGAATGATGCTTCCACCTGCGTCGGCTGTTATCCAGGACCATAATCGGCTGTTCTGGAGATGTTTCGTTTCTATCAGACTTAAAAGTAGTATAAGTACATTCAGACTGTACATCTGTTTTCTTGTCTGAAGCACCACTGAAATCAAATACTGGCATAATAAATACTCCTTTTATTTTATCTTTCACCTGTATAAAACAGTAACTTTCCGTATTTTTTTATTCTAGCAGAATCTTTCCTTTTAATCAATTCCGGAAATGAAATCCTTTCCCAAAAATGTTGACGGTATCCGTCACAGGCTTTATAATAGTGATAACTTAGAATTTCCAGAACTCTCTGGGAAATCGAAATTCACTTTTAGGAGAGCAAAATGAGCAAAATTATTTTAACCGGTGACCGTCCAACCGGCCGCCTTCATGTTGGACATTATGTTGGTTCATTGTCTGAGCGTGTTCGTTTACAGAACTCTGGCTTATATGATGAAATTTATATTATGATCGCAGATGCGCAGGCATTAACAGATAATGCGGAACACCCTGAGAAAGTTCGTCAGAATATCCTTCAGGTTGCCCTTGATTATCTTTCATGCGGCATTGATCCTGAGAAATCCACTATCTTTATCCAGTCTATGGTTCCGGAGCTTACAGAGCTTACTTTTTATTATATGAACCTTGTTACTGTAGCACGTGTACAGCGTAATCCTACAGTTAAATCCGAAATCAAGATGCGTAATTTCGAAGCAAGTATCCCTGTTGGATTCTTCTGTTATCCCATCAGCCAGGCTGCAGATATTACGGCATTCCGGGCTACTACTGTTCCGGTTGGTGAGGACCAGCTTCCAATGCTTGAGCAGTGCAAGGAGATCGTGCACAAATTCAATACGGTATACGGCGAAACCTTAACAGAGCCGGAGATCATCCTGCCATCCAATAAAGCCTGTTTACGTCTTCCAGGTACCGATGGAAAAGCAAAAATGAGCAAATCTCTTGGAAACTGCATCTATCTTTCAGATGAAGAAGCAGATGTGAAAAAGAAAGTTATGTCTATGTTCACAGACCCTAACCATCTTCGCGTGGAAGACCCGGGTCGTGTAGAAGGAAACCCGGTATTTATTTATCTGGATGCTTTCTGCAAACCGGAATACTTCCCGGAATTCCTGCCTGAATATCAGAATCTGGATGAACTGAAAGCTCACTATACACGCGGCGGTCTTGGTGACGTTAAAGTCAAAAAATTCCTGAACAAAGTGCTTCAGGCAGAGCTTTCTCCGATCCGTGAGAGACGTAAATACTGGGAACAGCATCTGGATGACGTATATGAAATCCTCAAAGAAGGAAGTAAGACAGCCGAAGCAAAGGCTGCACAGACACTTCATGATGTACGTTCTGCAATGCAGATCAATTATTTCGATGACAACAGCCTGATCAAATAATTGAGCAGTAATAATTTTTCATTTAAAACTTCTTGAGACGATAAAGAGCCTGTAAAAAACATCTCTTATTTTTTACAGGCTCTTTTTATCATTTATTTATATGATTTCTCTCTTCTGTCAGCAGATGGCAACTGCCAGGATTATGTATACCAGAATAGAAACCAGACAATACATGGAATTGGTTGTAGATACATAAGCGCTGCCTTCTTCATCCTTCATAAAGGTCTGCATACTAAAGGTAGCCGGTGATGACATATAGGTAATAATGGCCAGATTTACAATCTGAGAATCCCCAACCAGAGAATGTACTGCAAAAAGTACTCCAGCCATCATCACTCCCTGCAGAATCATCCTGATCAGGATGGTGGTAATACAGGGTTTCAGCAAATTGGCATTTAGTTCCATACTATAGCCCACCACAAGAAGAATGATAGCAGTTACAGATGTGGTGAGAATATTCTCCACACTCTGATATACACCGCCAAAAGGGCTGTCCAGAAGTATTATAATAATATTTGACAAACCTGCTATAATTCCCAGAACGCTGGCAATAAATGCAGGCGTTCTTATTGCACTGCTGAAGAGTTTTTTTACATCTATTTTTCCACCGTCTTCTACCTGTCCCAGCATTCCCATATAAATACTGAATCCAAAGAGAAGTCCCGCAATATCCAGCACTGCCACATGTGACAGATTTTCGCTGCCACACAGGCTGGTATACAAAGGATATGCCATCAGACCGCCCTCATATACACTTACCATAAAAGGCAGATACCTCTGATATTTTCCCTTGAGAAAGGGCTTCAGCACAAATCCAAGGCTGAAGGAAACAATCAGCATGATCAGCATGATCAGTATGAGAATTCCTGTTTCTTTATTATATTCTGCTGTTGCCAATGCATGAAAAATAGCAACCGGCAGCATAACATTCGTTACCAGGACCTTCATGTTGGCGACTCCCTCACCCGTGAGAATCTTCCATTTACGGCATAGCATACCAAGAATGATCATTACCAGAACCGGCATGACAATTTGCAAAACATCCAATTTTTTCACTCCTTCTGATCAAATTTGAAAAATAACTGCTTTCTGCTTATATTAACTTATCCAGAATAGAGTGTCCAATTGTTCCTTCCGGCATTTTGACATGGAAATTGTCTGCAACAGTTGCACCGATAATCGCAAATGTATTCTCTTCCTCTAAACAGCCTCCCTCAGCCATTGCAGGTGACCAGGAAATAAAAGGAACATATTCTCTGGTATGGTCGGTACCTGTATATGTGGGATCATTGCCGTGATCTGCAGTGATGATCAGCAGGTCATCGGATGTCATCTCTTCCATCAGAACTCCCAGATTCTTATCAAATTTTTCGATTTCCTGTCCATAACCTTCCGGATTTCTGCGGTGTCCCCATAATGCATCAAAATCTACCAGATTCGTAAAACACAATCCATGAAAATCTCTCTTTCCAATTTCAATAGTCTGTTCCATTCCATGTACAGAGCTATTGGAATGCAGAGCCTCTGTCACTCCTTCCCCACAGAAAATATCATTGATCTTTCCTACACTGATCACATCATATCCTGCATCCTTCAATACATTCATAGCTGTCAGTCCAGTAGGTTTCAGCGCATAATCATGTCTGTTACTTGTACGCCTGAACTCCCCTTTTTTCTTGCCCACATATGGACGCGCAATAATACGTCCCACACGCCACTGGTCTTTCATGGTAATCTCACGGGCAATCTCACAGCAGCGATACAGGTTCTGGAGATCAAAGGTCTCCTCATTTCCGCAAATCTGCAGCACTGAATCAGCAGATGTATATACGATCATAGCTCCTGTGTTGATTTCTTCCTCACCCAGCTCCTCAATAATCTCAGTACCGCTGGCACTCTTATTGCCAATCACGCGTTTCCCGCAGCGCTTCTCCAGCTCTGCGATCAGTTCCTGCGGAAACCCTGTTTCTGTGAATGTTTTAAATGGCTTATCTGTCCTGATTCCCATCATTTCCCAGTGTCCGGTCATAGTATCCTTGCCGTTGCTCGCTTCACTGACACGCATAAATCGTCCCATGGGTTTCTCCACAGGAGTCATATTTCCGGCCTGATGAAGATTGATCATTCCCAGTTTCTGCAGATTGGGAATGTCCAGTGTTCCCATACGTTCCAGAATGTGCCCAAAGGTATCTACCCCTTTGTCACCAAATTTCTCAGAATCCGGCATTGCCCCAATTCCCAGTGAATCCAGTACGATCACAAATATTCTTTTATATTTTTCCATATATCATTTCCCCCATTCTTGGTATCATCTTGTTTTTAATCAGTTATTTATTTGTCCCTTTAATCCTGCCAGCGCCTGTGCAAATGCATTGTTCACCGGCTCTTTGGCTTCTTTCTGTTGCTGCCTCATATATTTCTGAACATCACGTTTATTCACTCCTGCCCCTTCTTTGGCTCTTCGCGCCTGAAAAGCAGAAAGTTTTTCTTTATATCCGCAGCCGCAGATAAAGGTCTCTTCTTTGCCTTTGACATACATTTCCATTCGTTTATGGCACTTGGGGCAACGGGCATTTGTTGTTCTGGATACCGTTTCTCTGTAACCACATTCTCTGTCCTGGCATACCAGCATCTTTGCATTCTTTCCGCTCACTGCCAATAGCTTCTTTCCACAGTTGGGACAAATCTTGTTTGTAAGATTATCATGGCGGAAAGTTCCCTGTCCTGTTTTAATCTCTTCCACAATATCACAGGTATAATTTCGGATTTCTTTGAGAAATACCTCCTGCTTTATCCTGCCTTTGGCGATATTTCCAAGTTTCATCTCCCAGTCTGCTGTCAGTTCCGGCTTGCGCAGTTCCTCCGGTACCAGCTCCAGAAGCTGTTTTGCCTTGGAGGTCAGGTAGATTTCATTTCCTTTTTTTTCCATCAGGAAACTGTTAAAAAGCTTCTCTATGATATCCGCCCTTGTTGCAACTGTTCCAAGTCCGCCTGTTTCCCCAAGCGTCTTGGCCGCTTTCGCATCATGGCTTTCCATATACCGCACCGGATTCTCCATTGCAGCAAGAAGTGTAGCTTCTGTAAATCTTGCAGGCGGTTTTGTCTTACCTGTATTCATAGATACATTTTCAATATACAGCTTCTCACCTTTTTTCATCTGAGGAAGCTTCTGGTCCTTCAAAAGCTTTCCTTCCTCGGCCGGCTCAAGGTCCTCCTCTACATCCGTATTTTCGTATACTTCTTTCCAGCCTGCACTTTTCACAACTTTTCCGCTGGCCGCAAACATTTCTCCTGCAGCCATTCCTTCCATGCTTACCTGCTCATAAACAAAGGGTGGATACAGTACACTTAAAAATCTGCGAACTACCATATCATAGATTTTCCGTTCTTCATTTGTCATATGATCAAGCTGGACAAACTGCTCCGTAGGAATAATTGCATGATGGTCACTGACCTTTTTATCATCCACAAAACTTCCATTTGCACGGATTGGCTGATTCATCAAAACACCTGCCAATTTTCTGTAGGGTCCCACTGCACAAGCCTTCAGGCGTTCTTTGATCGTAGGAACAATATCCTTTCCGATATATCTGGAATCTGTTCTCGGATAAGTGAGAACTTTATGATTTTCATACAAACGCTGCATAATATTCAGTGTCTGCTTTGCCGAATATCCATATCTCTGATTTGCTTCTCTCTGCAGCGTAGTAAGATCATATAACCCCGGTGCAAAAGTTTTCTTTTCTTTACTGGTTATTGAGTTCACTTCCAGAAACTGATTTCTGAGAACATTGGAAAGCTCCTCCGCTCGTTCTTTATTAAAGGTTCTGAAGCTCTTACTCTTTGGCTCTTTCCAAGTCCAGGTCACCTCTCCTGCCTTCAGAGTAAGTCCGTAATATTCCTTTGGCTTAAATGCACGGATCTCTTCTTCCCGTTTCGCGATCATTGCCAGAGTAGGAGTCTGCACACGCCCACAGGAAAGCTGGGCATTATATTTACAGGTAAGTGCTCTGGTACCATTCATCCCTACCAGCCAGTCTGCTTCTGCTCTGGCTACAGCAGCCCTGTACAGGTTATCGTACTCATGTCCGTTTTTCAGATTTGCAAATCCTTCTTTAATGGCCTTATCAGTAACAGAAGATATCCACAGTCTGCGAATAGATTTATGACAATCTGCCTTATCCAGAATCCATCTTGCCACCAGTTCTCCCTCTCTGCCGGCATCTGTGGCAATAATAATGTCTTTGATATCTTTGCGATAAAGCTGGGTTTTGACTGCATTATATTGTTTACCGGTCTGACGGATTACTACCAGCTTCATTTTATCCGGCAGCATAGGGAGAGCTGACATTTCCCACTTTGTATATTTTTTATCGTATTCCTCCGGATCTGCCAGGGTGACCAGATGTCCCAGTGCCCAGGTAACTACGTATTCCTTTCCTTCCAACGTTCCGTTACCTTTTTGTGTACAATGAAGCACTCTGGCTATATCCCTGGCCACAGAAGGTTTCTCTGCGATGACTAATGATTTCATTTTTTCACTCCTTATTCCGCCATTTTCAACTCAAAGTATAGCATAGAACCTGCTTACATTCTACCTTTTATTTTTATGATAAATAAAGTCAGGGACAAAGCAAATTTCATCCCTGACTTCATATATGTAAAGCGGACATTCGCGATCTGCGTTCAATATATTGCTATGCGTGAAGTGTGCAGTAATCAATTTTATATCCAACACCGCGTACTGTCTCTATCAGATCCCCGGCAGTTCCCAGTTTTTGTCGAAGAGTCCGGATATGTACATCCACAGTCCTGCTTTCTCCGTCAAACTCATATCCCCAGACCTGATTCAACAGCTGGGTTCTGGAGAGTACTGTACCACTGTTTTTCAGAAGAAGACACAATACCTCATATTCCTTAAGAGTCAGATTTACATTCTGTCTGTCCACAGTTACCACATGCCTGGAAGGACATACATACAGATTTGCCGCCTGATACTCCTCAGCACCTGCATCCTCACTTCTGCGGAGAAGTGCACGGATCCTGGAAATCAGCTCCATCATACGGAAAGGTTTGGGAATATAATCATCTGCCCCGCTGTCCAGTCCGATCACTGTGTCATACTCACTGCCTCTGGCTGTCAGCATGATAACCGGAAGTCTCCGCGTATTCGGCCGTACACGTAATTTCTTCAGAATGGTAATTCCATCCTCCTCCGGAAGCATCACATCCAAAAGCAGCAGAGACGGCAGCTCTTTTTCCAATTCTTTCCAAAATAAAGAAGGACGTTCAAAACCCTTTGCTTCATATCCCTGGCTTTTCAAAGTATAAATTACAAGTTCACGGATGCTTTCATCATCTTCTAACAGATATATCATAATAATTCCTTTCTGAATTCATATTTCTTTGATTATTTTTTACTATTCTTTCGAATATATTCAGTATAAAGAAGCTACGTAAATTCTTACCCCTTCTTTGTGTTAAAATTTCGTAAAATCTACCATGTTTTTAAGATTTTTTTTATAAAAATTTTATGTATTGATCCTAAAAATTTATTTGTAAAAGTATTTCAGAAATGTTATGATTGTTTTGAAAAAAACTGTGATGTAAATTTAATCCCATTTGAAGAAGGTGAAATTTTGAAACAATTTTTATCCAAATACCGTCACGGCCTGGTAATCGGGATTTACAGTATTCTGTATATTCTGGCTTTTCATTATCTGGAATCCCGGCCCATTCACAGTTACCATATTGTACATACTGTTTTTGATGATCTGATTCCGTTCTGTGAATTTTTTATTATACCTTATTTGCTATGGTTTCCTTATATGGTCCTGGCAGTGGTATATTTTATCTTTTTCAACAAAAACAGACATGAATATTATCAGCTGATATTTAACCTGATGATGGGGATGACAATTTTCCTTATTGTATCCTATGCTTATCCCAATGCACAGCATCTCCGCCCTGTTGAATTCCCCAGGGACAACATTTTTACAGATGTAGTCAGATGGCTGTATAAAACGGATACACCTACTAATATTCTTCCCAGCATCCATGTTTTTAATTCCCTGGCCATCCATATGTCACTGACCAATTGCCAGGCCCTTCGTGGAAAGAAGAACGTACGAATTGTTTCTTTTATTCTTACAATGCTTATTATTATGTCCACTATGTTCCTGAAGCAGCATTCTGTGATTGATGTCTGTATGGGATCTACCCTTGCTCTTTTCGGTCATCTTCTTTTCTATCCGGAAAGATCCCTGTCTTTTTCCAGGAACGCCTATTACAACGAAAGAAAACGTAAAAAAAGCGAAAATTAAAAAGTTGTACAGAAATGCAAACACATTTCTGTACAACTTTTTTATTTCTATCCTATAACTGCCTTACAGTTTATCAAATCAAGCGGATATTCGCAATCCGCTTCGCTACTTGCTTGATTCAGTTAAATCCATAAAATTTCTGGCTGATTTTGTAAGCTGCCACAGACATCTTTCTGCCTCCGCGACCCGGCAGATTCATTACCCTTCCAAAAAGGCTGTGTCGAAGTTTATTGTATACAGCCCTATTCTCACTCTTAATATATTCCAGAAGCTCTTTCTTTTTCTGCAGAGATTCCTCTGTATTTGCCCTGATAAGCATGATAGATGAGATTGTTGTAATAATATCCAGATAACTAAACATATATGCTTTCAGACGTCGGTTTGTATTGCCACATTTAATATATGCATCCACCATCAGCTTATTCACACGAATCTGTTGGTCAATACGTTTGATCATTACCTTTTCATTAACTGACTGATCATCTCTGCCTATAAAATAGCGGTAAAAATTCACATCCAGATAATAAAGATTCTTTACATATGGCAACGGTTCAAAAGCAAACAGATTGTCCACATAGAAGGTATGCTTCGGCAGCTCCAGACCGCAGTCATGAAGCAGCTGTGTACGATAGATCATAGAATGCATAAGAAGATATTTGCCCTTTGGCATATGTCTTACTTCATCCCAGCCAAATATTTTGTTCTGAGGAAGGCATCTACGGTACTGCATGACTTTTTTGCGTGTTGCTCCCTGTTTCTCATATACAAAATTGCTGATAAGAAGGTCTACTGTTTCAGGTCCACGCAACAGCTCATACAAAGTTTTCAAAATGCTGATATAGGCTTCCTTATTTACCCAGTCATCACTGTCCACAACTTTAAAATACAAACCTGTAGCATTCCTGATTCCTGCATTTACGGCCTCTCCATGTCCACCATTCTCCTGATGAATTGCTTTCACAATAGTAGGATATTTTTCCGCATAGGCATCTGCAATCTCTGCAGTTCTATCTGAAGATCCGTCATCCACCACAAGGATTTCTACCTCTTCTCCGCCTACGAGCAGTGATTCAATACACTTTTCCATATAATCCTGAGAATTATAACATGGAATGGTAATACTTAACAGTTTCATCTCTTTTCCTCCTTAATATATCTGGCATACGCCCCAAATGCAGATGGTATGGCGTATCTTTTTCCTGTCTGTTCTTTGTCTGCAAAAATAAGATCTTTATCTTTTGCTTTTTCCAGGGATGATACCCTGATTCTGTATGCCTCCATCCTCCATTCAATGTGGGAAAAAATATGTCTGGAAGAAGGCATTTCTTCTATATAAAGAGGATCCAGTCCCAGTTTTCTCACATACTCCAGAGCCCTCTCCCTGTCTATATGTCCAGGGACATTGGGCAACTCATACAGGCCTGCCAGAAGCCCCTTGGACGGTCGCTTTCGAAGTGCTGTTGCTTCTCCGTCCTGAATGATAAAAACTGTTTTATCCTCTTGTCTTCGTTCCTTTTTCGCTGCTTTTACAGGGAAACGATCCACAGTACCATGGCAATATGCCTGACAGAGCGAAGCTACCGGACATTCCTCACATTTTGCCATTCCATTGGGTATACACACTACAGCTCCCAATTCCATCAGGGCCTGATTGAAATCTCCCGGCTTGTCTTCAGGCATAATTTCAGACAGCTCCTCTTCTATTACTCTGCGGACTGACTGTCTGCTGATATCTCCGTTATTCTCTGTAATTCTGGTGATCACCCTGAGTACATTTCCATCTACTGCAGGAACCGATTTATGATAGGCAATGGATGCGATTGCCCCTGCCGTATAGCTCCCTATACCTTTTAACGATAAAAGTGTCTGATAATCTTCAGGAATTATTCCCTGATGTTCAGAAACCACCTGTCTGGCTGCTTCCTGCATATTCCGTACCCGGTTATAATATCCAAGCCCTTCCCAAAGCTTCAACAACTGTTCCTGAGGGCACTGAGCCAGAGCCTGTACATCCGGAAGCGCTGTGATGAATCTCTGAAAATACGGCTTTACCGCCTCCACCCTGGTCTGCTGCAGCATAATCTCAGACACCCAGGTATAATAAGCATTATTTCTGTCCCTCCAGGGTAGAATACGCTTATTTATATTGTACCATTGAAGTAATGGTATGACAATTTTTTTTAACATTTTCTTTATTTCCTTTATTCTCCCAAGATTTCAACAAAACCTTCCATGCAGCAGATCAGTTCCGTCAGTTCTCTGCACCTACGCTATAAAACGACGAGGGCGGTCAATAAAAACCGCCCTTTCTGCCTTACTGTATTTCTTTTCAATTGTTTTCCTTTTCATGAGAGATACTGTCATTTTTTACATTTTACTCTCAGATAATATACCAGTGCAATTATAATGATCAGAACCGCTACAATATATCCGATCTCTGCTGCCAAGCTTGTCGTAAACATGTCCACTGCAGATACCACTCCGATTGCGATCAGAGCCCATCCACAGCCCTTCTCCATTTTCTTTTCGTCATAAAGCTTTTTACGAACATCTGCATTTCCACCCTTCATGAAAATCTCTCCGTGTCCTGTAAGAAGCATAATTCCCACGATAAATGCAGCAGCTGTTAAAATAAGGCTTAATGAATCCATGTTCATAATTGTTTCTCCTTTGTAAATAATCAGGCTGCCTGACAGACAGCCCTTTTAATCATTCATTTTTTAATAGAAGCATACGATAGGAACACCATACTGAATAATATCATAAAGTTCTCCTGCTTTATCCGGTGGCATATTAATACATCCGTGGGAACCACCCTCAAGATATCTGTCACCGCCAAAATATGGCTGCCATGAAGCATCATGAAATCCGATTCCTCCGTTAAACGGCATCCAGTATGTGACAGGCTGTTCATATTCATATTTTCCATTTGGAAGCTGCTTTCCCCTCAAAACATCCGGACTCTTTTTATAATAGAGTGTAAAAATTCCAGCCGGGGTCTGACGGTCTGCATAGCTCATGTTTCCGGATACAATATCTGATTCAAAGATATCTTCTCCGTTCTGGTAATAATACATATGCTGCTCCGAAAGATCTACCTCAATATAAGTATTTCCAAGGTCATTCACACCATATGAATTGGCAGTCATAGAATAAACCGGATCTCTGACTGTCTGAGTACCGGACTGGATCTCCTGGGTAAGCTGAGCCACCTCAGATGCCTGGTCTATCTGCCAGCCGTAAGCAGAGCCGTATACATAAACGGTTCTTCCACTGGTAGTATGGAATTCACGTTCAGTACCTACTGTATCATGTGATGCAGCAAGCTGCGCTACATAATCTGCAATATGCTGCTGGAAGGATGCATCATCTCTGATCAACTGACCCTTCTCATCAAAATTCAGCCAGTCCTTGATCGTACTGCCATCCAAAGTCACTGTCTCATCTCCAAAAGTATAGGTGATGCTTGCTTTGGTAAAATTATTGCATGCATCCAGAGATGCCTGAAGATCTGCATTATCACTTGTCACTGCAGCCTTTGCATATACATCCGGATCACTGTTAAAATCTACCGCATCCTTATTGTCGGACACAGCTTCCGAAAGAGCATTATATGCTTCTTTTAATATCAGCTGACTTCCCTCAGTCTCAGGAACAATTTCAAACTGAGACTCCCCATAAGCTACATAAGCATCCTCAGGTGCAACCTGATTCTCCTCTTGTGCACAATTCAGTGTTTTCACCTGTGCTTTCAGCTTTTCCTTGTCAAAAGTCGTATTTTCATCTGTACTGTAAATTCTGTTCTCAGTAAACCCGGTAATCCACTCATAGGGCTTCTGAGCCTTCAAAAGCTTAAGGACACTTCCGTCAGATACATATTTATAACCAATCTGGTCTCCTGATATGGTCTGGGGATCCAGGTTTCTGGAATCTACTTCAATAGAGTAATTCTCCACTTTCTTTGCAATCAGCTGCTCTACCTGATAGGCAGTCTTACCGGAACAATCTATTCCATTAATCGTTGTTCCTTCAAAAAATTTATCTGAATAATAATATGATATTCCTGCATAAGCCGTACCTGCTGCAACAAGCAGCATTCCCAACGTAATACCGGTAATTTTTAATACTTTGTGTTTATTCTTAACCGGAGGCTCATAAGGTGCAAGATCCTCATCATTAATAGGCACATAGGCGATCTTGTCCGGTCTTGCAGATTTGCGTGCTTTCATTCTTGCACCGCCGCTGCCGTCATCTGCCCTTTTCTTCTTCTCCTCTTGGTTACCCATTTATTATCTCCTCAAAATAAGTATTACAGTTAAATATACCGAAATATTTTCAGTCTCTTTATTATAACATACTTCTTCTAATTTGCATCTGTTATTCAGATTTTTTTCAAAAAAATGCAAAACCATGCACTTTTTTACAAGTGCATGGCTGCATATATCATGATCATTCTTTATTTCGAATCTTATTTTTCAATCAGAAGGCTTTTTCCTGTCATCTCTGCAGGCTGTTCCATTCCCATAAGCTGGATCATTGTAGGAACAATATCTGCCAGGCATCCACCCTCGCGGAGAGTATATTTCGGATCTGCATTTACAAGAATAAATGGTACAGGGTTTGTAGTATGAGCAGTCCATGGTTCACCTGTCTCATAATCGATCAGCTGTTCTGCATTACCATGATCCGCACAAATAAACATCTGTCCGTCAACTTCTTTCAGTGCCTTTACAGCTTTACCTACGCATTCATCTACAGTCTCAACAGCCTTGATCGCAGCTGCCTCCACACCTGTATGTCCAACCATATCCGGATTTGCAAAATTGATCACGATCACATCATATTTATCAGCTTTGATGGCCTCAACCAGTTTTTCGCATACCTGAGGAGCACTCATCTCAGGCTGAAGATCATAGGTTGCAACCTTCGGAGATTTCACGAGGATTCTGTCCTCACCTTTGTTTGGCTCTTCTACACCACCGTTAAAGAAGAAGGTTACATGGGCATATTTCTCTGTCTCAGCAATACGGGCCTGAGTCATATTATGTGCTGCCAGATATTCTCCAAATGTGTTCTTCAGCTGAACCTTATGGAAAGCTACCAGCTTGTTCTGGATGGTATCATCATAATCTGTAAAGCATACAAAAGTTACATGAGGTCTTGTTTTTCTCTCAAAGCCTTTAAACTCATCATCACAGAATGCTCTTGTGATCTCACGGGCACGGTCAGGACGGAAATTAAAGAACACTACTGAATCTTTATCAGATATCACTGCAACCGGTTTTCCCTCTTTCTCGATCACTGTAGGAAGAACAAATTCATCTGTCTTATCATTGTCATAAGAAGCCTGAACTGCCTCAGGTGCAGCAGTTCCCTTAACACCTTCTCCAGAAGTAAGAGCATTATATGCAAGCTCTACACGATCCCAGCGATTGTCACGATCCATTGCATAATAACGTCCGGATACAGAAGCAATCTCACCTACACCGATTTTCTTCATCTCAGCTTCCAGCTGTTCTACAAATTCCTTGCCTGATGCAGGAGGTGTATCACGTCCATCCAGGAAGCAGTGTACATAAACTTTGCTGACTCCCTCTCTTTTTGCCATCTCCAAAAGTCCATACAGATGTGTATTATGGCTGTGTACACCACCATCAGAAAGCAGTCCCATAAAATGAACTGCGGAATCATTTTCCCTTGCATTTTTCATTGCTGCCAGAAGAGCTTCATTCTTAAAGAAATCTCCATCCTGAATCTCTTTGGTGATTCTTGTAAGCTCCTGATATACAATACGGCCGGCACCCATATTCATGTGACCTACCTCTGAGTTACCCATCTGTCCGTCCGGAAGGCCGACTGCCAGTCCGGAAGCATTCCCCTTTACAAAAGGATACTCTGCCATCAGCTTGTCCATTACAGGTGTTTTCGCTTCATAAACAGCATTGCCTTCTTTTCTGTCATTTAATCCATAACCATCAAGGATCATTAATACAGTTGGTTTTTTACTCATAATATTCTCCTTTATATTGTGACTTTATAACTGTATCCTGCATTTTAACTTTGTAGGATATACAGTCTATATCTTTTTCATGTTTCCTACTATATAGTATCAAAAATAGAAAATTTTTCAATTCTTTTCTTTATAAAATCTTTCCGGATTTTTTTACATTATTTACCATACACCCGGATAATCGTGGAAATCTTACGAACAGAGTCTCTGTTCCGGATTTCTTCTATAGCAGTACGGAAATCGCCTTCTCTTACCTTTTCCGTAATCACAACAACCTCCGCACATCCCTCAACTTTGGTATCTTTCTGGATGATCTGGGCTACACTGACCTGATATTTTGCAAAAATCGCTGTCATTTCCGCCAGCACACCACAACGATCCTCTACCTTCAGGCGAAGGAAATAACGGTTATGAGTATCCTCCATCTTCTTCACCGGAATCTGCTTGTAACAGGTACAGCCAATCCGACCACTGCAGCCTGCCAGTATGTTGCGCACAACATCAAAAACATCTCCTACAACAGCACTGGCTGTAGGAAGCTCTCCTGCTCCCCGTCCAAAGAACATAGCATCCTCTACTGCATCTCCGTGTACAAATACGGCATTATAAGAATCGTTTACTGTAGCAAGAGGATGAGTGCTTGGAATCAGCATCGGGCAGACATATGCTTCAATACCGTCTTCCGTATTTCTGGCAACTCCCAAAAGCTTAATAGCCCTGCCCATTTCTTTTGCATAATGGATATCCTTGGATGTGATCTTTGCAATCCCCTCTGTGTAAACATCATTAAACACTACTCTGGAATTAAACGCTACAGAAGCAAGAATAGCGACCTTACGTCCGGCATCCAGTCCCTCAATGTCAGCAGTGGGATCTGCCTCCGCATATCCCAGCTCTGTAGCCAGAGCAAGAGCATCCTTAAACTCCATTCCTTCCTGAGACATCTTGGTCAGAATAAAGTTTGTCGTACCATTTACAATTCCCATAACCTCTGTCATATGGTTTCCTGCAAGACACTGTTTCAGCGGACGGATGATAGGAATTCCTCCGGCAACTGCCGCTTCAAACAGGAAATCAACCTTCTTCGCATGTGCAGCATCCAGAAGCTCATGTCCATGGACAGCAATCAGATCTTTGTTGGCAGTTACCACATGCTTTCCTGCCTTTAATGCCTGAAGAATATATTCTCTGGCAGGATTGATTCCACCGATCAGTTCTATTACGATTTCAATTTCCGGATCCTCTAAAATACTTTCCCAACTGTTAGTGAGTACGGAAGGATCCTTTACCTTTGCAGCAGCTTTCTCTATATTTCTGACAAGAATTCTGGTGATTTCTACCTTACAGCCAACTTTGGCTGACATTTCCTCTTCCTGGCTTTTCAGTACCTTGTACACACCGGTTCCTACTGTTCCCAGTCCCAACAGTGCGGCTTTGATGACTCTATCACTCATTTTCCGGAGTTCCCCTTTCTGCCTGTATCTTCTTTCATTTTTTTAATGGATATTCTCAATCCGCTTTGATTAAGTAAAGCTGTTTTTTATAGTAGGGCAGAATCCGTCATTTGTCAAGTTCGTCTGCGTTTTTCAGCAATTTATCTGTGCCTCCAATTCCCGGAGTTTTTTCTCCTGCCACCTGATATACATTCCTCCCCCCACAAGCAGTCCTGTCAGGCATAGCACAACCCCCACTGCCAGACCAATATATTGCATCTTCCCTTTCTTTTGAGCCGGTGCACCAGTGATCAGGCACCGAAGCATGCATCCGTCAAAAAGCGCAGTAATTCCTGCTGTCATTACACATTTCCATTTGTTCATGAATGCCTCTCCTTCCCATAGTGTCTTTATAAAGACACTATTCTTTCTCTTATTTTACCGTGATAATAAGACTATATCAAGAACAAAACGGACGGTTTATACAAATGATAAGCTATGACAGATTTTGGGAAACGCTAAAAAAGCGGGGGCTGACCCAGTATGACCTGTATACCACCTACGGTATACATCGTTCACTTCTGGACAGGCTCCGCCATAATCAGAATATCGAAATCCTTACTCTGGATCATCTGTGTGCTATTCTCGATTGTAATTTCAGTGACATCGTAGAGCACCTTCCAGATGATGATGAAAAAAATAAAACCTATTACACTCTCTGATGGATTTCTTTTTTATATTTTTATTTCATTAAAAGTTTGTTATTCAAAAGAACATTTTGTACTTTGCAAACCATCTGCATCGTTCTTTTCATCTGTTTTTGTTTTCTGAAATGCCATCCATCCGTTTTTTCCCTGCATTTCAAAGGTTCCGCAATAACTGAACCCACATTTTTTCAAAAGTCTCTGCATAGGATAATTATCCTTATAAGTATCTATCCTCACATTCGGAAACTGTTGGTATGCCCAGTTCAGGCAAAAGGCTGCTGCCCCCTTTGCAATTCCTGTGGAAGCAATTCTGTGAACCACTGCATAAGGACTTTCATTCAGCCATTTCCCCTCAATGTTGCTATAGCATTCCTCGTTCTCAACTGCATAATAAAAAACGCAGGCCAGCTGGTCTCCTTCCATGCATAAATAGGTTTTATCCAGCGTTCTTTCTACCAGTTCCCGAGGTGGGTAGGATTCTCCCCACTGATCTCCATTATTATGAGTTCTCATAAATTCTCTGGCATTATTATAAACATCCAATACTTTTTTCAAATCTACTGAAGTTGCTTTTTGTATTCTCATCTTTTCTATCTATAGCAATCCTCGTAAATAATGCATTATTTTAGAGGATTGCTATAGTACTTGTCCTTTCTGTAAATTGCTTTGTAAGAAGGCAAACGACTTCACAATGTTCTGTGAAGCTGAACATGTCTACCGGCTGTATTTTCCGAGTCACATATCCATGCTTTGTGAGAAATTCCAGATCCCTGGCCAAAGTATCAGGTCCGCAGGAAATATAAACGATCCTGGAAGGTCCCAGTTTTACCATAGATGTCAGGAACTTTTCCGTGCTGCCGGTACGGGGCGGATCCATAAATACCACATCTGCCCTTTCCCCCTCTGACACCATTCCTTCCATAAATTCTCCTGCATCTCCCTGATAGAATCTGGCGTTTGTAATTTTGTTTTCCCTGGCATTTACGATTGCATCCCGAACAGCATTTTTATTCAGCTCTATGCCAATCACTTCCCTGGCTTTTCCTGCTGCCACCAGACCAATAGTTCCAATTCCGCAATAAGCATCGATGACCCGTTCTTTCCTGCCCAGACCAGCATATTCAATAGCTGTTTTATAGAGTAGTTCTGTCTGCACAGGATTTACCTGATAAAAGGATTGGGGTGAAATGCGGAAAGTACAGCCGCAAAGTCTGTCTCTGATAAAACCTTTTCCATAGAGCACGATATCACGTTCCCCCAGAACCATACTGGTTTTTTTATCATTTACATTCAGAACTACTGTAGATATCTGTGGGAACTTCTTACGCAGAGCCTTTACAAAATTATTCTTGGATGGAAAAATCGGAGAGGCCACAACCAGAACCACCATAATTTCATCTGTTGAAAACCCTCTCCTGACCAGTACATGGCGAAGCAACCCATATCCTGTATCCTCATCGTAGGTTTTGATTCTGAAAGATTTCAACATATCTCTGATCGCCCGGATAATTTCCTGGCTGGTTTTATCTTCAATCATGCACTCCTCAACAGGAACCACTCTGTGTGTTCCTGCCTCATAGGTTCCGCAGATGATGTTTCCTTTTTTATCTCTGTCAAATACAGCATGTACTTTATTTCTGTAATAAAAGGGGTTCTCCATTCCAATAATCGGTTTCACATTGCCATATTTCTTCAAAAGCTTATTCATATTTTTCTGTTTGATTTTGATCTGCTCTGTATAGGGGACTCCCTGAAACTGACAGCCGCCGCATTTTTTCCATACCTTACATTTCTCAGGTAACTGTGGTTTTTCTCTCTTTTCTTCCATTTATAACAACCTTTCCTATTTGCAATAAGGCGGACCCAAGCGGATATTCGCCTATAATCTCTGCATCATTATAGCAAGTCCTTCAAATATTCGCAATCCACATTCTCGCTATTTTCCAGATGTTTTCCAGGCATCAAAGTCGAATATTGTATATTTTTGTCGAAATGTTTTTGGAAGAATTATGTTGTAATCCGTAGACCAATGTAGAAAAATATGTTATACTTTGTACATACCAAAGAGAAATATCGTTACTGTTCACTCCGTTCTCAGTAACGTTGCCAAAATTCATTTCAAATTGCCTACGGCAATGGAATTTTGGCTTGTATGTCTCGGGATTTTGGCATATTCATGCCAAAACACCTCGCGGGATAATAGCATGTGAACAGCAACGAAATATCAACAGCGCAAAGGATAAACAGTTCAAATTACAAATGACAGCAACTCACCAGTACAAAGGATAAAATTTTCAGAAATCTGAATATTACAGAACTGCAGATACACTTTCCAAAATACTAATGATAAAACTTAAGGCTTCCGGCATAATAACCGGAAGCCTTTTTCTGTCATTTTTTATCTCAAAAATGTATCAGTATATTATTTCTCGTTTGGACACATTAGCTAAATCTAGCTATTTATTTATAATTTACGATCTGACCGAATTCTTCTTTCAGAGAAGCACCACCAACAAGACCGCCATCAATGTCTGCCTGAGCAAACAGATCTGCTGCTGTCTTGGAGTTTACAGAACCGCCGTACTGGATACGGATAGCTGCTGCTGTAGCATCATCATAGATCTCAGCGATGCATTTACGGATTTCACCGCAAACTTCCTGAGCCTGCTCAGTTGTAGCTGTTTTGCCTGTTCCGATTGCCCAGATTGGCTCATAAGCGATAACTGCTGTCTTAGCCTGATCTGCTGTAACACCCTGGAATCCAACTTTAACCTGCTGACGGATGAAGTCCATTGTCACGCCCTGCTCTCTCTGAGTAAGAGTTTCGCCGCAGCACATGATAGGTGTGATTCCGTGTTCAAAAGCTTTGAGGATTTTCTTGTTAACATCTTCGTTTGTTTCTCCGAAGTATTCTCTTCTTTCGGAATGTCCGAGAACAACATATTTTACACCAGCATCTACCAACATGTTCGGAGAGATTTCTCCTGTATATGCACCTTTCTCTTCAAAGTACATATTCTCAGCACCAACCTGGATGTTTGTTCCTTTAGCAGCTTCTACAACCGGGATAATATCGATTGCAGGTACGCAGAATACTACATCAACTTCTTCGTTAGCTACTAATGGTTTTAATGTTTCTACTAATTTAACTGCCTCGCTTGGTGTCATGTTCATTTTCCAGTTACCAGCGATAATTTTCTTTCTTGCCATGATAATTTATCTCCTTAATTAAACGTTCAATGTTTATTTATCATTTGCTGCTGCAACACCAGGAAGTTCTTTTCCTTCCAGGAATTCAAGAGATGCACCGCCACCTGTGGAGATGTGTGTCATCTTATCGCCATAGCCAAGGATATTAACGGCTGCTGCAGAATCACCACCACCGATGATAGTTGTAGCATCTGTATCAGCAAGTGCTTTGGCAACAGCTTCTGTACCATGAGCAAAATTCGGCATTTCGAAGCAACCCATCGGTCCGTTCCATACAACTGTCTTAGCATCTTTTACAGCATCAGCAAAAAGCTTCTCTGTTTCCGGTCCGATATCCATTCCTTCCCATCCGTCCGGAATCTCGCCACGTTTTACAACCTGAATATTGCAGTCATTGGAGAAGCTGTCACCAATTCTGTTATCTACAGGAAGAAGAAGTTTTACGCCTTTTTCTTCTGCTTTCTTCATCATGTCTAATGCATACTGAAGATAGTCATCCTCACAGAGAGACAAACCGATATGTCCGCCCATAGCTTTGGAGAATGTATAAGACATACCACCACCAATAATAAGAGTATCTACTTTATCAAGAAGGTTATTGATTACAGAGATCTTGCTGGAAACCTTAGCTCCACCAAGGATAGCAACGAATGGTCTCTCAGGATTGTTTACTGCGTTTCCAAGGAAATCGATTTCTTTCTGCATTAAGTAACCAACAACTGCTGTATCAACATATTTAGTTACACCAACGTTAGAGCAGTGTGCTCTGTGTGCTGTACCAAATGCATCATTTACAAATACATCACAAAGAGAAGCGAGTTCTTTGCTGAATTCGTCTCCGTTCTTTGTTTCTTCTGCACGGTAACGTGTATTCTCAAGCAAGATAACGTCTCCGTCTTTCATTTCAGCTACTGCTGCTTTTGCGTTTGGTCCTACTACTTCCGGGTCTGCTGCAAATTTAACTTCCTGTCCTAATAATTCGGAAAGACGTTTAGCAACCGGTGCAAGAGATAATTCCGGTTTTGGTTCTCCCTTCGGTTTTCCAAGGTGAGAGCAAAGAATGATCTTTCCACCGTCAGCGATCAGTTTCTTGATTGTAGGAAGAGCTGCAACCAGACGGTTCTCATCTGTAATCTTACCATCCTGAAGTGGAACATTGAAGTCACATCTTACAAGAACTTTTTTACCTTTTACGTTGATATCATCAACAGATTTTTTATTCAGCATTTGTGGTGCCTCCTTAATAATATTCTTTAACTGTTACAACGCGAAAAAGGTCCGGTCCTAATCAGACCGGACCCTTCGTTGGAGTCTATTCCTTTACACTTACTGAAAATTAAGCGTTCAGTAATTTACCAAAATGTTTGATTGTACGAACCATCTGGCTTGTATAAGAGTTCTCATTGTCATACCAGGAAACTACCTGTACTTCTGTTGTGCCATTCTCAAGTGGAAGAACCATTGTCTGAGTAGCATCGAACAGAGAACCAAATCTCATACCAACGATATCGCTGGATACGATTTCATCTTCGTTGTATCCGAAGGATTCGTTAGAAGCTGCTTTCATAGCTGCGTTGATCTGTTCTTTTGTTACATTACCTTCAACAACTGCTGTTAAGATTGTTGTAGAACCTGTTGGGGTAGGAACACGCTGAGCAGATCCGATTAATTTGCCGTTCAGTTCTGGGATAACAAGACCGATAGCTTTAGCAGCACCTGTGCTGTTAGGAACGATATTAACTGCAGCTGCACGAGATCTTCTTAAGTCACCTTTTCTCTGTGGTCCATCAAGTGTCATCTGATCGCCTGTGTAAGCGTGGATTGTGCACATGATACCAGATTTGATTGCAGCAAGGTCATTTAATGCTTTAGCCATTGGAGCTAAGCAGTTTGTTGTACAAGAAGCTGCGGAAATGATGTGGTCTTCTTTTGTAAGAGTTTCATGGTTTACATTGTAAACGATTGTCTTAAGGTCGTTTCCAGCCGGAGCGGAAATGATAACATGTTTAGCACCTGCATCGATATGAGCCTGAGCTTTGTCTTTGGATGTGTAGAATCCTGTACACTCAAGAACTACGTCTACGCCGATTTCTCCCCATGGAAGTTCAGCAGCGTTAGCCTTTGCATAAATTTTGATTTCTTTTCCGTCAACTGTGATGGAATCTTCTCCAGCCTGAACTGTGTCTGCAAGAGCATATCTTCCCTGTGTTGAGTCATATTTTAATAAGTGAGCAAGCATTTTAGGAGATGTTAAGTCGTTGATTGCTACGATTTCAAATCCTTCTGCTCCAAACATCTGACGGAATGCAAGACGTCCAATACGTCCAAAACCATTGATTGCAACTTTTACTGCCATGATAAAATTCCTCCTATGAATTAAGTGGTTAATCATAATAATTCTTTTGTTTGTTAAAGAATCATCAACCTATATTGTATTGTACATAATTCCAAACAAAAATTCAAGGGGATTTTATAAAAAACAATTAAAAATAAGTAAAAATTCCCATAACCTATGTTATACTGAATAATATTTTAATATACTATGGTAGATTTTCTCTACTGTTTAACAGGAGGTACAGCATGAAAAAAGGTATATTATGGGACTGTCATATGCATTCTTCTTTTTCTGCAGATTCTGACACTCCAATGGAAAACATGGTTCTGAAAGCCCTTTCTCTTGGGCTGAAGGGTGTCACTTTTACGGAACATCTGGATCCCGATTATCCTTCCACCCCGGAATCTCTTGATTTTTCTCTGGATCTATTTTCCTATAGGAAAGAGCTGCTCCGGCTGCAGGAAATCTATAAGGATAAAATACAGCTTCGTTTCGGCATTGAGCTTGGGCTCCAGCCCCAGCTTGAAAAATATTTCCGCAAGCTGACAAAGGATACGCCCTTTGACTTTGTGATCGGATCCTCCCATGTAGTCCATGGGTATGACCCTTATTATCCTGATTTTTTTGAAGGCCGCAAAGAATTCCGATGTTATATGGAATATTTTGAATCTATCCTGGAGAATCTGTCTGCTTACGATGGTTTTGATGTCTATGGACACCTTGACTATGTTGTCAGATACGGTCCTAATAAAAACCATGAATATTCCTATGGGCGATACAAGGATATCCTGGATGAAATCCTGAAGAAGCTTGTCTCCATGAATAAAGGAATTGAACTGAATGCCGGCGGATACCATTATGGTCTGGGAGAGCCAAATCCCTGCATCGACGTCATTCGCCGATACAGAGAGCTAGGCGGTGAAATCATCACTGTTGGTGCCGATGCCCACACCCCGGATAAAATCGCCTGGGAATTTGTCAAAGCCGCAAACGTATTAAACGACTGCGGATTCCGTTATTATACAATTTTCAAAAACCGTAGTCCTGAATTTCTTCCTCTGTAATTTATTTTTGTACTCTGTCAAGGAATCTGGCAAAAAAGCCTTTTTCTGCATCTTCCTTATCCAGAGACTTTGCATAAATTTTTCTGATCCATTCAGTGAGCGCATCAATGACGATAGGAGAAAATGTCATCAGCAGAAATACAAGAATGATCATTCCAAATTCCAAGGATCCAAGGGTCAGAAGATTCTGCAGGATGACTGCACTTCCGAAAAATATAAACTGCATTCCATATATAATCGTCTTTCTATAGGTATTCAGCGGAGAATATACCGTACGCAGAGCAGACATATAATTCCATCCGGTTACCAGCACACATGCTGTATTAAGCATTACAGTTGAATGATAAACATTCTGGCAGACCAGCATAATGGTAAATACACACCCTGTAATCGTAACTGCAGCAGGAAATGCATTCATAAATACATGTCTCAGGAAGGTATGATCAATCTTATTGTAATTATTCTCCTGCGTCAGCAAAAAGGTAGGAATTCCCACTGCACAGGCACTGATCAGCGACATCTGTATAGGTTCAAATGGATATGCACTTCCAAAAAAGATAGTAATCAGTGCAAGCATTACAGAGAACATTGTCTTGATCAGAAACATGGACGCTGCACTTCGGATATTATTTACTACCCTGCGTCCCTGATTTACAATATGAGGCATGGCCGCAAAATTGGAATCCAACAGTACCACATTGGCAATATTCTTGGCTGCATCACTTCCTGCTGCCATGGCAATACTGCAGTCTGCTTCCTTCAATGCCAGAACATCATTTACACCATCACCGGTCATGGCAACTGTATGCTTCTGGGATTGTAGTGCCTGTACCATCTGCTTTTTCTGTTGAGGAGTAACACGTCCAAAGACACTGTACTCAGCCACAGCCTTCTGCATTTCCTCCGGAGTAGTGATCGTTGTTGCATCAATATAACGATCCCCATTCTTAAGGCCTGCTCTCTTTGCAATTGCAGCTACCGTAACCGGATCATCACCGGAGATCACTTTCAGATCCACACCCTGGCTGTCAAAAAAGGCAAGAGTATCCGGCGCTTCCTGTCTGATCACATCTGTAATAAGAATGAAAGCTATAGGCTGCAGTCCCTCCGGAAGCTTCATTTCCTGTGCCTGTTGTTCGCTGTGAGCCAGCACAAGTACACGCATTCCAGACTGGGCATAGCCGGCACAGGCTGCTGTAAGCTGTTCATTTCCCTCCGGAAACAGGAACTGGACAGCACCCATCAGATAAGTTCCCTGTCCTTCAAAAACAGCACCACTGTATTTCCTGTCCGATGAAAACGGAATAGCATGTACCGGCTTCATATCCTTTCTGACAGGAAAGCGCTGACGCAGAGCATCCGCTGTAGCATTCTGGTCTGTTAATACATTCATCAGATTTCCCATAACATAATCCACATTTTTCAATGCTGCCTGATCTTCTTCGGAAATCTGTTCTGTATTTTCTGTATTTTCTGCAGCTTCCGTCTCTTCTGAAATCCTCTCAGAATTCTCTTCTGTTTTATATAATTTCACACTGTCCACGCACATGGTACCTTCTGTGATGGTTCCTGTTTTGTCCAGACACAAAGTATCTACCCTGGCCAGAGTCTCAATACAATAAAGCTCCTGAACCAGTGTTTTTTTTGTTGCCAGCACCAGAGATCCCAAAGTCAGAGCCACACTGGTAAGAAGCACCAGTCCTTCCGGTATCATACCCAAAACTGCCGCTACCATATTGACCACTGAATCCTTCAGGCTGTCCCCAACAATATAATATTGCTTATAAAACAGTAATGCACCCAAGGGAACAATAATAATACTGATTACCTTCAGAATCGCATTCAGAGAATTACGAAGTTCTGAATTATGGCGTTTAAATTCCTTGGCTTCACTGGTGATCTTCGATGCATAGTTGTCCTTGCCCACATGAATCACCTGGCAACAGGCCTCTCCTGACGTCACAAAGCTGCCTGAATACAGCTCATCTCCTGTATTTTTTACCAGGTTATCTGACTCCCCGGTAAGAAGTGACTCATTTACCTCCAGAGTTCCTTCCAGCATTTTTGCGTCTGCCGGAATCTGATCTCCTGTTTTTAAAAATATCAGATCATCCTGTACCAGCTTCTCTGTAGAAATACTCCACTTTTTGCCATCACGCAGCACCACCGTTTTACTTTCAGTGAGAATCGCCAGCTTGTCAATGGTTTTCTTTGCACGTACCTCCTGAATAATACCGATTACAGTATTGATCAGAATAATTCCCACAAACATGGAATTTTTATACGACCTTACACACAATACCAGCACCAGAAGCACAAGGTTCAAAAAGTTAAAAAAAGTTAAGGTGTTTTCCCTTATGATCTGTTTATATGTTCTGGTATTAGGATTTTCATTGGCATTGACCAGCCCCTGTTCAATTCTTTCCTGTACCTGTTCACTTGTAAGTCCTGTCATTTTTACCTCCAGCCTTATTCTTATATCTTTTATAATAACACAGGGCAGATGATAATAATCACCCGCCCCACTTTTTTCACTCTATATAACGAACAAAATCCTTTTATGGATTCAGGCTGCCGGAAGTTTATCTGATCAATATTCTTCCTCTTCAGCTTCTTCGCCTTCATGAATATCAGATTTCGGTTTTTTCAGGCCCTCAATCTCAATATGATGCTTCTGTGCATAGTCCCACAGTGCAGCATGAATTGCTTCCTCTGCAAGCAGAGAGCAATGAACTTTTACAGGTGGAAGCCCATCCAGAGCTTCCATAACTGCTTTGTTTGTAACCTGCATAGCTTCTTCGATTGTCTTACCCTTTACCATCTCTGTAGCCATACTGCTGGTTGCAACCGCTGCACCGCATCCAAAGGTTTTGAATTTACAGTCTTTGATAATATGTGTTTCATCATCAATATCAAGAAAAATTCTCATGATATCTCCACATTTTGCATTACCTACTGTACCTACACCACTTGCGTCTTCTATTTCTCCAACATTACGGGGATGCTGGAAATGGTCCATTACTTTCTCACTATAAGCCATTGTTCTTCCTCCTGACAAGTACTTTTATAATTATTTATGTTTTTTTACAAAATCTTCATATAATGGAGACATATTTCTCAGATGCTCTACGATTTCTTTCAGTCTGTCAATAACAAAATCCACGTCTTCCATGGTTGTCTCTTCGCTGAGTGTCATACGCAGAGAACCATGTGCAATCTCATGAGGCAGGCCAATTGCCAGCAGTACATGGGATGGATCCAGAGATCCTGATGTACATGCAGAGCCGCTGGATGCACAGATGCCGTAATTATCAAGCATCAGAAGCAGGGATTCCCCCTCTACAAACTGAAAGCTCACATTAACATTATTCGGAAGTCTCTTTACACGATCTCCGTTTACCTTTACATACGGAATTTCCGTTTCAATCCTCTGGATCATATGATCTCTGATCTGAATTTCCTTATCTGTACGTTCTTTCATGGATGCATTTGCTCTGGCAGCAGCTGCACCATAACCTACGATTCCCGGAACATTCTCTGTACCTGCACGACGCTTACGTTCCTGTGCTCCGCCATGTACAAAGGAACGGATTTTCACACCCTTGCGGATATAGAGGAAACCGATTCCTTTTGGTCCGTTGATCTTATGTCCGCTGGAGCTTAACATATCAATGTTACACTCATCCACATTGATCGGAACCTGGCAGAATGCCTGAACTGCATCTGTATGGAAAAGAATTCCGTGTTCCTTTGCAATACGGCCAATCTCTTTGATCGGCTGGATAGTTCCGATCTCGTTGTTTGCAAACATCACAGAAATCAGAATTGTCTCCGGTGTGATTGCTTTTTCAAGCTCATCAAGCTTTACAACACCATTCTCATCAACATCCAGATATGTGATCTTTGCTCCACGTTCTTTTTCCAGATACTCGCAGGTATGCAGGATAGCATGATGCTCAATCTTAGTTGTGATAATGTGATTTCCCTTGGATTTATATGCTTCAAAAGCAGCTTTCAGTGCCCAGTTGTCAGACTCTGAACCTCCTGCCGTAAAATAGATTTCCTCTTTTTTTGCACCAAGAACCTCTGCAATCTGTTCTCTTCCTCTGGTAATAGCTTCTTTACTCTTTCCGGCAAAATCGTAGATGCTGGATGGGTTTCCGTAATATTCTGAAAAATACGGCATCATTGCCTGAACAACTTCAGGCGCTGTCTTTGTTGTCGCAGCATTATCCAGATAGATCATTTTTCCCATTTTCTTATCCTCCTGATTTATTCATAGTATATTCGTAACTGTAAAGTATCTTCACTGTTACGAATCCTTTACCCTTTTTTCTCATGTGCTATTCGGCTTTCTTCTATCAGTTCGCCAAGCATCAGAGTATCTACTGCATTTGTAATACTGTCATTAATTCTCTTCCAGACATTCTTTGCCACACATACATCACTTCCGTGGCAGGTTCCGTCATTCTCAATCCCCGGGCAGACCGCAGCCTCCAGACCACCTTCCAGTACACGAAGAATATCACCTACTGAGATTTCCTCTGCCGGTCTGCCAAGGCGGTAACCTCCATATGCTCCTCTGCTGCTTGTCACAAGCCCCGCTTTTTTCAGCATGGCCATGAGCTGCTCCAGATAGCTTACAGAGATGTCCTGTCTTTCTGCAATACTCTGTAATGACACGGTTTCATTTTCACTGTGCAGTCCCAGATCTATTAACGCTTTCAAGCCATATCTGGCTCTTGTTGACAGTTTCATTTTTTCACCTCATTTAATTCCCAGTGTTTCCCTCGGATTTCATGATTACTTTATCAAAAACAAATTGTTCTGTCAAGGCTGTTTTTCACATATATTGACAAAAAAAAGGAATTGTTCCTGAATATGTCCAAAAAGCTCTTTATCCGAGGAACCCTGCTACTTACCTTCAGTGGATTACTGAGCAGGCTGGCAGGCTTCTTTTACAGAATATTCCTTTCCCATACCATTGGTGCGCAGGGACTGGGAATTTTTCAGCTTACAGTTCCCCTGCAGCTTCTGTTTATGTCCCTGTGTGCTTCCGGAATCCAGACAGGAATTTCCCGTCTTACCGCTTCTGCCAAAGCACAAAATCACAGCCATCAAAAAGGAGACTACTTTGTCTGCGGTGCAGTTTTTTCTGTTGTGCTGTCTGTTATTCTGGCCTGTCAGCTCTGTTTCTTCGGAGATTTCTGGGCAAAAGAAATATTAAAAGAACCTGAGACTCTCGGCCTGCTCCGGCTGCTTGCTTTTTCCCTTCCTCCGGCCACTCTTCATGTCTGCATAAACAGCTATTATTTCGGTATTAAAAAAGCCGGGATTCCATCTGCCATCCAGCTCCTGGAACAGTTTTCCAGAATTGGCGGCTGTTATCTCATATATTGGATCCTTCTCTCACAGAACCGTCCTGTAACCCCGCTGATTGCAGCCGGCGGAAACCTGATCGGAGAAGCTGTGGCCGCATTTCTCTCATTATTTCTTATCAGTATGCATTTTCACCTTAATAAATATACTTTTTTCTGCCAATCCCAAAAAACAGGTCTGCTGTTAAAGAAATTTTTTAATACTTTAAAAAAACTTTTTCCCATATCTGTTCCCCTTACCCTAAACAAAGTTCTGCTCACAGTCCTTGCAGGCATAGAGGTTCTGTTAATTCCTGACAGGCTGCGTTTATCCGGTTTAAGCAGATCCGATTCTCTTGAAATATATGGAATTTTTACAGGTATGGCACTGCCACTGATTTTATTTCCCTCTACCCTTACAAACTCCGTATCTGTAATGCTGCTGCCCTCCATTGCCGAACTTCAGGCACTGGGCTGTCAAAAGCGGATCCGTTATGTAATCCGCCGTATCCTTGGATGCTGTACAGTACTGGGAATCGGATGTATGTTTCTGTTTTTTATTATGGGGCAATTTTTAGGAATTTTTTTATTTCACAACGCCACCGCCGGCATCTGCATTCAGGCTCTGTCCTTTGTCTGCCCTTTTTTGTACCTGAACGCAACGCTCACCAGCATTCTGAACGGTCTGGGAAAATCCGGTCTCTGCCTGCTCTACAGCAGTATCAGTATTTGCATTCGCGTTACCTTTGTTCTGCTTGTCATACCCCTTCTTGGAATCCGGGGATATTTCTGCGGACTTCTTTTAAGTGAAATGCTTCTGACTATTTTACTTTTGGTATCGACATTCCGGACGTAATGGTTTATACTTCTGAATGCCGACAAAAGATTTAAAGGAGATACAAACCATGGGATTCGATTTCATAAAAAAATTACCAACTCCTGAAGAAATCCGCAATCAATTTCCTATTGATGCAGAACTTCAGGCAATCAAAGATGCCCGCGACAAAGAACTTAAAGATGTTTTTACAGGCAAATCTGATAAATTTCTCGCAATCATTGGTCCATGTTCCGCAGACAATGAAGATGCAGTGCTGGACTATCTGACCAGACTTCGCAAAGTCCAGGAGAAAATTGCTGATAAAGTTATCATTGTGCCCCGCGTCTATACCAATAAGCCGCGTACTACAGGCGAAGGATACAAAGGTATGGTACATCAGCCAGATCCGGAAAAACAGCCAAATCTCCTTGCAGGTCTTATTGCGATCCGCAAAATGCATATCCACGCTATTCGGACCAGTGGAATGACCTGCGCAGACGAAATGTTATACCCTGAGAATTACCGTTATCTTTCAGACCTTCTTTCCTATGTTGCTGTAGGTGCACGTTCCGTAGAGGATCAGCAGCACCGCCTGACTGTCAGCGGCATGGAAGTCCCTGCAGGTATGAAAAATCCTACAAGCGGCGATTTATCTGTTATGCTCAACTCTGTGGTAGCAGCACAGGGTGGACATCGTTTTATTTACAGAAGCTGGGAAGTGGAAACCACAGGCAATGAACTTGCTCATACCATTCTCCGGGGTGCAGTCAATAAACACGGAGAAGCTATTCCCAATTATCATTACGAAGACCTCCGACTCCTCCTGGAAAAATATCAGCAGAAAAACCTCAAAAACCCTGCAGTAATCGTAGATACCAATCATTCCAATTCCAACAAGCAGTATGAGCAGCAGGTACGAATTGCAAAAGAGGTTCTTCACAGCCGTCTCGTTGACCCGGAAATCCATACTCTGGTAAAAGGACTTATGATTGAAAGCTATATCGAACCAGGCAACCAGAAGATCGGCTGCAATCACATATATGGCAAATCTATTACCGATCCTTGTCTGGGATGGGAAGAATCAGAAAAACTTCTGTATACTATCGCAGAAATGTGCTGATTCAAAAAAAGATCCACCAGTTAACCTGGCGGATCTTTTTTAATGACGGGGATGAGATTTCATATATACATCCCGCATTTTATTTACACTCATTCCCAGATAAATCTGGGTCGTAGAAATATCCGAATGTCCCAGCATTTCCTGCACACTGCGGATATCAGCACCATTTTGAAGCATATGAACTGCAAAAGAATGTCTCAATGTATGGGGAGTAATATCCCCCCTAATCCCTGCAGCATCTGCGTACCCCTTCAGTACCTTCCAGAATCCCTGTCTGCTCATCGTTTTACCTGAACAATTGGTAAACAAAGCTGTTTCTTCTTTGTTCTCAACGAAGGCAGGTCTGGACACTGCCATATATTTCTCCAGTGCCTTTTTGCAGGGAATTCCTATGGGTATAATTCTCTCTTTTTCATGATCATGACAAATCACATAGCCCAGCTGCAGGTTTACATCCGAAATCTGCAAATGAAGCATCTCACTCACTCTCATTCCTGTGGCATATAAAAGTTCCAGCATCGCACTGTCTCTGATGCCTTTTACATTTTCACGGTCAGGCTTCTGCAATAATCTGTCTACTTCCTCCACAGTAAGAATCTCCGGTGCCTTTTTTTCTACCTTTGGAGGTTTCAGATTCTCTGCCGGATCGCTGGTGATCACTCCTTCTTTCCAGAGAAATTGAAAAAATGCCCTGATGGATGCCACACTTCTGGATATAGAGGAAGCTGCAAATTTCTCCCTCTCCATATAGCTTATATATCCTTCCAGTTCCAGCTCTTTTACCTCTGACACAGACATAACGCCACGATTTTTCAGAAAATCCCACATTTTTTTCAGATCACGCTGATAAGACATTTCTGTATTTATTGATGTTTTCTTTATATCATGCAAATATGCAATAAATTCTCTAATTTCCAGTTCCATAGTATGCTACTTCCCGCTCCTGGTTTTGTTTCTCAATATTGCATATGTATTATACTGTTAATTTGACATAAAATCAAACCTTTTTTTATTCCGAAATCCAGTAAAATCAAGGCTTTTCGGGGAATTCTACCACATATCGTATATTTTATGACAACCCGCACAAAATATTGTAATTTTTTTATATCTGACGAATATTGCCTGATTCCTGTGATTATTTCAGATAATCCAGAATTTTTTCTGCGATCCAGGGATTCAGATAACATTCTGCCAGAATTCCTCCGGACAGAAGCAGTACAGATATGCCTGTTTTTCCCAAATAACGTCTTTTGTTCACAGGAAATAATTCTCTGTGTTTCCAGATGTCCATGGACTGTTCCCATATCTGTTCCATCAAAAAAATCCATCCCGGAATATATAAAAGATATTGTGGGAACAGAAGCCCTGTTCCGATCAGACCACCCAGTAATCCAAACTCCAGAATCGAGACCGCAATCACCATCCCCATCCGGCATCCCAGGATCAGAATCCCTGTCACTGCCAATGGTGCCCCAAAAACAGAAAATCCACAGATCATACATAAACCCCAAAGGCTTCCCCTGAGCTTTATAATCTCTTTCAGATATTCTACCTCTGACACACTTCCTGATGCAGTGAATGATGTCAGATAATAGATTGCTTCCAGAGTTCCCTGATGCCACTCTGTTTTCCAGATCAGATTAGGTATAAAACTGCCCAGCAGAAAACCACACATATACAAGACCAGTCCCGGAAATCTCTTTTTTTCTTCCATAACTTCACCCTGTACCAGTCTACTCCCTGCTCAGGAAAATTATGCGTGGCATCTGTTATTTTCCAAACCATCTGTCATCAGATTCACACAGCACAATAAAAGCCCTGCAGACTGTTTTCACACAATCTGCAGGGCTTATATCTGCAAAGAACTATTTATTTAGCGTAGTCTATGGCTCTGCTTTCGCGGATTACATTGACTTTAATCTGACCAGGATATTCAAGCTCTGATTCAATCTGTTTCGCAATATCATGTGCCAAAAGAACCATATCTGCATCGTTTACATGTTCCGGTACAACCATTACACGTATCTCTCTGCCTGCCTGAATAGCAAAAGATTTATCAACGCCCTTGAACTGGTTTGTAATATCCTCCAACTGCTGCAGACGGTTTGTATATGTCTCCAGTGTCTCACGTCTTGCACCAGGTCTGGCTGCTGAAATAGCATCCGCTGCCTGTACAATACATGCAATCAGTGATTCCGGTTCTACATCTCCATGATGGGATGCAACTGTATTGATGACAATGGGGGATTCCTTATATTTCTTACAAAGATCCACACCGATCTGAATATGTGAGCCTTCCACTTCATGGTCAATCGACTTACCGATATCATGAAGAAGACCTGCACGTTTTGCCATCCGGACATCCACTCCAACCTCTCCTGCCAGCATTCCTGACAGCTGTGCTACTTCAATGGAATGCTTAAGTGCATTCTGACCATAGCTTGACCGGAATTTCATTCGTCCCAGAAGCTTCAGCAATTCCGGATGAACACCATGAACTCCCACATCCATTGCAGCAGTTTCACCGTCTTCACGAATCTGGGTTTCTACTTCCTTCTGCGCCTTCTCAACCATTTCCTCGATTCTGGCCGGATGAATTCTGCCATCTACGATCAGCTTCTCTAAAGCTACTCTGGCCACTTCACGCCGAATCGGGTCAAAGGCTGACAACACAACTGCCTCCGGTGTATCATCGATAATAAGATCCACCCCTGTCAAAGTCTCCAGTGTACGGATGTTTCGACCTTCACGTCCGATGATTCTGCCCTTCATCTCATCACTTGGAAGCTGCACTACAGAAATAGTAGTCTCGGAGACATGATCCACTGCACACTTCTGAATGGCATTTACCACATACTCCTTGGCTTTCTTTCCTGCTTCTTCCTTTGCTCTGCCTTCCAATTCTCTGTAAAGCTTGGCTACATCTACTTTTACATCATCTTCAACAGATTTGAGCAGTTCCTCTTTTGCCTGTTCGGAGGTCAGACCTGAAACTCGTTCCAGTTCCTGTACTCCTTTTTGCTCAAGTTCTTCTACTCGTTTCTCTTTTTTCTGCACCTCAGCTGCTCTCGCTGTGCATTCCGCTTCACGCTTCTCCACTGCATCTGCTTTTTTGTCCACCGCAGATTCCTTAGCTAATACACGGTTTTCATACTTCTGCAGTTCGTTTCTTCGTTCCTTGGTTTCTTTCTCCAGTTCATTTTTAGTACGGAGAGATTCTTCCTTCACTTCCAATAAAGCTTCTCTTTTTTTAGTTTCTGCTGTTTTCAGAGCTTCATCTATGATGCTTCTTGCTTTGTCTTCTGCTGTTCCAACTGTTTCAGCATCCTTCTGAATTTTGTTGTTCACAGCAATTTTGCAAGTAACAGGAACCGCAATAAGTAGCGCGACTACCACAGCGACAATTGCAACAATAATTGTTGTTGTCACAGGAGCACCTCCTTATTTAGTTTTCATTGTACAAATACAACAATACAAGTTTATCTTTTTTTGATACTTATGTCAAGTTTTTCAGAAAATTTCTGCTAAATTTTATCTCCAGTTCCTCCAAAACATGCGATATATCAGAACCCTGAAAGCCCCGACGTATAAGATAACCATAAAGGCGGCGCATTTCCCTCTCATTCAGCTCTGAACCAGGGGCAATTTTTTTCTCCACTGTTTTTATTAAAAGCATATGCTCATCCGGTGCATTAAGAGCTGCCTCCGCTTCCCAGGCAGCCACAGCAATGTCTCTGTCTACTCCTTTTCCTATCAGTTCCTGCAGAATCTTCTGACGGCTCTTGCTATCCATCCGATATGCTATATAGGTTCTGGCATAGCGTTCATCGTTAATATATCCATAGGATTTCACATACTCCATAGCAGCCTCAATGGCCGTCTGTGAAAATCCATTCTGCCCCAGCCTGTCCCGCAGCCCCTTTTCTGTACGGTCCATATGCTCCAGAAGCTGCATTGCTTTACGTGTCGCTTTTTTATGTTCCTCTTCCAAAAGCTCCATGCTTATTCCTCAGTTTCCCCAACCGGATCTGACTGGGCTTCCGCATTTTCCCCCGGAAGCAGATTATAATGGATCCTGACCTGCTTTTCAATTTCATCGCAGATATCTGTATGCTCCTTCAGGAATATCTTGGCATTCTCACGTCCCTGTCCGATCTTGTCACCATTATATGCATACCATGCACCACTTTTATTTACAATTCCGCAGTCAGCTGCCAGATCCAGGATATCTCCCTCTTTAGAAATACCTGTTCCAAACATAATATCAAATTCTGCCTGCTTAAAAGGTGGCGCCACCTTATTCTTCACTACCTTAATCCTGGTATGATTACCAACCATCTCGCCGCCCTGTTTCAGTGTCTCAACTCTGCGGACATCCAGACGGATAGAAGAATAAAATTTCAGTGCGCGACCGCCGGTAGTAGTCTCCGGATTACCGAACATAACCCCAACCTTTTCACGAAGCTGATTAATAAAAATAACCACGCAGTTGGATTTACTGATAACTGCAGTAAGCTTACGGAGAGCCTGTGACATCAGTCTGGCCTGCAGACCTACATGGCTGTCACCCATGTCTCCATCTATCTCTGCCTTTGGAACCAGTGCAGCTACAGAATCCACAATTACAATATCCACTGCACCTGATCGTACCATAGTCTCTGTGATCTCCAATGCCTGTTCTCCGTTATCCGGCTGTGATATGTATAAATTGTCAATATCCACACCAATATTCTTGGCATATACCGGGTCCAGAGCATGCTCAGCATCAATAAATCCGGCAATTCCGCCTCTCTTTTGGACCTCTGCCACCATATGCAGTGCAACTGTAGTCTTACCACTGGACTCCGGTCCATAAATCTCTATAATACGTCCCTTAGGCACACCACCTACTCCTAATGCAATATCAAGGCTTAAGGAGCCTGTGGGAACAGTTTCGACCTGCATATTTGCCCCGGATTCTCCCAGCTTCATCACTGATCCCTTACCATACTGCTTTTCAATATGTCCAAGCGCTGCCTCCAGCGCTTTCTGCTTTTCTTCATTAATCATCTATTTGATCTCCTTGAGCGTATTTCGAACCTATGTTCGTATTTCTGTTAATATAGTATTATACTTTTTCCAGTCTGTCAAGCATTTCCTTCTGACAATATCCGATAAAAGAAACAGGAAACATGTTTCTATCCACACATTTCCTGTTTTATCTTTCAGTATCGCTCTTTTTTATTTTTCTCCGATCAGCCAGTTATACATTTCTTCATACTGACGTGCAGAATTATTCCATGAGAAATCTGTTGCCATAGCACGGTCAACCATCTTGTTCCATTCCCGCTTTTTGTCGTAGAAAATACGTTCTGCATTCCGGACTGTATTCAACATCTCATGAGCATTATAATTGCGGAAAGAAAATCCTGTTCCAGTTCCCTCATACTCATTGTATGGTTCCACCGTATCTTTTAGGCCACCGGTCTCACGAACGATAGGAAGCGTACCATATCGAAGACTAATCAGCTGGCTTAAGCCACATGGTTCAAACAATGACGGCATAAGGAACGCATCAGACGCTGCATAAATTCGATGCGAAAGTGCTTCATCATAATAAATCTGTGCAGATACCTTGCCATGATATTTCCAGTCAAAATGGCGGAACATGTTTTCATATCTCTCATCACCGGTTCCCAGTGCCACAATCTGAACTGCATCCTGGCAGAGCTCATCCATCACATAAGCGATTAAGTCAAATCCCTTCTGATCTGTAAGACGGGAAACGATTCCGATCATCATTACTTTCGGATTCTCCTCCAGTCCCAGTTCTCTCTGGAGCTGAATCTTATTCTTCACTTTTTCCTTACGGAAGGTTGTGGCATTATAATTCTGTGCAATACAGGAATCTGTCTCCGGATTGAAAATATCGTAATCAATTCCGTTTACAATACCTCTGAGACTGTTGGCACGGGCACACATCAGTCCGTCCAGACGTTCTCCGTAGAACGGTGTCTTGATTTCCTCAGCATAAGTGTTGCTGACTGTAGTCACCGCATCTGCAAATACAATACCGCCCTTCAGGAAATTGGCATCCTTATAAGCTTCCAGCTTATCTGCTGCAAAGTAATAATCAGAAAGGCCTGTGATATCCTGTACAGTCTTAACATCCCAAACACCCTGGAATTTCAGGTTATGTATGGTCATAACAGTTTTTATATTCCAGAAAAACTCATTCTGCTGGAAGCTGTCATGAAGATATACAGGAACCAGTCCTGTCTGCCAGTCATGACAGTGGATCACATCCGGCCGGAAGCCAATCACCGGAAGAACTGATAAAACTGCCTTGGAGAAAAAAGCAAATTTCTCCAAATCCCACGGTGCACCGTCGTAAGGTTTCGGACCGCTGAAATAGTATTCATTATCTATGAAATAAAACTGAATCCCCTCATATTCCATATGCATAATTCCTACATAGCAGTTCTTATACCCCAGATCCATGTAGAAATGTGTGACATAATCCATTTTATCTTTCCATTCCTGCTTCATACAGGCATATTTCGGTAAAATCACACGTACATCAAAATATTTTTTGTCAAAACATTTCGGCAGCGCACCTGCTACATCGGCAAGTCCTCCCGTTTTAATAAACGGCACTGCTTCAGATGTTGCAAATAAGATATTTTTCATGCGTATACCCCTCCTTGGTAGCCTTTGTTAAAATAATTATACCCCAATTTTTGACTATTGAAAAGAGCGATTTTTATATTCCAGTCTGATTTTATCCGCTATCAGTGCTATAAATTCTGAATTTGTAGGTTTTCCTTTTCCTGTGCTTACCGTATAGCCAAACAGTGCATCTATCGTATCCATTTTTCCTCTGCTCCAGGCCACCTCAATAGCATGACGAATTGCCCGTTCTACCCGGCTGGAAGTAGTCTGATGTTTCTTTGCAATGGTCGGATACAGGATCTTTGTGATAGAATTTAACATTTCCATATCATTTACTGACAAAATAATCGCATCCCGCAGATACTGATACCCCTTAATATGAGCCGGTACGCCAATCTCATGGATAATATTTGTCACATCTGTCTCCAGGTTTCCCATAGCCACACTGCTTTCCTCCTGTTTTGCCGGCTGTCTGTTGATTTCTCTGTATTTCTTTTCTCCTATACTTCGTACATGCTTAATCCGGTTAAGCAGCATTCGGTTATCAAAAGGCTTCAATACATAATAATCCGCCCCCAGACTGAACGCATCCTCTGTGATCCTTTCTTTTCCCACTGCCGAAACCACAATAAACGCCGGGATTTTCTTCAGATTACTGCTATGTACAAATTGCTCCATAACTGCCAGCCCATCCATCTTCGGCATAATAATATCCAATACTACAACATCCGGTTCTTTCTCCCGTATAATCTTGCAGATTTCTTCACCATTGTGAGCTTTTCCCACCAATTCCAGGTCTTTATCTTCTTCTATGATTTGACCAAGTACTTCCACCATTTTCTCATTATCATCCGCAACTGCCACATTTAATTTTTCCATGAGGCCTGTCTCCTCCCTGCTTAAAAATCCTGTCAATTAGTTTCTTTTTTTTGGCACATCAACTATTATAGTGGAATAAGAAGGGAGAAATCAAGCCGAAACAGGGCAGTACAGGCCATTTTCCATCGAGCTGTTTTGCCTTTTTCATACCGAAATCTTCAGGATTCGATATGATAAGTTTACCTTCGACAGCAATTGTATCATCTATGTCATTTTATAGTTTTCATGTTCCATCATAGTCTCAGCAAAAATCCCATATCCGCTGGTAGAATCCTGTACAAACACATGAGTCACCGCTCCTGCCAGCTTTCCATTCTGTATGACCGGAGATCCGCTCATCCCCTGTACTACTCCTCCTGTTTTCTCCAGCAGCTCTTCGTCTGTTACCTGCAGGATAAAGCTTTTATTGGAATCCTCATGATTCAGATCGATCCGTTTGATCTGTGCTTCATATTCTTTTACATGTCCATCCACACTGCATCTAATTAGTGCCGGTCCGGTCTCTATCTCCTGCTTGTGAGCTACCGGCATCTTCACCAGACTAAGCTTCTGTGCATCAGACAAATCCATCTGTCCATATATTCCGTTTTTACAGTTTTCCTGTATACTTCCCAGCACATTACTGTTATCATAACGGATCATTCCGGCAAGTTCACCTGGATTTCCCCTGCTGCCTCTGGATACTGCCAGAATCTGGGCTTTATATAAAGTTCCTTCCTGAATATCCAGAAGTCCTGCTGTATCCACATCACTGATTCCATGTCCCAGAGCTCCGTACTTTCCCTGCTCATCCACATAAGTTAGGGTTCCGATTCCCTGAGTATCATCTCTCACCCAAAGTCCCAGCTTATAAGCGCCCTCGGAATCTTTCACCGGAGTTACAGAGACCGGAATGATTTCTCCCTCTCTGTTTAACTCCAGCTGTACCTGGGTTCCATCCAGTTCATCCAGATCACGGATCAGTTCCTTTTTATCTTTTATCTGCTCTTCATTCATGGACAAAATATAATCTCCCGGTTTGACAATACCTTTGGAGGGTTCTTTCGTCTCTCCACTCTGAGACTGGATTTCTCCGGTATCCACCACAAGAACGCCCCTGGTTCTGAGATAAATTCCTACTGTGCTGCCACTGACATATACAGCTTTATCATCCACAGGAGTGACCTTTATACTTTTAAAAGGAATATACCCCAGAATTTTACAGGGAAGGGTATAGCTTCCGTCTGCTGATACCTCTATGGCTTCTTCAAAGCTTACCAGCGGATGATCCAGCAACGCAGATACACTCACAGTTTCTCCCCTGGAAATCTGGAGTTCATCGGGAATCTGTCTGTCCAGGTACCTATATCCCAGCCACGCCATAGTCATCAGATCCAAAGCCAGCCAGCACAGGATAAAAATTTTGTATTTTTTTCTTCTGTTCATCTCTATCCATCCTTTCTTTCGGATTTTGGGTACAAAAAATAAGAGAGAATGCCTTTTCTCAAAGGTTATCCTCTCTTAGTATATGGTTTCCTGATTTATTTCAATCTTGTATTTTTTTGTTTCTGTGCCAATTCTTTCATTTCTTTGGCATTTTCAAAAACTGCCGGTGTAATCTCCGCCCCGCCAAGGAGACGAGCCAGTTCCCGGATGGAATCCTCTTCCTGAAGCACATGGATCTGTGTGATGGTCTCTGTTCCTCTTAAATGCTTTTCAATTTCAAAATGACTGTCTGCCATTGCAGCGATCTGGGGCAGATGGGTAATGCAGATTACCTGATGGTTTCTTCCGATCACCGCCATTTTCTCAGATACCTTCTGTGCTGTCCTACCACTGATTCCTGTATCAATCTCATCAAAGATCAAGGTCTCGATCTGGTCTCTGTCTGCCAGAATTGCTTTCAGTGCAAGCATAATTCTGGAAAGCTCACCGCCGGATACGATCTGTCCCAAAGGCTTCAGGCTCTCCCCGGGATTGGTGGAAATCAGATACTGGATATCATCCAGTCCGTTATCCGTATAATTCTTTTTTTTCTGAAAATCAATGGCAAAATTTACATCCAGGAAATTAAGATCCTTCAATCCCTGAATAACTGTCTTTTCCAACTGTTCACTATATTCTTTGCGGATTTTGGATAATTCATTCGAATTCTTCAGTAAAACAGCTTCCAGCTTTTCCAGTCTGTTTTTCTGTTCCTGTAAATTTTCTTCATATCTGTGTAATTTTTCCAGTTTTTCCTTCTGTTGATCTCTGTAAACAAAAATATCCTTTATTTCACGTCCATACTTTGCTTTCAGACCATTGATCAGATCCAGACGTCTTTCTGTCTCATAGAACTCACCTTCATTAAAGGTCAGCTCTTCCAGATATGCAGACAACTCCCTGTTAAAATCATTCAGCAGACCATCCACAGAAGTAAGAGTTTCCTCCAGAGTATTCAATTCAGGATCATACTGTTTCACACGGGCAAGCTCACGCAAAGCTTCCCCCACAGTCTCACCGGCTCCCTCCTTCGCCTCGTAGCCTGTGAGATTATGTACAATCTGAAGAGAATCTACAATCTGCTTTCCATTATTCATTTTCCGGTATATATGCTCCAGTTCCTCGTCCTCTCCAGGTCTGAGGTTGGCTTTTTCAATCTCTTTGATTTCAAATTCAAGGAAAGCAAGCTCACGGTTTCTCTGCTCTTCATCCATATCCATGGATTTCAGTTCTACCCTGCATGCACTGTATTGACGGAAAGCCTCCTGAACCTTTTCTTTTACCGGTAAAATTTTTTCTCTTCCATAAGCATCCAGAATAGAAAGCTGCTTATCCTGATATAACAGGGACTGATGCTCATGCTGTCCATGAATATCCAAAAGACAGGCTGCTGCTGCCTTCATCTGACTTACTGTACTTGTCTCACCGTTAATTTTATTGATACTTCTTCCCTCCATAATTTTTCTGGAAAGAAGAACCTGTCCATCCTCCGGATAAATATCAAGTGTTTTCAATGCCTGGGCCACTTTCTCATTCTCTATCTGAAAAAGCAGTTCCACCAGTGCATAGGGCGCATTTTCTCTTATCATGTTCTTTGATGTCTTGGCTCCCAGTATTAGCTGCATGGAACCCAGCAGAATGGATTTTCCGGCACCGGTCTCACCTGTAAGGATATTAAGACCCGGACCAAATTCTACTTCTATTTCTTCTATCAGTGCAAGATTTTTCACGTGGAGATGAGATAACATTTCCTGCCTCCTGTTACTGTTCTCATAACTGTTATCGGTAAAAACCTATTATTACATGTTCAGACGCACAAAGCTTCTCAGCTTCTCTGCCGCACCCAGAGCCATATCAGAATTCTTGGCAGCACACATGATGGTATCATCCCCGGCAATACAGCCAAGAATCTCCGGCCAATGCAGTGCATCCAGCGCTGCTGCTACTCCCATGGCCATTCCTGAAACGGTCTTGATCACAATAATATTCTGCCCTACATCAATAGAAAGCAGAGTGTCTTCCAATACTCTTGTATATTTTGCCCCCAAGCTTCCGGAATCATTATTGATAATGGCATATCTGGATCTTCCATCCTTTCCTGCCACCTTTGTAAGCTTCAGTGCGCGGATATCTCTGGACACCGTAGCCTGTGTAACCTTAAATCCGGCTTCATTCAATCTGGAAGCCAGCTCCTCCTGTGTATCTATCTCATATTGATGAATCAGTTCTATAATTTTTTCATGTCTTGCTACCTTCATGACCTTTCCTCCTTAACTGTCACGCATTTTTCTTCGAAGAACTTCCACAAAGCTTAAATGGTTCAGCTTCAGGATTCTGGTTTTCGCATCAGCCCGCCGTATAATGATACAGTCCCCGGTAACCATGGGGATCGTAGTATCACCGTCAAAAGAAGCCAGTCCTTTTTCACAGTCATTGTGTCTTCCCTTGCCGATTTCTACAGTGATCACATCCTCCGCCGGAAAAATGATACTCCTGGTATTCAGTGTATGAGGTGCAACCGGAGTCATAATGGTCATTTCCGCGCTTGGAGACACAATAGGACCTCCCGCCGAAAGGCTGTAGCCTGTAGAACCTGTAGGAGTAGAAATAATGATGCCATCTGCATTGTAGGAATTCAGATAGACATCATTTACATAGTTTTTAAAACGCACTACTCTCAGATGTCCATCTCTGCCGATCACAATATCATTCAGGGCAATATCCCTGCCTATGAGCTTTTGTCCCCGATAGACAGATCCCTCCAGCATCATTCTCTCTTCAATCTCATAATCTCCAGCCATCAGCTTATCCAGTGCGCTGTACAAAGACTGTTGGTCAACCTCTGCCAGAAATCCCAAATGTCCCAGATTAATACCCAGAAGCGGAATGTCTTTGTGCACCATATCTCTGGCAGCCTGAAGCAGTGTTCCGTCTCCTCCCAGAACAATAATGCATTCTGTATCCTCCGGAATTTTAGAGGGATCCGTATAGTGAAAATTTCCCTCCTGCTTTCTGGATGCCCGCTGCACAGTACAGCTTTTATGAAATTTTTCCAGGTATTCTACAATCCTGCCTGTAAACGCAAATTCCGGATCCTTGTCACTGTTTGTAATAATATAAAACCTGTCCATAATATTCGTTCCTGTTAATTCTTTTCTCCGGATTATTATTTATCCAGCTCCCCATGGGCAGCTGCAACAACTTCCTCCACTGATACCTGCAGACTGTCAGTGATCTCACTGCCCTCCGGATGCTTTTTCAAATGGAGCAGATACTCAATATTGCCCTCCGGTCCTTTGATGGGGGAGAATGAAAGATGACAGGGTTCCATGAAAATACTCATGGCATAGTCCCGTACCTTCTCGATCACTTCTCTGTGAACTGCCGGATCCCGAACAACCCCTTTTTTACCTACTTTCTCACGACCTGCCTCAAACTGAGGTTTGATCAGACACACAATTTCTCCCTCTTCTGTGAGAAGATTTCTCACAGGCAGAAGTACTTTGGTAAGAGAAATAAAAGAAACATCAATGGATGAAAAATCTGCCGGACCTTCCAGATTTTCCGGAAGCACATAGCGGATATTGGTTTTCTCCATACAGACTACCCTTGGATCATTGCGAAGTTTCCAGTCCAACTGTCCATATCCTACATCAATAGAATATACCTTCACAGCCCCGTTCTGGAGCATGCAGTCTGTAAATCCCCCTGTGGACGCTCCCACATCCATGCAGACTTTACCATCCAGAGTCACATCAAAATTCTTCATTGCCTTTTCCAGCTTCAGGCCGCCCCTGCTTACATAGGGAAGTATATTTCCCCTTACTTCTATTTTTACGGTCTCCGGAAACATTGTTCCTGCCTTGTCTTCCTTCTGACCATCTACATATACATCTCCTGCCATGATATACGCTTTTGCCTTTTCCCTGGAAGGTGCAAGGGCGCGGTCCATCATGAGCATATCCAATCGCTTTTTCATTTTTTCTTCAAAACCTCACTGTTTTCTATGGACTCCCGGATATTTTCCACTCCCAGTCCGATTTTTGTACGCAGGCTTTCCACTTTACCTTGAGGTACAAAGTGATCCCACACAGAAGCAGTAAGTACCCGGCTTTCCGGGTGGCATGCCTCCATATAGGCAGCTACATGCTCTCCATATCCACCGCTTTTTACATTCTCCTCAACAGTCACAAACAGACTGTGGTCTCCTGCAAGACAGTCCAGAAGCTCCACATCCAGCGGCTTTACGAACCTTACATTCACTAACGTAGGATCATATCCGTCTTCTCTCAGCCCCTGACAGACCTTTTCGCAATCCGAAAGCATACTTCCCACTCCCAGCACTGCGATTTCTTTTCCCTTGGCAATGATCTCACTTTTTCCAGTCATCACAGGTGCTCTGTAATCTGTCAATCCCTGATAAGCGCAGCCTCTTGGATAGCGAATTGCCACAGGACCTTCACAGGCTACTGCATATTCCAGCATCTGTTCCAGTTCAGCTGCATTCTTTGGTGCCAGTACCTTCATATTGGGCATCATGGATAAATAAGACAGGTCAAAGCATCCCTGATGAGTTTCTCCGTCAGCCCCTACCAGACCTGCACGGTCTATTGCAAAAATCACATGAAGATTCTGCATACAGACATCATGAAGCATCTGATCTACTGCTCTCTGCAAAAACGAAGAATAAATGGCAACAACAGGGATCATCCCTCCTAATGCCAGTCCTGCTGCAAAAGTTACGGCGTGCTCCTCTGCAATTCCTACGTCAAAAAATCTGTCCGGAAATCTTTTTCCAAATTCTACCAGGCCTGTACCATCAGGCATGGCAGCTGTAATTGCTGCCAGCTTTTTATTTTTTTCTCCCAGAGAAACAATCTTTTTCGCAAACACATCCGTGTATGTGAGACTTTTTTTCTTCTCCAGCACACGGCCTGTCTTGATGTCAAAAGGACCTGTGCCGTGAAAACGTGCCGGATGGTTACTGGCCGGTGCATAACCTCTTCCTTTCTTTGTGAGGACATGAACCACCACCGGGCCCTCTACCCGTTTTGCCTCATTAAATAGCTTCATCATCTGACGCATATTGTGACCGTCTACCGGTCCCAGATAAGTAAGGCCCATATTCTCAAAAAGCATACCGGGAATAAAAAGCTGTTTGATACTGCTCTTTGTCTTTCTCATGGTATCGACCACGGCTTCTCCTACCCTGGGAATCTTCTTCAGAGTCTTCGTCACCCCAAGCTTCATCCCTGTATAGGCTTCTGCCGTTCTCAGAGCACTGAGGTAAGTGGACATTCCACCTACATTTCTGGAAATAGACATATTATTATCATTAATAATAATAATAAAATTGGTTTTTAAATCTGCCGCATTGTTTAATGCTTCATAGGCCATACCACCTGTAAGGGCACCGTCACCGATCACAGAAACCACGGTATGCTTTTGTCCCAGGATATCCCTGGCACGCACGTATCCCAGACCTGCAGAAATAGAATTAGAACTGTGACCTGCATCAAAAGAATCACAATCACTCTCATTTCTCTTAGGAAATCCGCTCAAGCCACCTTCCTGCCGGAGATTTATAAATTGTTCTTTTCTTCCTGTAAGGATCTTATGTGTATATGCCTGATGTCCCACATCCCAGATCAGCTTGTCTTCCGGAAAATTCAGTACATTATGCAGTGCAAGGGTCATCTCTACCACACCCAGGTTGGAAGCAAGATGTCCTCCAGTCTTACTTACGGACTGAATTAAAAAATCTCTGATTTCATCTGCCAGGAGCGGAAAATCTGCCAAAGGTATCCTGTGGATATCATTGGGTTTTTTGATTTTTTCCAGAATCATTTGTATCCTTCCTTTATTTTCTGCGATTTACCAGCTTTTCCACCAGTAAATACAGAAATTCATTATTCTTATTCAGGCTTTCCAACAGCTCTACTGCCTCTGCCGAAAGTCCGGCAACCTGTGCTGCCGCCTTTTCTGTTCCAAAAAGTGTTACATAAGTAACCTTATGGTTCTTCTCATCACTGTGAACCGGTTTTCCAAGTTCTTCATCTGTACTGGTCACATCCAGGATATCATCCTGAATCTGAAAGGCCAGTCCGATTCTTTTTGCCGCCTGTTCTATCACCGATACCTGCTCTGCATCAGCACCAGCCAGAATAGCACCAGTCATCATGGAGGCTTCAATCAGTGCAGCGGTTTTATTCTCATAGATATAATCCAGCATATCTTTTTCCAAAGCTTTGCCGTCATTCTCCACATCTACACTCTGACCGCCAAGCATACCGTGGATTCCGGTCTTCTCAGCCATTACCTGCAATGCATCTATCACAGCTTCCTTCTGCTGAAGAGTTTCTGCCATGGCAAATGCCTGCAGCATGGTTTCATAGGCGTAATTCAAAAGTGCTACTCCACTTAAGATACCCATAGCCTCTCCATAAACCTTATGTGTGGTCAGCCTGCCTCTCCGGTAATCATCATTATCCAAAGCCGGAAGATCATCATGGATCAGAGAATGGGTATGGATCATCTCCATTCCTGCCATAAAAGGCTTTACCAGCTTCCCGCTGCCTCCAAACAGCCTGAAAGTTTCCTGCATCAGCATGGGGCGAAGGCGCTTGCCTCCTGCCAGCATACTGTAATTCATAGCCTGAGCCATAGTTCTGGAAAAGCCCTCTTCCGCAGGAAGATACTCCCTGATCACAGCTTCTATTTCTTTGGTTTTTTTAGTCAATTCTTCCTGAAAATTCACTGAATGTCCCATCCTCATTTATCTGCAGCATCTTTTTCTCCACAGTATCCAGTTTCTCACTGCAAAATTTCAAAAGCTCCATCCCCTGTCTGTAAAACCGGAAAGAATCCTCCAGTGAGGTTTCTCTGTCCTCCAGCTTTTCTGCCAGTCCGTCAAGCTCTGTAAAAGCCTCCTCCAAAGTCTTTTCTTCCAGTACCTGATCATTGCTCTTATCCTTGGACATGGATACGCTCCTCCTTTTTGATGCTGTTCACCTTTGCTTCTATAGTTCCATCTGTTACAGATATATAAATGGTATCCCCGTTTTTTACCTGTTTTACACTTGTCAGTGTCCTTTTCTCCTGATCTGCCACATAAGAAAAGCCCTGATTCAGCTTGCGCAGCGGAGATAGTCCGGTAAAACGCTCCACATACAGAGAAAGCCTGTGTCTGTTCTCCTTAAGCTTTCCTTCCATTGCATTCTGCAGACTGCTCTCTGCATCTGCCAGACGCTGTCTCTGCTCTCTCAGCCTGTACTCCGGACTCAGATAGCCAAACTTTGTACTAAAATTTGCCAGTCTGCTCCTGTAAAAATCCAGACGTGTACTCATAGCCCGGTACATTCTCTGTCTGTAAACAGAAACCGACTCTACCACACTTCTGTAATCATTCACTGCCAGCTCAGCCGCAGCCGACGGTGTAGGAGCTCTCAGATCTGCCACAAAATCTGCAATTGTAAAATCTGTCTCATGTCCCACTGCAGAAATAACCGGGGTTCTGCATTCAAAAATTGCTCTTGCCACAATTTCCTCATTGAATGCCCAGAGATCCTCAATAGATCCTCCACCTCTGCCGACAATGATCACATCCACATTTAACCTGTCCAGCATACGGATGCCCTTCACAATGCTCTCTGCCGCATCTGCCCCCTGTACAAGAGCAGGATACAGAATAATCTGAAGATAGGGATTTCTGCGATATGAGATGTTTCTGATATCCTGTACAGCAGCACCTGTAGGAGCTGTCACTACACCCAGACGTCTGATAAACTTTGGAATGGGCTGTTTATACTCTCCGGCAAACATTCCCATTTCCTCAAGTTCCTGTTTTAATGCCAGATATCTCTCATACAAAGCTCCTGCTCCCTCCAGGGTTATCTCCTTTGCATAGAGCTGGTATCGTCCGTCCCTCTCATACACATCAACAGAACCGCCAACGATCACCTTATCCCCATCCTTCATGGAAAAAGCCAGTCCTCTTCTGTGTCCTGCAAACATCACACAGCTCATTGTACCGGTTTCATCCTTCAGGGAAAAATAGATGTGCCCGCTTGTATGATATTTACAATTGGACACCTCTCCTTTTACATATATCTTCTGCAGAAAAAAATCTTGGGTAAACATGTTCTTTACATAACGGTTTACCTGGCCTACAGAATATGCATTTTTCATTCTGTTTTCTCTTCACTTTCGACTTTGACATCTTCTTTAGTATCTTCGTCTTTAGTATCTTCGTCTTTGGCAATCTTGCCAAGGATACCGTTTACAAAGGAGCCTGATGTGTCACCGCCGAAATTCTTTGCAAGCTCCACAGCCTCATTGATAGCCACCCCTGTAGGCACATTTTTATCAAACTTCAGTTCATATACAGCCAGACGCAGGGCGGTAAGATCCACACGGCTCATTCTTTTTGTTTTCCAGCCCTTACTTGTCTCATTTAAAAGTGCATCAATTTCATCCAGATGCTCCAGTACATGATTATATTTTTCCCGCATATATTCCTGATCTTTTTCAGCCAGTTCCTCCAGGCTGTCAAAATAGAGGGAGAGCTGCTCATTCATCTCTTCCTCTGAATTAAATTCTGTCATGAACAGAAGCTTAAATATATGTTCTCTCTGCTCTCTTCTTCGCATAATTCCTCCTAAACAGACATGCCGCCTGACGGCGACAGTACCATGTATGTAACAGAAAAAAGGAAAGGGTTACTTTCCTTTTTCATTCTCCATATCTACACTGGCAATGTGAATATTTACATCTGCAACTTCAAGCCCTGTCATATTCTCAATGGAAGATTTAACCTTCTCCTGAACCTTTTTACTGGTCTCCAGGATATTCTTTCCATATTCAATATTCAGGTTCAGCTCTACTGTCACAACGCCCTCTAATACGGTAACCTTTACACCCTTGGAAAGATTCTTCATTCCAAGCTTGCTTACCAGTTCATTGGTAATATTCCCTGCCATGGAAGCTACTCCTTCCACCTCTGTAGCAGCAAGTCCTGCTATAATAGCAACCACTTCATCTGCAATCTGGACCTCACCAATGCCGCCTAAATCCTGTATTTTATATGTTATTCTTTTTTCTGCCATTGGAAACCCTCCTACGGAATTCATTGATGCCTCCAAAACATAAAAAGCTGGAGACAATAAACCAATATTTTTATATATTATATCAAATTGAAAAACGATTGAAAAGGGTTATTTGCTGAATTCTGTTAATATTAAGCCCGGGTTTCTGTCTTCTGTCATTCCCACACTCCATGCATTGACAAAAAGCAGGAGTGGATTTCCCTTAAGATCCGTTACTTTCTTCATATCGGAGGTTCCTGTGATCTTCTCCACATTGACCTCTTCTTTATTTGCGATCCAACGGATATGTTCATAGGGAAGGTTTTCCAGACGGATGTCCACATTGTATTCGTTTTCCAGACGATATTTCAGCACATCAAACTGCAGTACACCTACTACACCAACTATGATTTCTTCCATACCTGTATTGAACTCCTGGAAAATCTGGATTGCACCCTCCTGGGCAATCTGGTTGATTCCCTTTACAAACTGCTTTCTCTTCATGGTATCAATCTGACGTACCCTGGCAAAATGCTCCGGTGCAAAGGTAGGAATTCCCTCAAAAGCAAACTTTCTGCCCGGTGCACAGATGGTATCACCAATAGAAAAAATACCCGGGTCAAACACACCGATAATATCCCCTGCATAAGCCTCATCTACCACATGACGGGATTCTGCCATCATCTGCTGAGGCTGAAGAAGACGCATTTTCTTCTCTCCCTGCACATGATATACCTCCTGGGAAGCGTCAAACTTACCGGAGCAGATTCGCATAAATGCAATTCTGTCTCTGTGGGCCTTGTTCATATTTGCCTGAATTTTGAACACAAAGGCTGAAAAATCATCATCCATAGGATCAATCAGACCCTCATCTGATGTTCTTGCCAATGGAGAAGTGGTCATCTGAAGGAAATGCTCCAGAAATGTTTCCACACCAAAGTTAGTCAGAGCAGATCCAAAAAATACAGGAGTAAGCTTACCTTTACTCACAAGCTCCTGATCAAAGTCAGCGCTTGCGCCATCCAGAAGCTCAATCTCATCCAGAAGCTGTGCTTTCTGCTCCGGATCCATCACCTCATCTGAACGGCTGTCATTTAAAGGGATTGCCTGGATCACACCTTCCTTGGTTCCCTTCTGAGTATCAGAGAAAGTAAGGATTTCCTTTGTATTGCGGTCATATACACCTCTGAATTTCTTACCGGAACCGATAGGCCAGTTAACAGGACAGGTTGCAATTCCCAGTTCCTTCTCTATTTCGTCCAGAAGATCAAAGGTATCGTTTGCATCCCTGTCCATTTTGTTGATAAAAGTAAAAATTGGAATATGACGCATCACGCATACCTTAAACAGCTTACGTGTCTGAGCCTCCACACCCTTGGAGCCGTCAATAACCATGACAGCAGAATCCGCAGCCATCAAAGTACGGTAGGTATCCTCAGAGAAATCCTGATGTCCCGGGGTATCCAGAATATTAATACAATATCCATCATAATGGAACTGGAGAACAGAAGAGGTAACGGAAATACCTCTCTCCTTCTCGATCTCCATCCAGTCTGATACTGCATGGCGGGCAGTTGCCTTGCCCTTTACACTTCCGGCAAGATTGATTGCTCCGCCATACAGCAGAAATTTTTCAGTCAATGTAGTTTTACCTGCATCCGGGTGGGAAATAATGGCAAATGTTCTTCTCTTTTCTATTTCGTTGGTATATTTAGACACGTTCGGCCTCCTGAACTCTCTTTCTTCTTAATTATCATTATTTTTTTACAGCATTCCTATTCTAGTATATGCTATAGCGGCCTGTCAAGAGCCAATGTACAACATCATTTTCTAGTCATATATGTCTGTAGAATCAACCACCGAATCTTCATAAGGTGAAGCAGCTGTCTCTTCTGTCTGCTGATCGGTTTCTTCTGTCTGTTCTGCCTCATCTTCTTCTACTTCTTCATCCCCTGCATCCTCTTCACTCTGATTCAGAGGTGTGATCACTATATTTTCCGGTGCGATTCCGGTTTTACGTTTTACAATATCTTCAATCTGTGCTCTCTGTGCCTGAGAAAGTTCTTCTTCCGGCACTACCACATCTGCAGTTTCTCCTGTCAGATTGACGATCACATCTTCAAATCCCTTTGCTTCCAGGAGAAGTTCTGCTGCCGCTTCCTTTTCGGTAATATCTGTCATGGAAACCATAGTCTGAATGGCCTCCTGTTTTTTCTCATCATCAATATCCTTATTATTAATGATATCCTGCAGATCTGCCTTATTCTGGGAACGGGTCTGTTCTCTGCTTATCCTTGCCTGTGCTGCAAAGCTGTCAGTTCCTGTAAGAACTGCTTCTCCCGGGGTACTGGTGTCTTCCGAATCTGTCAGATCATACCCTGCATCCTCCAGAATACTGCTGCTGTCCGTACTGGCCTCCTTATCCTTGACCCCAAGATCCACATCTGCGAAATTCAGATATCCGGCCACTGCGATCAGGATTGCAAGGGAGGTGATGATCACCTGATTTTTTTTGATGACTTTTTTCACATTATTCTCCTCATTTCATTTTTACTATTTTTATTTTATGGGCTTCTACCTGAAATAATGCCATTACTGCCTGCTGAATCTTATATACTGTCACCGGATTTTCTCCTCCCTGGGCAGAAATAAGAACTCCTGTAACCTGTACTCCTCCAGACTCCATAAAGCTTTCCCCACTGTTTCTCTCATCTGTCATCAACATCACCTGCACCTTTCCCACCCCTTCCATATTCTCAAGAATACTCTCCAGTTTTTTCTCCAGCTGATTTTTTTCTTCACTGTCAGAATCTTTTGCGAGAGAAATGGCAGACTTTTGTTGTCCTTCAGCCACAGGCAGGGCTGCCACTGCCAGCAGTAACCCCAGCAGAAGCAGAATGATCCACTGCCCGGGAGTCATATTCTTCAGTCTGGATACTATATTCCCCTTCCCTGAGTCCCCATTTTTCCCTGAGATCATCTGCAATCCTTCCTTTCTGTTCCCCGGTGGTCTCTTTGTCCACTGTGATTACTGCCTTGAATTTCTCTCCTTCTATATTTACTTCCACATCTTGTACTTCTATGCCACAGTTTTTTAAAGATTCCATAATTTTTTTCTGAAGCTCTGCAGCATATCCTTTCCGAAGATATATCATCTGAAGATTTTCCACTTCCCTTTCTTCTCTTTTTTCATTCTCCTGATTGAAATTCATCTGAAAGCTCTCTATAATCTTCCCACTTTTACCCAAAAGCATAAACACCGGTGCACTCATCATAACAATCAGCAACAGCCCCATAAAATGACGCACATATCTGTCATATTTCTTATCCGGTATCAGGTGAAGAACTACTGTCAGCAAAATATAGAAAACTGCCAGATTTTTCACCCACTGATAAACAATTTCTTTCATAATTCCCCCGATTCAACTGTTTTCATTTTTTCTCACAGCAATTCTGTTCAGCCTCCTGCCAGCAGGATCAAAAACGCAAGCATGCACAGCAATTCCGCTGTAAAAAAAATCTTCAAAAGCATAGCACAGCCTTCCCCCATAGAACTTAATGCCCCGACGATCCTTTTATCTGAAACCGGCTGAGCCAGAGCTGCCAGAAATCGATAAGACAAGGAAAGAAATCCATAATGCAAAATCGGTCCCAGCCCTGCTGTTGCAAGCAGTACCAGACTCACTCCTCCCAGACTATTCCTTACCAGTACTGCACTAGTAAGCACCAATTCTGTAATCGTATTCACAGCATTTCCGATTCCCGGTATTGCTGCAGCCGTCTTTCCAATCACAGAACGTTTCAGCGAATCCATCACAGGAGCTACCAGATTTCTTATAACCTGCAGTCCTACAGCTGTACCTGACAGAGTTTTCAATCCCCAGTTTATCATTATCTCCAAAAGCTCCGCCATTTTTCCCAGCATTTCTTCTCTGGACAGATGGTTCACCAGCTTCAATAGAACACATATCTTTGCTCCCGGTAAAAGTATATAGACCAGGAACCACTGAATTGTCCAGATAAGTAACATCGCAACCTCATAAAAAACAGTTGCTGTGGAAGCTCCCGCAGAAGCAGCTGTGGCAATAAAATATGCAGGGGCCAGAACCCTCATAAGTTCTGTCAGAGAAACAAGATATTCTGTCAGAGAGTTTCCAAGATTTGCAAAATTCTCCATAAGAGTCATAAACAACACCAGATACACAATATAAAAACTTACATTTCCTGCATATCCATTTTCAAATACATCTGCAAAATTCGACAGCACTGCAGCCAGAAGTATCAAAAGTAAAATGCGAAAAAGCATTCCTTTCTCCTGGTTTATTCCTGAAAAAAAGAAGCTGTGCACCATATCCTGCACTGCTTCTTTTGAAATAGGTTCTTCCCCCTTCATCATATTCATCACTGCATCTTTTATCGAAAAGCTTTTCTCATCCAGAATTCCATCTACCAGCTTCTGGATTTCCTCTAATTCCATCTGTCCCAAAAGTTCTTCCTGAACCACCGATATTTCTCCATCTTCGGTCTCTGTCTGTGCTCCTGCAGCCTGCACCTGACAGAGGCAGATCCAAAGCATCAGGGCAGTTCCCAGTATCCTGACTATCCTCCGGAAACACCTCATACCATAAACTCCGAAATAGTATCCAGAATTGCCAATAAGACCGGCATACTGAGTACCATCACTGACAGCTTACAGAAAAGCTCAATCTGTGCCCCTATCGCCTGATATCCTGCATCCTTACAGATAGATGCACAAAATTGTCCGATATAGGTCACACCAATGATTTTCAGCAAAATGGCTATATAACTTCCATCAATGGAGACACTCTTTCTTAGTCTGTCCAAAGTTTCAAACAAATAAGCCACCTTACCTGCTGCCAGTCCCAGAATTGTCAGACCTATGGTCATAGTAACAAGGGAAGCATATTCCGGCCTGGTGCCTTTTAACAGGAACCCTAACATCACACCACAGATTCCCAGGGCTGAAATTTTAATTATATCCATATCCTTCTCAATCCTGCCTTTCTGAATGCAGAGATGGCCTGTTTCACAGCACAAATAGCTGCTGGATATCTTCAAACAGTTTATATATGTAGGGAATGATCCAGAACAGAACCATTAAAAGTCCCGCCAGGCTTACCAGAAAAGCCTGTTCTTCCCTTCCGCTGTGTTTAAGGACCTGGCAGAGAACAGAGACCAGAATTCCCACAGCAGCTATTTTAAAAATAATACTGACCTCCAATATCTTCCTCTTCCTTTCCTGTTATTTTTATGCTACCAGTACTGCCAGCAAAATACCCAGCAGAATTCCCAGACTCTGATACAATTTTTTCTTTTCTTTCAGATCTTTATTCAGTTCCTGTATTTCATTTTCCAAATCCTCCTCCAGAAGTTGAAGCTGACGAAGCTGCATATCCATTCCCAGATATCCCAGTCTCTCCCCCAGGGAAAAGATTTTCTCTTTTTCTTCTCTGGTAAAATTCTGATCATCCAGACTTTCCCGGGCACAGTTGCGAAAAATTTCCCCAAAGGGTTTTCCTTTTTTCTTTTTTATCTCCTCTGCTGTATTCAAAAAAAATTCTCTGTACTTTCCCTCCAGTTTGCCGGCAGCTCCGGTAAAGGCATCGTACAGAGACGTATTTCCATAACGTATTTCTCCTTTTAACAGGATAATCATTCTCATCAGCATTTCCAGGTGTTTTTTTCTGTTTCCCAGTTCCCTGCTTTTGTTAAACCCCAGACCTGCACCTGAGAGCAGGATCATACAGATTCCTATTGTTTTAAGCATATCCTTCCATTTTCATCCAGAACTCCCTCCAGATATCCTGCCTGATCATTTTTGCCAAGAATAATATATCTCTCAAAAATCTTTTCGCTCATAAGTCTGTAAAAAAATGGCTGGTCCAAAATATCCTCAAGGCTTTCTCCATGAGCAGTGGCAATCAGCTTGCAGCCACAGTGGATCACTGTTTCCACAGCTTTAAAATCCTCCTCGCACCCCAGCTCGTCCACAGCCACCACATCCGGAGACATGGATCGTACCAGCATCTGCATTCCTTCAGATTTCGGGCAACAGTCCAGCACATCTGTGCGCATTCCCAGATCATTTTGAGGAATCCCCTGGTAGCATCCTGCCAGTTCGCTTCTCTCGTCCACTACGCCTACAGTCAGACCCTGAGTATCCGCCCATCCGTTACTGAGCTGACGGATAATATCACGCAAGAGAGTTGTCTTGCCACAGCGGGGCGGTGAAATGATCAGCGTATTCGCTACCCAGTTCTGTGTACGGATATAGGACATGATGCTGTCCGCACATCCCTGCACTTCATGGGCCAGCCGGACATTAATACAGGAAATATATTTCATCCCCATGATCCTGCCCCGGTCCAGAATCACCTTTCCTGTCACTCCTACTCTATGTCCTCCCTGCACACTGATATAACCCTGGCGGATTTCGTCCTCATAAGCATATAGCGAGTAGCCTGTCACATATTCCAGAGTTTCTTTCAAATCCTCACGGGTAACCAGATACTGTTCCTGCCCCGGTCTTTTGAGAAAGCATTCTCCGCCGTCATAAGTCAGAAACAAGGGTCTCCCCACCCGAAGGCGTATTTCATATAATTTATCATAATTCAGTTTCGCATCCATTAAAAGCTGCCGGATATTCCCTGCAAACAGGTTTTCAATCTGTTCTGCTTCTATATATCTCACCTCTTTACACTTAATATATGTGGACAATCTGATTTTATTCCCTGAAACTTTTCTCCCCTGATTTTTTCAGTCCAGATTTCCCACTTCATTTCTGCTTTCGAAAGCCTCCATTTTGGGCAGACTCAGCTTCAGCACTCTGTCTACCACATTTCCTGTATATCCCCGATAAGCATAGGCTCCCGATTCAAACAGCACATAAAGGTCATCTCCCTCTACTACGATCTGCTCGATCATTTCCGGAAATCGAAAGCTTCTTGCTGAATTTTCGTTGACATACAATCTCTTATCCGACTGTTCATAAAAAACCACCCTGGATGGCAAAATCCCAAAAGAATGGGACAGCAAAAGCTTATCATTATAAAATGCCATTCCCTGAGCCTGCTCAGAAATTGTTGAATAATCCAGAGGAACAGCCATCTCGAAATTCATTCCCAGCGTTTTGTCAAAGGTATTGATCAGGTTTCCCTCTCCGTCCACGCTAAACCTGGCAATATTGCTCTCTGTATACTTATTAAAGCAGCCCACATAAAGACAACCTTTGTAAAAAGTCATAAAAGAATCTCTCATGATTCCATAAAGGCTGCAGATCTGATTTGTCTGTACCGGCATATTGTTTTCTGTGTAATTATAATTTTGCAGTACATCCATTTTAATACTCACCGCCTGGGCAATCCCATTTACGTTGGAGGAATACCACAGCATATTATGCTCTTCATCATAGGCCAGTCCTCCCACATGGGGCCGTCCCGGAAGAACAACCTCCTTGATAAACCGGTGGGTTTCTTTATTTATCACATAAATAACCGAATTGTGCTTTCCTGTATGACAATAGGCACTGATCAGCACATATTCCGGGGTGATCGCCAGGCCCTGAGGAGTCATGGAAGTACACACAGCCTTTTTGCTTCCCTGAGCACTTAGGAAGGTTCTGGTATATTTCAGTCCCGGAATAATATAGGTTCCATATTCTTTTTCATTTTTTCTGTCTTCAAAAGCAAATGCAATCAGATCCTCCTTCTGAGAAAGCATCTGGATCTGTCCTCTGAGAGAATAAACCGCTGCATCCTGATTAGTGACCGGATATTTTGCCGGCGGTTCTGTTCTGCCTCTGTAGACAAATGCATAACCCCAGAAAGCCAGCCCAAATACCATTGCCACTATAATCACTTTTACAGTCAGCCTTCGGATTTCTTTTTTCGTCTGTTTATCCATTTTTTAATCAAGCATAATATCTGCATATTTCCAGGTTATTTCTATCGGATCCGCAGACCACAGAGCACAGCTGTACCCCTTTTCCCTTTCCGGCAGGTTTAAAAACCTGCAGACACCTTCTTTTTCAGAAATTTTTCGAAGATCCCTGGAAAGTCCCTCTCCTGTCCATTTAATAAAGGCCTCACGTATTACCCACTGCCTGAAAAATTCCTGTTCCAGATCCGGTCTCTTCAGTATTTCTTCTCTTTCTTTTTCTGTAACCATCCGCCGAAGCATTCTGTCATAGTTTACCTTTCGATGGATCTGTATATCGATTCCCACCTCCTGGTCTGCCAGAACGCATACCACATAAGCACCTGAATGGCTGATATTATAATGTACGCCTGGTCTGTAAGAAAGAAAAGGCTTTCCATGTTCTCCCACTCCCCTGGGTTCCTCACTCAGCTTTATATTCCGCTCCTGCTTCAGGGCTGTTTCCAGAAGCTTATCTCCGATCATGTGCTCCAGATGAGTATTCTGATATTCTTCCCTTATTCTGGTATAATAAATAACCCCTTTATTCATAAGCCTGTCTCCTCAAGAAAACGGGATGGCTCCCGTTCCTTTTCATATTGGCGATTCACATAGGCCAGAACCAGTTTTCTCCTGGCTCTGGTCATTCCTACATAAAACAATCTTCTTTCTTCTTCTACAGCTTCTGCAAGAACAGCCTTTCTGTATGGAATGCTTCCTTCGTTTACGTTCAGAATATAAACAATATCATATTCCAGCCCCTTCACTGCATGAAGAGTCGATACTGTTACTCCCTCCTTACGGTCTCTCTGCCTTTTTGCCTGTTCATTCAGTTTTTCCGTATAATCCTCTATATAATCTTCCCATTGCTTCAGGTTTTTCATACCTCTGGTACTCTCATGGATCCGATCCAGGATTTCCAAAAGCTCCTCCGGCTTCAGTCTTCGAAACTGAGCATATTCCCGCAGATACTCCTCATATCCCATCCCCTTGCGGATAAAATTAACAGCAGCAAAAGGAGAAAGAGTACCAAGAATCCGCAGGTGCGTTTCCAGTGTAGTAATCCGGTCACACATCCAATCCTTATCTTTATAATATTCTCTGAGATCATGAAAACTAATCTGGGAATTCTTTAACGCATCCCTGGAAATATAGCGGTTTGGGCGATTCATCAGCTCCAGAAAATTTTTTCTGCTTCTGTCCCCTGCTGCCATATGCAGATATGCCAACAGATTCCGGCAGATCCAATGTCTGTACAGATTCGGAAGCTGTTCCTTCATCGTAAAAGGAATCTGATACTCCATAAGAGCTGTGATCAGACTCTCTGCCTCCTGATTGGTCCGAAGAAGAATCGCCGTATTTTCCAGTTTTTCTCCTTTTTCCAGTCTTTTTTTCAGAGCTGCCGCAACACAGACAGCCTCTTCCCTGGGATTGTCAAAAACCTTACAGGTAACAGGCATCCCAACATCATTGGGTGTAGTAAGTTTCTTACGAAAACGTTTTTTATTACAGTTGATCACATTCATAGCTGTTTTCAGAATATTACCTGAGCATCTGTAGTTTACATCCAGAAGGACTGTTTCTGCCCCCGGATAATCTCTGGTAAAATTCAGCATGATCTCCGGTCTGGCTCCACGAAAATGATAGATGGACTGATCGTCATCTCCTACAATAAACAGATTATTTGCAGGTGCAGCCAGCATTTGCAGTATTTTATACTGAAGACTGTTAATGTCCTGAAATTCATCCACCAGAATGTAAACAAACTTTTTCTGCCAGGCTTTCAAAATATCCGATCTCTGGGAAAAAAGTTCATAACAACAGAGGATCATATCGTCAAAATCCAGCTTCCGTCGGGTGCGGAGAGCATTTTTATATCCATTATAAATTTCCCGGAAAACCTCATCTGAGCAACAGGATGCATAATAATGCTCAAGGGAAATGCAATTTCCCTTGACTACACTGATTTCTTTTGCTATCTCCTCGAGAAAGTCTCCCTCCTGCTCCATTTCCTGTCCGAATTTCTCCGTCATTTCCCGAAGAATACTATATTTCTCTTCTTCTGACAGGATGTTAGATGCATTCAGATTATATGCAGCCTTTAAAATGCCATAAAAAATTCCGTGAAAGGTTCCGAAGGTCACTTCACTCCGATCACTGTTCACGAATTTCAAAAATCGTTCTTTCATCTCTGTTGCCGCTGCTCTGGAAAAAGTTACAACCAAAATAGAAGAAGCCGGTATCTTCCCCTCATTGATCATGTATACAGTTCTCTCCACAATAACGGAAGTTTTCCCCGAGCCGGGACCTGCCAGAACCATCATAGGTCCTGACAGGTGAGTGATTGCCCGAAGTTGAGATGGATTTCTCTTCATATTTATTTGCTTAATTTCTCAATAGCTGCCTTTACTCGTTTGATTGTCTCGTCTTTACCGATGATCTCCATGATCTCAGTAGCACCGGCCGGCGTCATCTGCTTGCCGGAAACAGCAGTACGCAGAGGCCACATTACATATCCGTTCTTATAACCATGCTCTTTTACAAATGCACTTAATGTTTCAAATAACGGATCATTTGTATAATCTTCCTGTTCTTCCAGAACCGGAAGTACTTCTTTTAACACTGCAAGAGAAGTTTCTTCGTTTGTTTTCATTTTCTTATGGCAATACATAGCAGAATCATATTCCGGTACTTCCTCAAAGAAGTCGATCAGAGCCGGGATGTCAGGGAATGTTTCGATTCTGGTCTGTACCATTCCTGCAATCTTCTTGAAGTTGTAATCTTTCTTCAGAACTTCTTTCATATATGGAAGCGCTCTCTCATAGAATTCATCCGCATCCATTTTCTTGATATACTCACCATTCATCCAACGAAGTTTCGCAATATCAAATACTGCCGGAGATTTGTTGATATGATGATAATCAAATGCCTGTACCAGTTCATCCAGTGTAAAGATCTCTCTGTTGTCAGCAGGACTCCATCCGAGAAGTGCCACATAATTGATAATCGCTTCTGAAACAAATCCCTGATCAAGCAGGTCTTCATAGGAAGAATGTCCACAACGCTTGGAAAGCTTCTGGTGTGTCTCATCTGTAATCAGCGGACAGTGCACATAAACCGGGATATCCCATCCGAAAGCTTCGTAGATACGGTTGTATTTCGGGGCTGAGGAAAGATACTCGTTACCTCTTACTACGTGTGTGATCTCCATTAAATGGTCATCGATTACGTTTGCAAAGTTGTAAGTTGGATATCCGTCAGATTTGATCAGGATCAGATCTTCCAGTTCCTCGTTGTTTACTGTAATATCTCCGTAAATCACATCATGGAATGTTGTAGTTCCCTCTGTCGGCATGTTAAAACGGATTACGTGTGGTTCTCCCGCATCAAGACGACGCTGTACTTCTTCTTTAGAAAGTTTCAGACAACGTTTGTCATAGATAGAAATCTCTTTTCCTGCCACAACACGTTTCATACCTTCCAGTTCTTCCTTCTGGCAGAAGCAGTAGTATGCATCACCCTGTTCTACTAACTGCTGTGCATACTTCAGGTAGATTCCCTGTGCCTGACGTTCACTCTGTACATACGGTCCAAAGCCTTTGTCCTTGTCCGGGCCTTCATCATGGAGAAGTCCTGTTTTTGCAAGGGTACGGTAGATAATATCTACAGCACCTTCTACGTAACGTTCCTGGTCTGTATCTTCAATACGGAGGATGAAATCTCCGCCTTCATGTTTTGTAATAAGGTATGCATATAATGCTGTTCTTAAATTTCCAACATGCATTCTGCCTGTAGGGCTTGGTGCAAATCTTGTTCTGATCTTGGTCATAACTTTTTTCACTCCTGAATTTTTCATATATTCAAAATCTGTAAAAAAAGACCCTGCTTAAAAGCAGCGCCTTTCTACTTTCGGGTTTATTATACGTCAGAGGCTTTCTTATTTCAAGTCGGGATGGAGGAAATTTTAAAAAAGTTTGTTGTGGAAAGGGACGCATGACAACATGCAACAAACCGCACTCCCAATAAAATATTTTTCTGCGCATCCCTTTTTGAGTGCTACATCTTACGAAACCTCTCATACCGTTCCTGCGCAATCTGTTCTCCACTTTTACCAGCTTGTTTCACCAGAAACTGCTTCATTCTGATCTTCATATATTCTGCAATTTCAGATAAGTTTTCTTCACTTGCCGGATATTCCTCCGGTATAATCCGTTCAATGATCCCCAGTTCTTTCAAATGCGCCGCTGTTATTTTCATGACCTCCGCAGCTTCCGGTGCCTTCCTGCTGTCTTTCCAGAGAATAGATGCGAATCCCTCCGGTGAGAGGATGGTGTAAGTTGCATTTTCCATCATCCAGACTTCATTGCCAACTGCCAGTGCAAGTGCACCGCCACTTCCGCCTTCACCAATTACAACAGAAAGAACCGGCACCTTCAGATCAGACATTTCCAGGAGATTCCTTGCAATGGCTTCGCCCTGTCCCCGTTCTTCTGCTTCCAGTCCGCAAAATGCTCCCGGAGTGTCTACAAATGCGATGACTGCGCGCCCAAATTTCTCTGCCTGTTTCATCAGGCGAAGAGCCTTTTTGTACCCTTCCGGTGATGGCATTCCGAAGTTGCATCTGATGTTTTCTTTTGTAGTATGCCCTTTACGGATTCCTATCACTGTAACAGGCTGTCCATCCAGTGTAGCGATGCCGCCGATGATGGCATTGTCGTCTCTGACACCTCTGTCACCATGAAATTCCATGAAATCATCAAAAATAGCATCAATATATTCCGCTGCTGACGGACGGTCACTGCTTCTGGCAATCTGGACTCTGTCCCAGGCAGTAAGGTTCTTGGGTTTCTTCTGTTTTTTCTTTTTTCCAAAAGTATCGAAAGATCTGGCAGGTATTTCCTGAGGAAAATTTCCGTAACATTCTCTGGTGTTGTGCAGTTTCAGAATCAGAGAAAGAACATCCCGCATAGAGCCTCGTTCAACAATTCCGTCGAGAAAACCATGTTCCAGAAGAAACTCCGGTCTCTGGAAGCCCTCCGGCAATTTCTGGCCTATAGTCTGTTCAATGACTCTCGGGCCGGCAAATCCGATCAGGGAGCCTGGTTCTGCAAGGATAATGTCTCCAAGAATAGCGAAGCTTGCAGTGACGCCACCGGTTGTCGGGTCTGTAAGCACAGATGTGTAGAGAAGCCCTGCTTCGGAATGACGTTTGATGGCTGCGGAGGTTTTTGCCATCTGCATCAGTGATACGATTCCCTCCTGCATTCTAGCACCGCCGGAACAGCAGAACAGGATGACCGGAAGACTCTGTCGTGTAGCTTCTTCGAATGAACGGGCGATTTTTTCTCCTACTACATAACCCATGGATGCCATCAGAAATCTGGCGTCCATTACTCCGAGTACGGTGCGCATACCACTAATTGTGGCTTCTCCAATAAGGATGGCCTCATCCATTTTGGTTTTCTCTTTCAGATTTTCTATTTTCTGTGGATAGTCCGGATAATCCAGGGGATTACTGTTATCAATTCCTGTGAACCACTCTTTAAAGCTTCCCTTATCTACAATCATTTTGATGCGGCGTTTTGCACTGATCCTGAAATATCCTCCGCATTTCGGGCACACATAGGTGTTGGATATTACGTCTTCTCTGTAAACCATTTCTCCGCACTTTGGACATTTGATCCATAAACCCTCAGGTACGGAAACAGATGCGGTCTGTTTGTTCCGCTCTTCTGAAACTGTTTTCTTAAAAAATCTCTTCAAGTCTGCCATTAAAATCCTGCTCCTTTATGTAACCCAATTTAATGTTGCTTTCGGACAGCAAAATAACATTAATAACTATTAATCAAACTAATTTTATAATTGCACCATATTTTCTTTTACAGATCCGGATAATGCTGCGGAATGAAATCTGTGGTAATATTCCCCTCCTGGAAATCTGGCTGGTTCAGAAGTTCGTACAGAAAATCTACGTTGGTCTTTACCCCTTCAATTGCAACTTCTCCCAGTGCACTGATCATTTTCCGAATAGCACTGCGGCGGTCTTTGTCATAAACTATGATCTTTGCGATCATGGAATCATAGTATGGAGGGATTGCATAGTCATTATAAACTGCTGTATCCACACGGATTCCGTTTCCGCCTGGCAGATGCAGATCTGTAATCCTGCCGGGACATGGCATGAAATGTCTCTCAGGGTCTTCTGCATTGATTCTACATTCCATGGCGTGACCGCAGATTTCTATGTCTTTCTGCTGAACACTTAAGGGTTCACCTGCCGCAATACGGATCTGCTCTTTAATCAGGTCTACACCAGACACAAATTCTGTCACAGGATGTTCTACCTGGATCCTGGTATTCATTTCCATAAAATAGAATTCTCCTGACTGATCCAGAAGGAACTCTATGGTTCCTGCACTTTCATAGCCTGCTGCCTTTGCTGCACGGACTGCGGTTTCTCCCATTCTCTTTCGCAGTTTGTCTGCAATTGCGATACAGGGAGATTCTTCGATCATTTTCTGGTGGCGTCTCTGAACAGAACAGTCACGCTCTCCCAGATGAATCACATTTCCGTATTTATCTGCAAGAATCTGTACCTCTACATGTCTTGGATTTTCCACAAATCGTTCCAGATACATGGTATTGTCAGAGAAAGAATGGATAGATTCCTGTTGTGCTGTTTCAAATAATTTGGCAAATTCCTGCTCATTACGTGCTACGCGCATTCCTTTTCCACCGCCACCTGCAGAAGCCTTGATCATAACCGGAAAGCCGATTTCTTTCACTGCTTCCTGTGCTTCTGCCACTGTGTAAATCGGCTCTTTTGTGCCTGGTACCACCGGGACCTGAGCTCTGCGCATAGTATTTTTTGCCTCTGATTTATTTCCCATTCTGGAAATAACCTCTGCTGATGGACCGATAAATGCTACATTGCATTTTTCACACATTTCCACAAATCGGCTGTTCTCTGAAAGAAATCCGAAGCCCGGATGGATAGCTTCTGCCTTTGTAGCAATAGTTGCGCTTAAGATTCGCTCCATATTCAGATAACTGTCTGTAGAGTGTGCTTTGCCAATGCAGACTGCTTCATCTGCAAGCTGAGTATGCAAGGCATCTCTGTCTGCTTCTGAATATACAGCAACTGTGCGGATTCCCATTTCACGGCATGCACGGATAATGCGCACTGCAATCTCTCCACGGTTGGCAATCAAAATTTTTCCAAACATTTGTTATGCTCCTACTGCAAAGGTCAGTTCTGCGATCACTGCTACTTTGCCGTCCTGATTTGTAGCTTTTGCTCTTCCAACTCCCATTGGGCCTTTTTCCTTGATGATCTCTACTTCAAGTGTAAGAGTATCACCCGGAACTACTTTGTTCTTAAATTTTGCATTACTGATAGATGCAAAATATGCAATTTTCCCCTTATTCTCCGGTTTGCTCAGGATTGCAACTGCGCCAGTCTGAGCAAGTGCTTCAATGATCAGGACTCCGGGCATGATTGGTTCCTGCGGAAAATGTCCTGCAAACTGTGGTTCATTGTAAGTAATACATTTCTTTCCTGTTGCTTTTACACCCGGAACCAGATCTTCGATTGTATCGATCAGGAGGAACGGGTGTCTGTGAGGAATAATTTCCATAATTTCTTTTGTTGTAAGCTTCATTGTAAATGCCTCCTTATCTTTTTTCTCTATTCTATCACAAACATTGGCTGTCCAAACTCTACCATCTGTTCATTTTCTACCAGAATTTCTTTGACAGTACCGTCAAATTCTGACTCGATCTCATTCATCAGCTTCATTGCTTCAACAATGCCAAGAACCTGGCCTTTGCTTACTTTGTCTCCCACTTTCACGAACGGGGCACTGTCAGGAGATGAAGCTGCATAGTAGGTTCCTACAAGAGGAGATTTCACTACATTTCCTGTAAAAGTTTCTGTTCCGGTTGCCTGACCAGTTATCTGATTCTGCACTGCAGATTGCGCTGCCGGCTGCATCACCGGCTGATACTGAACTGACAATGCAGCATCTGTATTTGCTGCCGCCTGCTGTACGATTGTTTTCTCTGCTGACATGGAGATATTTAAGTTTCCGTCCTGCAGATTAAATTGTGTCAGATTTGAATCACTGACTGCGTGGATCAGTTCTATTATATTTGATAATTCCATTTATGTCCTCCTGCCTGAACCAATCAGAGATTCAGGCTGTCTGATCCAGCCAGATATCTGATCTTTCACCCTCCGCCGGATCTGTATTCATTATGTTTCTGTAAAATCAGTCTTCGTATTTTTTAATAAGTAGGGAAGCATTATGTCCGCCAAATCCAAGTGAATTTGACAATGCATATTTAATATCCATCTTAACCGGGCCGTTTCCTACATAATCCAGGTCGCACTGTTCGTCCGGTACCTGATAGCCCACTGTCTGATGGATCAGTCCTTCCTGAAGTTCTTTGACACAGGTGATCACTTCTACTGCACCGGCAGCTCCCAGAAGATGTCCTGTGACGGATTTAGTAGAATTTACTTTCATTTCTTTTGCATGCTCACCGAATGTTTTCTTAATGGCAATAGTTTCAAATAAGTCGTTGTGGTGTGTACTTGTACCATGGGCATTTACATACCATACATCATCTGTAGATATACCTGCTTCTTTTACAGCAAGCTCCATGGCTTTGGCAGCACCGGAACCGTCTTCTGCAGGGGATGTGATGTGGAATGCATCTCCTGTTGCGCCATAGCCTACAACCTCAGCAAGAATCTTCGCACCGCGGGCTTTGGCATGTTCCAGTTCTTCCAGAACTACAACACCTGCACCCTCACCCATAACAAAGCCGCTTCTTTCTTTGTCAAAAGGAATAGAACATCTCTTTGGATCTGTAGAGGATGTGAGAGCTGTCAGGGCTGCGAAACCGCCAAAGCCTGTTGGTGTGATGGCAGCCTCTGTTCCCCCTGCTACCATTACGTCTGCATCAGACCACTGGATAGTACGGTATGCTTCACCGATACTGTGAGTTCCTGTTGCGCAGGCTGTTACAACGTTGATATTCTTTCCGCGGAGTCCGAACTGAATGGATACGTTTCCAGATGCCATATTGGAGATCAGCAGTGGAATCATAAGAGGATTCAATCTGCCCGGACCCTTTGTATTCAGAATCTCGCAGGATTTCTCTACTACCTGCATGCTTCCGATACCGCTTCCCACGCTGCATCCCACACGGAAGGGATCTTCTTTTGTCATATCAAGACCGGACTGCTCGATGGCTTCTTTTGCTGCAGCCACTGCATATTGGCTGAAAAGTTCCATACGTTTGGCAGATTTAAAATCCATGTAATCTTTTGGATTGAAATTGTTGATTTCTGCTGCCATATGTGCTCTGTATTTTGTCGTGTCAAAGCGGGTTACTTCTGCGAAGTTTGTTCTGCCCTCTTTTACGCTGTTCCAGAATTCTTCTACACTAAGACCTACAGGAGTGATAGCTCCCATACCTGTGATCACTACTCTTCTCATTTTCTTCTCCTTTATACGTTCATACCGCCATCCACACTGATGACCTGACCTGTAATATAATCTGCTTTCTCAGATGCCAGAAATACTGCTGTATTGGCAATATCCTCCGGTTTTCCAAACCGTCCCAGGATAATCTGTCTGCAGGCCGCTTCTTTCACGCTGTCTCCCAGAACCTCTGTCATCTCTGTATCCACGAAGCCCGGTGCAATGGCATTTACAGTAATTCCTCTGCTTCCCAGCTCTCTGGCCATAGTCTTCGTGAGACCGATCACGCCAGCCTTGGATGCTGCATAATTGGCCTGTCCTGGATTTCCCAGAATACCGGACACAGAAGAAATATTGATAATTTTACCACTACGCTGCTTCAGCATCTGTCTTGCGCTGTGACGGATCGTATTGAAGGTTCCCTTCAGGTTGATATTTAATACAGCATCAAAATCCTCTTCCTTCATTTTCATAATCAGCCCATCTCTTGTGATCCCGGCATTATTCACCAGAATATCCAAATGTCCAAACTCAGCTACCACATCCCTGATCATTTTCTCGCAGGCTGTAAAATCACTGACATCGCATTGGCAGGTAACAGCTTTTCCACCCTGTTCTTCAATCAGTTGTTTTACCTCTAAGGCTTTTTTTTCTGAGCCATTATAATTGATAATTACCTGTGCTCCTTCTTTTGCCAGGGCCACAGCAATGGCTCTGCCGATTCCTCTTCCTGCCCCTGTGATCAGAGCTACTTTATTTTCCAGCATTTACAGACACTCCTTTCTGACCGTTTCCAGATCCTCTGCCTTTTCCACATGAAGAGCTTTCACACTTCTGTCGATTTTTTTCAGGAAACCTGTAAGTGTTTTTCCGGGTCCGATTTCCACAAAGGTATCCACCCCGTCACGGATCATAGCTTCCACACACTGCTGCCAACGTACAGAAGAGAACACCTGCCTTACCAGAAGTTCTTTTACTGAATCAGGTTTTGTTACATATCCTGCAGTAACATTAGTGACATATGGTATGGAAAATGGCTGCAGCTCCACTGCTTCCAGTGCCTGTCCAAGCTTCTCACCTGCGCCCTTCAGCAATTCACAATGAAAAGGACCACTGACCTTCAGCGGGATCACTCTTCTGGCTCCTGCTTCTTTCAAAGCTTCTCCTGCAGCAGAAACTGCCTTTTCCTCTCCTGTGATCACGATCTGTCCCGGACAGTTATAATTGGCAACAGAAACAATACCTTCTGTCTCTTCGCATACCTTCTCGATCAGCCCTGCATCTGTTCCCAGAACTGCTGACATGGCACCACCTGTGGGATAAGCCACCTGCATATAGATGCCTCTTTTTCTTACCACCTCAAAAGCATCCTTCTCCTTCATCACACCGGAAGCAATCAGTGCTCCATATTCTCCCAGGCTCAGTCCTGCGTTTACCTGAGAATGGATTCCTGTTTCCTCCAGCGCACGGAGCATGGCAATTTCCGCAGTAAGCATGGCAATCTGTGTATATTCTGTAATATTTAATCTGTCCTCTTCTTCAAAACATAAAGCCCTGGCATCCAGTCCGCTGGCTTCAGACGCTGTCTGGAAAACCTGACGGCTTACCGGAAAACTTTCATAAAAATCCTTCGCCATTCCGGTATATTGGGCACCCTGTCCAGGGAAAACAAATGCAATCTTGGACATATATTATTTCCTCATCTTTCTCCACTCTTATCAGTTATATATTACAAGTTCAGGGCAAAAAATATTTTCCCCTGATATTCCATTAGTTTTATAATTAAATATTTTGTATATCAAAATATATATTTAAAAAATTCTCCCCGGAGCCTGGTAACAGCCAGGTCTCCAAGGAGTTCTGCTTCACTTTATTATGCTTCTACACCTTTGTTTTTAAGGTAATCTATAACTGCACCAACAGTTGTCAGATCTGTAAGCTCCTCTGCCGGGATCTCAACATTATATTCGTCCTCAAGAGCCATAACCAGTTCAAACAGATCAAGAGAATCTGCTCCCAGGTCATCTTTAAAAGAAGTCTCAGAAGTAATCTCGGATGCATCACAATTTAACTGCTCTGCGATCATTTTGCTCATTTTTTCTAACATTGCTTTTTTCTCCTTTAATTAAGTCCTGCAGTATGATTCGGTTATTATCTCTCTGCCGGATGTTTTATTTCATAATTACTTTGATGTTCAAAGTATATATGCTCCTATTCCATTTGTCAAGCACTATTTTTGTTATCTTATTATTGTCAGGAATCCTTAAATTTAATCTGCCGTGCCACACTGAGCGCAAGTCCCATTTCTGCCATAAGGAATACAATGGATGTACCTCCATAGCTGATAAATGGCAGCGTAACTCCTGTGTTCGGCATCAGGTTTACCACAACCGCAATATTCAGGATAACCTGCAGTGCAATGTGGATAAAAATACCGCTGACCATCAGAGACCCAAACATATCCGGTGCATTCTGCGCAATAAAAAATAATCTGTACAAAAGATAAGCATATAAAAGCAACACAATGATCCCGCCGAAAATCCCCAGTTCCTCACAGATAATAGAAAAAATCATATCATTCTGTGCTTCCGGCACACTTCCAAGCTTCTGGATACTGTTGCCCAGCCCTCTGCCAAAAAAGCCTCCGGAACCAATGGCATACAGAGCCTGTATTGTCTGATAGCCCCAGGTATCTGCAAAATCCTCCGGGTGCAGCCATACCATAATACGACGAAGACGGAAGCTGATATCTCCGTCTACGCTGACTGTGGCATTCAAAAACATGACCAAAGCTGCAATCCCGGCAATTCCTGCCCCTCCCAGAATAAAAAATATTTTTGTATCCGGATGTGCCACAAAGATCAGGCCAACCGTAATCGCAAAGATAATAATTGCTGTACTCAGGTTATCTGTAAACTGGTAAGCCCCAAACGCAAGCAGACCACCCACGCCCAACAGAACCATACATGCTTTCAGAGTTTTGATCCTGCGTCCCATTTTGATGATCATGTAGGGCAGACACACGATGACTGCCACTTTTGCAATCTCTGATGGCTGAAACTGGATCGGTCCGATCTGCAGCCACCTCTGGGCACCATTGGCAGCAGTTCCCAGAGGGGTTTTTACCAGAAGCATAAGTCCAAATGCTGCTACATATAAAATTGTAGTAAAATAATATAAAATATGATAATCAATTCTGGAAATGATCAGAGCCATCACAATACACGCTACACTGATCGCTGCCTGTTTTTTAAAATAAAACATATCATTTCCATATTTCACTTCCGCCATATAGGAACTGGTACTGTACAGCATAACCAGTCCAAAGCAGATCAGAAGCACTATGACTGCCACCAGACTGTAATCGTAATAATCTGCCCTGGCATGCTGTATGGATCTGCCTGCTTTTGCACCGGAAATCCCGCTCTGCTTCCGCGTTTTTGTTTTCTGCATGGAATCACCTTCATTATATCGCTTGTTACCATTCATCTTATGATAACCTTTTATCTTTTTCGTATTATAGCAGAAAGTTTCCGCAGACGCAATGAATTACCATAATAACATTTAATCTTCGTCTGAAATTTCCACCGGATCTGTCTCAAAAATAAATTTCACATTTCCGTCCATATCAGAAGCTTTGTCTGTAAAGGTTGTATACATAACATCATCAGACTGGATTGCCTCAAAACGATCCAAAATCTTCTGCAGATCGTCGGTGACTGTCTCATCCAGTTTTTCAATTCCTTCTTTATAGAATTTCTCCTGGCCATCATACAGTTCTTTTGCTCCGTCCTTCAGATCACTGATTCCATCCTTTAACTGATCACTTCCATCAGCCAGCTTATCAGCACCATCCTTCAGTGTACCCACTCCGGAAACCAGACTGCTGGTTCCACTCTTTAAAGTCTTGGTTCCGCTTGCAAGGGTACCTGTTCCATTTGCAAGAGTATCTGCCCCGCTTGCAAGCTGGGAGGCTCCGCTGTTTAATGAAGAGCTGTTTGCAGAAAGCTGGGAAGCTCCACTGGTAAGAGCTCCGCTGTTGGAAGCAAGTGTTCCTACGCCACTTACCAGCTGTCCGGTAGCAGAACTGATCTGAGAGATACCGCTTGTCAAAGTCTTTCTGGCATCTTTAAGAGTCTTAGCTCCCTTCAGCAAAGCATTGGCATTGGCATTATTTTTGCCCTGCAAAGTTGTAATACCATCTGTAAGGGTCTGACCTGACTTCAGAAGTGTATCTGCTCCTGAGATCATCTGTTCAGTGCTTGCCTTTGCCAGGCTTTCATAACCGTTCTGAAGCTTTGTGTTGGCTGTTGTCAGCTGATCAGAACCGGCCTGCAGCTGTTTTACTCCCTCAAGCATAACCGGAAGCTGTTCCTCCATCTGGGTAAATAAGGTGCTCATTCCATTCACACCCTGGGAAAGCTGTGTTCCAAGTCCGGAAAGCTGTGCTCCGCTACTCTTCAATGCTTCATCATTTGCTGTCAATGTCTGTGCTCCTGCATTCAGCGTGTCTACCGCTGTTTTTACATTCTGCATTCCGGAGCTCAGAAGCTCCAGCTGTTTTTGAAGGGTCTCTACACTTGAATTAACAGCTTCTTCCTGGGTTTCTGCAGTTGCTGATGCTGTCTGTGCAGAGCTTCTCAGTGCTGATGCTGCCGCCTGCAGTGCTGAAGTATCCGGTGCTGATGCTGTAATCGTAGAAGTATCAATTCCTGAGGCAGTAGCCTCTGCTGCCTGTACAGAACCCAGTGCACTGTTTACTGCAGATGCCACTGCTGCTGCAGTTTCCTCATCCATGTTACTGTAATCAATATTGTTCAGTGCAGCTTCTGCTGCCTCCAGACTTCCATTCACAGAGCTGATACCTGCTTCCACAGAAGAAGCATCCACTGAAACCTCAGAAGCATTACTGATCCAGGATTCGATTTCGTCAGCCTGGCTGTTCATAGTATCCGCACTGTTGTCCAGCTGTGCGGACATGGCATTTGTTCCCTGCTGAATGGAAGACGTCTGAGAGGATGCCAGCGTATTCAATGAGCTTTCCAATGAGGATAAACCTGCTGCCAGCTGTTCCACACTGTCTATATATTCCTGTACCTTTTCTGTATATGCAGATACACCATCTGTATACTGTGTTACATTCTGTCCAAAATTCTTGATCATATCAGGATCAATCTGTGAAGAAAGGGCTGTCATTTTCTCTGCTGCAGACTGTATTCCCTTTACTGCTGTATCAATCCCGGGAACCATCTGACCCATTCCCTCAACCAGACTCTTGATTCCTCCTGCATACTGGCTCACACCTCCTGCCAGCTGGCTGGCTCCGGCAATATACTGTTTCATTCCGTCTGTCAGTGTGGTAGCTCCATTAACGTAATTCTGCACACCTCCTGCAAGCTGATTGCCTCCTGCAACATACGCATTTACACCGTCGCTCAGGGATTTCATTCCCGCCTGATATTCTTCCATTTTACTGTCCAGTGTATTTACACCTGCTGTATATTGTCTGATTCCTGCTGAAAGAGTATCCGCTCCTGAGGTATAGGAGGATACGCCGCTGTTCAGGGATTTCGCTCCTGTACTTAAGGTTTTTGCTCCACTGTCTACTTTCTGGACGCCTTCATCCAGACTCTTTGCTCCGTCATCCAGAGTCTTGGCACCATCACTTAATTCATTTACTCCAGACTGAAGACTGCTGATTCCATCTGCAAATTCCTTATATTTTTCATTTAAGGTATCTGTTCCGTCATACAGTTCTTTAGAACCATCCACAAGCTTCAGAGCAGCATCCTTCAGATCATTCATGGAATCCTTCAGATCATCCAGTCCATCCACATCACCCAGATCCATATCCTTGAAAATATCTGTCAATGCAGCAGTAAAGGTAGAACTCATTTCACAGTCTGTAACATCTGCCTCCATGGTAAATCCTTCTGGAATATCAATTTTATCTGCCATATCAGAAGTAAGATCCAAACTTTCTTTCAATCCCGGCATTCCCAGGCCTACTACCACATTTCTGCTTCCATCGGAAATAACCTTTCCATTATCCACTGTAATATTACTGAAATTATCTGTGGACAGGATCATTCCTGTAACCATAACAAAGGGCGAATAAATCTCTGTATTTTTTCCATCAATTTTAGTTGTCTTTTTAGAATTATTGGTATAGGTGACCACCATCTTCAGATGTCCTGTTCTGCCGGCCAGCTCCTCCGGAGAAATCTCAGTTCCATCCATATAATATTTAATACTTACAGAAACCGGCAAATCCTTATCTGTTTTACCCTGATAATAAATATCCTTGCCGTCTGTATTCCAGGTAAGATTATCACCTTTCTGAGTAAAGGTCTCATCGCCCTTCACATTTTTAATATCTGCCAGGTCTGAAGCATCCTTCACATCAGTGGAATTTTTTCCTGAATTTTTCAGCCAGTCAGATACTGTTACATCTGTAACTTCTCCCTCTGCGGTTGTATTTACATAAACTGTCTCTTCCTTTGAAACATCACTGCTTCCTGTCTGCACTGCTGCCATCACGGTTCCTGCACTTAAAACTGCTGCCATTCCTGCTGCCAGAGTAGCGGCTGCTGCTTTTTTTCTGTTTCTGTTCATAATAAATTACTCCTTTATATTCTATCTCTTTACAATAAGCTTCTTTTACAGATCTGTTTCTTATTTTTTCTTCTCTTCTGCTGTTTTCTTCTTGGCAAATCCAATAGATGTATGGCAGATAAGTGGGTCAAATATCATAAACATTGCCGGCAGTACCAGAAGTACAACTAAAGTACTGATAACCGCGCCACGAGAAAGCAGATTTGTGATACTTCCGATCATGTCAACCTGTGTATAAAGACCAACACCGAAGGTTGCTGCGAAGAAACTGCATCCACTGATCACAATTGACTTCATGGAAGTCTTATGTGCAATAGCAATGGCTTCTTTCTTGCCTTTTCCAAGGCCTCTCTCCTTCTGATATCTGCTGGTCATCAGGATCGCATAGTCAACAGTTGCACCCAGCTGGATACATCCGATAACAATACTTGCTACGAATACAACTTCCTTTCCCTGATAATATGGAACAGACATATTAACGAAGATTGCAAATTCAATAACTGCAACCAGGATAACCGGAAGAGAAATGGATTTGAATACGATCATGATAATAATAAAGATTGCCAGAATGGAAATGGTATTTACTGTCTTTAAGTCTACATCTGTAACATCCTGTAAATCCTTTGTCAGAGGTGCTTCACCAATTACCATGGATTCAGGGCTGTAACCTTTTACAATCTTCTGGATCTCATCGATCTGGTTATTTACTTCATCTGTTGCTGTCTTATATTCAGAACAGATAAATTCCATTTCATATTCATCACTCTCCAGCATCTTCTTCAGATCACCGGGAATCATGGTATCCGGGAATGCAGCACCTATGAAGGAATCCATTCCCAGTGCCCATTTCACACCGTTAACCTCTTTGATCTGGCTAAGCATTTCTGTTTTCTCTTTTGATGTCAGTCCCTTCTTTAGCAATACCATATGTACATTATTCATGTTAAAGGTATCCTGAAGCTTTGCATTTGCCACATTACTATCCAGAGTAGAAGGCAATGATTTATCAATATTATAGTAGTTTTTCAGATTATTGTTTCCATGGATAGCCGGGAAAAGCATTACCAGGAAAATGATCAGCCATACTTTATAATGCTTTGTAATAAAAGCAGATGCCTTGTCAAAACTTGGAAGCAATGGCCTATGTGTTGTCTTCTCAATTGCTCCGTCAAAGGTAAGTACCAAAGCCGGAAGTAAAGTTACACAACATAAAACACCAATTACAACACCCTTTGCCATTACAATACCCATGTCACGTCCAAGTGCAAATGTCATAAAACAAAGTGCGATAAATCCTGCAACTGTTGTAATGGAACTTCCGATTACAGATTTGAAGGTTGCATTGATGGCATGTGCCATTGCTCTCTCTTTATCACCTTCAAAGCGTTTCTTATTCTCTTCATAGCTGTTCAGCAGGAAAATGGAATAGTCCATGGTAACACCAAGCTGAAGTACTGCTGTCAGAGCCTGAGTGATGTAGGAAATCTGACCAAGGAAAATATTACTTCCCAGGTTATATAAAACTGCCACACCGATGCAGAGCAAAAACAGAACCGGGACTACCAGAGAATCCATTGCAAGGAGAAGTACTACCAGGGAAAGGCAGGAAGCGATCACAACGTAAATCGGCATTTCCTTAAGCGCGATCTGCTTGATATCAGTAACAATACCTGTCATTCCACTGACAAAACAGTTCTTTGAAGTAATCTTACGGATCTGTGTTACAGCCTCCATGGAAGTTTCTGACGACGTTGTATTATCAAACAACGCAATCATCATGGTTGCATCTCCGTTAAAAAAAGCCTCTTTCAAATCCTTAGGGAGCATTTCCACAGGTACCGACAGATCTAATACACTATCATACCACAAAACCTTTTTCACATGATCTACAGCCTCTATCTTTTCTTTCAAAGCCGCTACATCCTTTAGTTCCATATCCTCCACTACAATCATGGAGAAGGCTCCCATTCCAAACTGATCTACCATAATATCCTGACCCTTTACTGTTTCCAGAGTATCCGGCAGATAGCTCAATACATCATAGTTGATTCTGGTGGCCGCTATACCAAGATATGACGGGATCAGCAATGCAATTCCAATGATAATGATCAGTATTTTGTGTTTTGCAATCCACTTTCCTACCTTAATCATCCTTTTCTCCTCTTCTTTCTTTCTTATTGATACTGTTTAATCATTCTATGACCAACAGTCATTTTTTATTTCATGGAATGTTATATACCAAAACTGACTGTCAGTCAATAATCATTCTGCACAATTTGCCTAAATTTTTCCAGAACAAAAATGTAATATTGACTTTCAGTCATTTTTGTTTAAAATAAAAAGTAAGAATGTATGGAAGAGGGAACTGTAATGGGAAAACTGGAGCTGAATAAAAAAAAGAAAAAAGATGCTCTGTTCACTACCGCTTTTGAGCTATTTACCACAAAAGGGCTTACCAAAACCACAATTTCAGATATTGTAGATCAGGCAGGTGTAGCCAAGGGAACTTTCTATCTTTATTTCAAAGATAAATATGATGTCCGAAATAAACTTATCTCCCACAAGACAGGGGAGCTTTTTTATCATGCCCATGAAGCATTGGCTCGAACTGATATCTGTGATTTTGAAGAACAGGTACATTTTATTGTAGATTATATACTTACAGAATTAGACAGAGACCATACTCTCCTTCTTTTCATCTCCAAGAATCTCTCCTGGGGAATCTTTAAGGGTGCTTTTGAGGAAAAAATGCCAGATGAAGACTACCATTTCTATCAGTCCTATCTGGATATGCTTTCAAAAAGCAGGGTTACCTACAAAAATCCGGAGCTGCTTCTTTTCACTATTATTGAACTGGTCGGCTCCTCCTGTTACAGCTGCATCCTCTATCAGCAGCCGGTACCTCTGGTACAGTACCGGCCTTATCTGCATGCCTCCATTACTGCCATTATGAAAACCTTTGAGGCAGCTCCTGCTTAGTCTATTTAAAAATATCCTTATTTTATATGCTATTTGCAGTCTTTACATGACGCCTTGCAGGGATTATCAAAGCTGGGGTTAAAGGCATAGAAATTCTTTGCATCCAGATTCTCCTGAACAGACCGCAGCGCTTCTCCAAATCTCTGAAAATGTACAATCTCTCTGGCTCTCAGAAATTTGATGGGATCTGCTATCTCCGGTATATCCCGCACAACGCGCAGGATATTATCATAGGTTGACCTGGCCTTCTGCTCTGCTGCAAGATCTTCAAATAAATCCGTAACAGGATCTCCTTTACTCTGAAACTCACAGGCATTAAAGGGAATTCCTCCTGCAGCCTGAGGCCATACTCCCACTGTATGATCAATATAGTAAGGTCCAAAACCTGACTTTTCAATTTCCTCCATGGAGAGATCCCGTGTAAGCTGATGAACAATGGTAGATACCATCTCTAAATGTGCCAGTTCGTCAGCACATAAAGGTTATCATTGATTATTTCAAAAAGAGCCCCAAGTAACTTTGGAGCTCTTTTTGAATCATATACTTTTATTTCTTCTTAATTATTGCATCAAAACCGGCCTTTTTCAACTTATCGACCATTTCTTTAGCATTTGTTTTTTTTGCATACGCTCCAACCTGTACATAGTATCTCGTTGTTGGTTTTTTTGTACTTCCAGAGTTTGTTTTTGTTGATGTATCTCCCGTAATGTTCTTACCAATGATTCCTTCTGCAATCAGCTTTGCATGAGCATCAAAGCCAAGTTTCTTTGCTTTTTCGTAATCTGATTTTGAATCGCAGAAGAAGCTCTCGATCAGGACAGCTTTAGCTTTTGTCTTTCTGGTCCAATACAAACCTGTTTTAATCTGTGGTCCTCTATTATCCCAGATAGTCCCAAGTTTCTCGCAAATTCTTGCTGCCACTTCTTTTCCGGCTTCGTTATAGGCATATGCTTCACATCCATGTGCATTGCCATTGAATGCATTCAGATGAAGTTGAACAGACAGATCATAATTCTGTTTTCCTTCTTCTCCGATGAAGTAATTAATTTCATCATTCAGGGAATGAAGCTGTCCTTCTGGAGCAATGCAAAGAGTTGCTTTATGGCCTGCTTTCTTTAGCCATTCAACTACATAAGGGGCAAGCTCTTTGTTATATTTGTATTCGTTCACTCCACCACAACCAGTACCGTCAGCCGAAGAAATAACTCCATTGCCATAATCGGCATGACCTACACAAATAAAATAATTCATAACATCCTCACTTTCCGGTTCTTCTGAACCTAATATAGCGTTCAAGATTCTAATGATCTGTTTTCCATATCCTTTTCCGGCAGCCCAGCCTTGGTGTGTTGGATTCTCCTGGATTCCAAGCCATTCAACATATTCTGCTGGGCCTCTTGCGACATACAAAAAGCGTGGATCCACACAAGTCTGCATCAGTCTTTCATTGCTGGCATACGCTTTCAAATGTTGAATCTGTTCTCTGACCCCTTTGATCGGTATATCAAAGCTGTTTCCCTTCATTCCGTTTTTAGTAACTCCTAGGCCGCAAAAATTATTTTGTTCAAAGTCCACCGCTGATCCGCAGAATGTAAAATTCCCGTTTCCAAGCATGACTGCACAAAAGCTATATCTCCGCGAACGCCTTCTGCTTCTCCTTCTGTTATATAGATTGCCGCTAATTTTGTGACCGAATCGGTCACTTTGGGATTTACCTTTTTAATATAAGTCTGGAGCTGTTCCACTGTAGCTTTTGACTTACCCATGATTCTTAACATTTGTTTTTTCCTCCGCCTAAAAGGAGATATTTTCCCATCCCTTGAATCATTCGTCTTTGTTTGCCTGTTTTACGATCTGGTTCACATATGTAGAAAGACCGGCAATCAGAATTCCCTGTGTGATTGCCGTAAAGATTGCCATTGCAACATCCTGTCCGGTACCGCAGGTGCAAGTGGCAAACACATAGACCGCACAGATTGCAATGCTGATTCCGCCAAGGATAAGCGGAATATACTTATCTTTCACTTCCTGCGCCTGTTTGAGTGCCATTCCTACGAAATATAAGGCAATTGCTACTACAACGAGTTCCGGTTTTACATAATTTGTAATCTGTTCCATAATCATTCTCCTTTTCTTTCCAGGTCTTCTATTCTATGATTCGCAACCTTGATTTGTTCCTCATGTACACTCATTTTTTCTTCCAGAGCATAAGTTCTTTTGATGAGGTTATTGTGTTCATTTACTCTTTTGGTCAACTCTTCCAACTTGTACTCCATAAGAGTTCGTGTCTTTTCCTGCTGTGCATTATTGCTGATCACGCATACAATTAGTGTAACCGCCGCACTGATGCAGGCTGAAATGATTGTTTCCATCTCTTTTTCCTTTCTGGCAATTGCGCCGGCGCAATTTCTTATAAAATAAAAAAGCCTCTCTTGGCTCCGCTCTAATTCTTCTCATAGATTTCTCCTAAACAAAAAGAGAGCATTTCTGCTCTCTAAAAATATGTAATATATGTTCCTCCTTGACATTTCTTTTCATGTTCTTTATACTATCTATGAAAGTTGTTTTTTTGTTGCTCTCACGTTGGCGGACGTGAGGGCTTTTTTAATTGCTTTCTTCTTCTCCTGGATCCAGATCAGAGCGATCAGGCTCATCACGCTCAGGACTATTGTCCCTGTAAAGAGTTCTAATTTCCCTTCCCAGTTCCAGATCGGGAGCAGTGCAGCTATGTACCCAATTAAGAGGGACACGACCATCTTGTACTCCATGTTCTCACCTTCCTTATCCAATTTTCTGTTTCTGGTAATATCCGATAATGATCTTAGATACATTATCAATGATCTTCTGGTTGTCTTCTTTTGTGTTGTTCTTACAGTAGTCATCGTGGATCCGGATTATCCCGGATCCGTATTTGATTTCTTTAATTACTGCCATATGTAATCACCTCTCTTGAGTTATGCTATGTAATATGGTTGTACAGAGTTCCATCCCCTTATCCTGCTCCCTTTCAAAGTCTTCGATGGTTTAAAGGAGCTAAAGCAGTTCATTAAAGCATTCGTTACTTTTATTGATGCTGACTTAGCGTATCAAGATGCCGTGGCATTCATTTCGGGTTCATCAAACTGATTTGCTCTTCCTTCTGCAACAAGTATTCCATCTTTTGTCCAATACTGGATTACTGTTTGCAGAGGGGTTCCTTTTCCATTTATTTCTTTTATCTGCTTGACTTTTATCATAGGTACTTCCTTTGCGTATACTATACCTACTGTGCTCATTCTCTTTTCGCCTCCTAATCTTGATTATTTTTTCTCGATAAATCTCGAATTCTGTCGAACCGTTTTCCTTGACGGTCTGTTCTACTGCTCCTATCTTATAAGTACAGAGTACTGGCATACTCGAGTATAAAAGAAAGGAGACGCAGCCCATGTCTGTTAACGAATCTGCGAAATATCAGCTTGCAAAAACGTTTACTGAACTTGCTATTCAGAATAATTTAATTGCGAAATATGCAACTGCAGCCGAAACAGCAAAAGAAGTTACAAGTTTCTTCAATACAATTGTAGAAACAATTAATAATTCTGCTAAAGAGTAACTTTAAGTTTTGCTCTGGCAGATGTAAGTTCTGCCAGAGCGCTTACCAATGCTACAAGTTCCTCTGTGCATATTGAATTTTCTTTCACCTTTTCCTGTATTCTGTCGCATAACGTTCCTATAGTTTCATCAACTTTGTTCTGTATCGTCATGGTTCTCACCTCTTTCTGGATATTCAATTATTTAGTCGAGTTTTTCTCAACTACATGGGTAAAAAAATAAGAATGAATATCGGAAAGAGGAATCTCTAATGCAACTATTGCACTCTCCATTTCATCCTGTCCCCAGTCCACCACATTGTTTAATTTATTGCTAACAGACACTTCTGATAATCCAATATTCCTTGAAAATTCAGCTTGCGTGCCAAAGTTTTCTCTTATGCGCCCGCGCAATTTTCTATAGTCGTAAAACAGTTTCTTTCACCTCCTATAGTTGAGTTTTTCTCAACCGTCTGTGTAATACCATTGTCATATAAATATGTCAATGGCGTTTTTAAGTTTTTCTCAATTTTTATATATAATTATTGATATTTTCTCAACTTCTGTTTTATAATTCTATTAAAGAAATCTTTAAGGAGGTTTTGCTTTGGACAAGGTTGATATAAAAGAAAGAATAAAACAAGGTTTGGAAATTCGTGAAATTACTCAAACTCAGTTGGCAGCAAGGGCCAATATTGATAAAGGACAACTTAGTTCATATATATCAGGAAAATATAAGCCTAGACAAAATAATATAGATGCTATTGCATCAGCATTGAACGTAAGCGAAGCATGGCTTATGGGTTTTGACGTCCCTATGGAAAGAGTTCCCAATAAGGTAGAATCTGTTCAGAGTTCTTCCGTCTCTGCTCAGTGCAAGGAAATCATAGAAGTATGCAATCAGTTGTCTCCTCACAACCAGAGAAAGGTTCTCACCTACTCTAAGAACCTTCTCTCCACCCAGCAGATGGAAGATGCATTACTGCCAAACGCTGCGCATGAGATGAATCCAACTGAGGAGCAAAAGAAACATGCTGATGATGTTATGAAAGATGATAAAGAATGGTTATAGGAGAAAGTTATGAATACACGAATTGTTTATTGTGATGAAACTGGTGATGACGGACTTAATACCAATTCCAGCAGTGCCTTCATATTGACCAGTCTGAGCATGCCAACAGAATCATGGCAAACGAATTATGATACTTTTAAAAAATTTCGACAATCTTTAAAGGCTGAATATGGTTTTCACACTGGAATGGAAATGCATACCAAACAATTTCTGACCGACAAAAACCCATATCGTACTTTTGGATGGAGTACTGAACAGAAAATTGATATTTTGAAGAAATTTACTTTAGCTATTGCTGCGCTGGATGTTTCTATTATGAACGTAATCATTGACAAACGGAAAATAAAATCCAATGACTATTCTGTACTTGAGCACGCTCTTACATATAATATTCAGCGAATTGAAAATGATAGTAATGGGGATTGGAATTTTATAATCATAACTGATAAGGGCAGAATCAGTCCAATGAGAAAAACCGCAAGAGCTATTAGAGCTTATAACCCTATTCAATCGCAGTTTGGCGGATATGTGAATAAACCCATCAAATATTTAATTGAAGATATTATGGAAAAAGACTCTGAAGAATCTTATTTTATTCAAATATGTGACTTTGTTTCTTTTTTTGTTCATCTTTATTACAAAACCAGATATCTTGAAGAACCTCTGCCAAACAGAGTTGGGAAGTTAATCACCCCTGAGTTTGTCGGACGTGTTATGGCTACATTGGCTAATAATGGAACTTTAAATTTAAAAGCCAGTCCTAAAAAGTATGGTCTTGTTATTTATCCAAAATAAAACACCACCTACGACGCATTCGCGCTTTCAGTGGTTCAAATATATTATCACATGCTTCAAAAGAAATGTCAACAATAGCTTATCTCAAAATTTTGACATTTTAAACCGAAATAAAAACAGATTTTGTTGACTTCAACAAAATCGTTGCTGCTGGAGCTAAGAAATAGAATTCGTTTACTTGATATAAAAGGAGTGATCCGATTGACTTACGAAGAACTATTAACTCTATCCGATTCGGAGAATTTGATTGTTAAAGAAAAGGAGCTTTCTGGTTATGGCGGCCGGATATATAAGAACAGAATTGCCATCAATCGATCACTTCCTACTCAGGTAGAAAAGTCCTGCGTACTGGCCGAAGAGCTTGGACATCATTACACTACTACTGGAGATATTTTGGATCAGAGCAATACCATGAACCGCAAGCAGGAATACCGGGCACGATTATATGGATATAATCTTAAGATTGGGCTTACGGGTCTGATCAGAGCTTATGAGTCCGGATGCAGAAATTTTTATGAGATGGCTGAATATCTGGATGCTACAGAAAAATATTTGAAGGAAGCTATTGATTGCTATAAAGCTAAGTATGGATTGTATGTATCTATAGATAATTACATAATTTATTTTGAGCCATTTGTAGTAATAAAAATAATTTCTACTGAATAATCAAGATAACTATATATTTTTTTTGTAAAAAGTATCTCAATTTGCTTTTATCATACTTGTGTATTACATTTTACAGTAGTAAGATATTAATTATATACTAAGGAATTAATTCGCTTTGGCGTTTTAATAAATATTCCATTTAGGAGGATTAAAAAAATGAAAAAGAAGATTTTTGCCATGCTGTTAGCTGGCACACTTGTTTTGTCTGCTTCACCACCTGTGTTTGCTGATGAAAAAGACGACAAGATTGAACAACTTGAAGCTCAAATCGTTGAAATGCAAAAGACGATAGATGATCTTCAAAAGCAGCTCAACGAAGCTTCATCAAAAAATAAGTCTACTTCTCAGGATACTTATAAAATAGGTGAAACATATACCGTAGAAGGTCAATGGAAAATTACAGTCGATTCTGTTGAAGCAACTGACATTCGCAATGAGTATAGCGATAAAGCTCCAGCCGCTGTTTACCTTGTGACATACACTTATGAAAATCTTGGATATGATGATGACGTCATGAATGGATTGTACATAAGCCTTGAAGATGGAATTGTCGACAGCACCGGAAAAATGGGATACTCCTATCCTGGAGATATTTCAATGTATCCACAAGAAACACCGATTGGCGCGTCTTGTCAAGCACAGGCATGCATCGGTGTTGATAATGCCGGAAGCTTTAAAATCAACTTTTATACCTATGATAGCGATGGTCAAAAACAGTCCGCTGTTTTTGAAATTAACATTTAATATACCACGGAGGAAATAAAAATGAAAACTTGGAAATTAGTATCTGGAATCTTATCAATTGTTTTGTTTTTTATGGTTGCTTTTCAGTCATGTGCTGCCGGAATTAGTAATTCTCTCAGTGAAACAGGCGAAGTAAGTGGTTCTGCTGGAATAATCGTTGCTATTATGCTTCTTGCCGGAGGCATTGTATCTATTGCAACTCGCAAAGGTGGCAAAGGTGGAAATATTGCGCTTATTGTTTTATTTGGTATCGCTGCTCTTTTTGGCTATACATTAGCAGGAAGCTTTTCTGATTTGAAAATTTGGGCAACATGGTGCTTAATCAATGTTATTTTAGCAATTGTTTCACTTGTAAAACATAATTAATAAAACCAAAACCGCCCCTGCTGGTAACAGAGACGGCTTTCAAGAATCTTTGCAGTTATAAAAAACTGTGCTATATTCTTCCTGAACAGTTGAATTATAGCACACTTCTTTACATCTGCAAAGGTGTATTTTTTATACCCTTTTTTCGTAAAATGCAATGGAGGTGTGCTAATGAATCTTGAAAATGTATGTCTTTATTTAAGAAAATCCCGTGCCGATCGGGAGGCTGAGGCACGTGGTGAGGGTGAAACTCTTGCCAGGCATGAACGAATCTTATTGGATCTGGCTAAAAGCCATGGCTATAATGTCGGAGCTATTTACAAGGAAATCGTGTCCGGAGAGACAATCTCTGCCAGACCGGTTATGCAACAGGTTCTTCACGAAGTTGAAGCCGGTATGTGGGATGGAGTTCTCGTAGTAGAGGTAGAACGTCTTGCCAGAGGTGATACAATCGATCAGGGTACTGTATCCAGGGCATTTCAGTATTCTGATACTAAGATCATCACCCCTTCCAAAACATATGATCCAAATAATGAATTCGATGAAGAATACTTCGAATTCGGGCTTTTTATGAGCCGCCGTGAATATAAGACCATCAAACGCCGTTTGAATGCCGGAAGAATCTCTTCTGTGAAAGAAGGGAAATACTGTGGCAATAAGCCGCCTTATGGCTATGAGCGTGTTAAATTAAGCGGTGAGAAAGGATATACCTTACAGCCGATTCCTGCTCAGGCTGATATTGTGAGGATGATTTTCTCCTGGTACTCCGGAGCAGATGGAAATCAGATTGGCGTTGCTAAAATCGTCCGTAAGCTAAATGATATGGGAGTAAAATCTGCCCTTGGAAAGGACTGGACTCCTGCCAGCGTGCAATCTATCCTTGTGAATCCTGTATACACTGGAATGATTCGCTGGAATGGCCGTAAAACCGTTAAATCGATCCAGAATGGCGCTGTTATCCGTTCCCGTCCCAGAGCTAAGGCTGATGATGTTCTTTTGTTTCCTGGGCGGCATCCGGCTATCATATCCAAAGATATGTATGATACTGTACAGCGAATCCGAAAAAAGAATCCTCCGCGCCCTGTGCAGATCACAAATACTATCAAGAATCCTCTTGCCGGCATTGTGTATTGTAGTAAGTGTGGTCGCGCAATGGTCAGAAGACCTTATCAGAAACGTGGACAGGAAGATTCTCTCTTGTGTCCTTATACTTCCTGTTCTACTGTCAGCAGTAAATTGTCACTGGTAGAGAAAGTCTTACTGGATGGAATTAAGAATCTTGTAGATGAATACAAGCTCAGCAGTGATGTTCCTAAGCTTGATATAGATAATGTTATAACGCTTAAAGAAAAACTGATTGAAGAGAAAGAAGCTGAATTGAAGAAATTGGATGCTCAGAAACTAAAACAGTATGATCTGCTTGAGCAGGGAGTATACACGACAGATGTCTTCCTGGAGCGTTCTAAGAGTACTGCTGCCTCTATTGAAGCATGTATCGAATCTATAAAGGGCCTGAGAGAAGAAATTGAGCACGATAAGAAGCTAGTTGAACAGCAGGCTGTATTTATTCCCAAGTGTGAGAATTTATTGGAAAATTACTGGGAATTTGACGCTCAGACAAGGAATAAGCTTCTCAGAGAACTGATTGAGAGAGTTAATTATACTAAAGAGTCAAAGAATTACTTTCTTAAAGGCGATGAGATTACTTTTTCATTGGATATATTCCCGAAAATTCAATGAAAATTAACTACTGATAACCTCTATGTGCCAGTTCCTCTGTGCCGATATCATTCAGCACTGCCGCAGCCATGCGGTTTGGCATGGTAAACCTCTGAGACAGGTACCTCATAGATGCCCCAATCTCACCATCCGGGCCACCAGATGTCAATACCCTATAATATAAAAACATCGAAAAATGATACAATATCTTACTGAGTCAGAGGAATGAAATCCTGTGGCTCTTTTTATTTAAATGTGTTTATCTGTGCATGTGTAAAGACATTTACCCATGTTTCTTTTCCACAGATGCCATCTGCAGTAATCTTTGTATTATTCTGAAATGCTTTCAGAGCTGTTTCTGTTGCCGGTCCGAAGTTTCCATCAGTCTCTACTCCGAGCATTGCTTGCAGCATTAAGACTGCAGTTCCAGTGCATCCGATCTGGATAACAGGAAGCTGGAGTTCCATAGTTCCTGCAAGATCTGCTGTTTTTTTCGTTGTCTTCGGATATACTGCTTTTCCGTTCCAGTCATAGATGGTATATCCCTCTTTCCATTCTTTCTTTGCATTTGCCAGGCTCTTATATGCTCCAATCTGGCTTTTGCTGTCTTCCCAGTTTTTTCTTATTCTATAATATTTTTCTACGGCTACTGTCTCAGAACTTCCAATCAGCAGTTTGAAGTGATTCCAATCTCCTTTTGCACGAATTGCAGATGGACAATTCTTTGCGCACACGTCGTAATGTTGAACCACATGATCTGCATTGATTCCGTACTGTTTCATAAGAATTTTGCATACCTGAGCGGTATTTCGAAATGCTTTCTCATAGTCATATCCAGCATTGACGCACATCTCGATACCGATACTATTATGGTTATTGCATATTCCGAACAGTCGACCTCCGTAATTCACTCCGACATGCCATGCTCCGCGGTCATATGGAAGTGCCTGATAAGCTTCCTGGTCATCTACATAGACGTGTGCAGAGTATCCGGAGAAATTCCCATCATGCTGTGCTTTTGCGTGAGCATGTGCGTTAGCTCCTGCAGCATAGTTGTCTGTGTTGTGAATAACAATATACTTAGGTATCTGTCCAACATAGCTGTTATTGTTGCTGACCAATGATGTATTAATCTTCATTTCTGTCTCCTCCTTATTATCTGTTTCCAGGATTGCGTTTAAAATCCGTATAATTTCCCGTCCATAATTCTTTCCGGCAGCCCAGCCTTGGTGTGTTGGATTTTCCTGGATTCCAAGCCATTCAACATATTCTGCCGTACCTCTTGTAACATACAGAAAGCGTGGATCCACACAAGTCTGCATCAGTCTTTCATTACTGGCATATGCTTTCAAATGTTGAATCTGTGCTCTGACCCCTTTGATCGGTGTGTCAAAGCTGTTTCCCTTTATTCCGTTTTTAGTAACTCCTAAGCCGCAAAAATTATTTTGTTCGAATTCCACTGCTGATCCGCAGAATGTAAAATTTCCCGTTTCCAAGCATGACTGTGCAAAAGCTATGTCTCCACGAACGCCTTCTGCTTCTCCTTCTGTTATATAGATTGCTACTAATTTTGTGACCGAATCGGTCACTTTGGGATTTACCTTTTTTATATAAGTCTGGAGCTGTTCCACCGTAGCTTTTGACTTACCCATGATTCTTAACATTTGTTTTTTCCTCCGCCTAAAAGGAGATAGTTTCCCATCCCCTGAATCATTCGTCTTTGTTCGCCTGTTTTACGATCTGGTTCACATATGTAGAAAGACCGGCAATCAGAATTCCCTGTGTGATTGCCGTAAAGATTGCCATTGCAACATCCTGTCCGGTACCGCAGGTGCAGGTGGCAAACACGTAGATCGCGCAGATTGCAATGCTGATTCCTCCAAGAATAAGCGGGATATACTTATCTTTTACTGCCTGTGCCTGTTTTAATGCCATTCCCACAAAATACAGGGCAATTGCTACTACGATTAGTTCTGGTTTTACATAATTTGTGATCTGTTCCATAATCATTCTCCTTTTCTTTCCAGGTCTTCTATTCTATGATTCGCAACCTTAATCTGTTCCTCATGTACACTCATTTTTTCTTCCAGAGCATAAGTTCTTTTGATAAGGTTATTATGTTCATTCACTCTTTTGGTCAACTCTTCCAGCTTGTACTCCATAAGAGTTCGCGTCTTTTCCTGCTGTGCATTATTGCTGATCACACATACAATTAATGTAACCGCCGCACTGATGCAGGCTGAAATGATTGTTTCCATCTCTTTTCCTTTCTGGCAATTGCGCCGGCGCAATTTTGGATAAAATAAAAAGAACCTTTCGGTTCCGCTCTGATTCTTCTCATAAATTTCTCCAAAACAAAAAGAGAGCATTTCTGCTCCCTATATTGCATATTTATTGTGAGATGCTTTCACATCTTCATCGCTTCCTAATGTGCATCTACATTCATTTGCACGACATTTCATCATTGAAACATTGAAATATTGAACTGTAGATACTCCATACAAGCTTGTTACTATAACCTTAAATGAAAGGACACGAAAAGTTTCCTCATAATTTTTTATATATAATCTATATCCATTTACAATCGGATCGTAATTCATATCATCACAAATATTCTCATATTCAGATATGAATACAACATGTCCCTTTGAGTTTACCTTATAATCTTTAAAATTAATTATTCTTTTATCGCATCCTTTAATTTCAATATTACTTATTGGAACATTAGTAATATTGTGGAATTTTAATTCGACAAACCTGCAACCATTTTTATCTTCAAACCTTATATTCTCCTGAGATAAATTAATATAGGCTTCTTTACCTTCACGTTCTTATAAGTTTAACAATCTGTCATTAATTTCATTTGCTCTGTCAGACTGTCGTATCGTTACATATGCCAATAAAGAAGTACCAATACAGCTTAATGCAGTACCCCAATAATTTAACATGTCTGCTTCATTAATATTAGGATTTAATTTTTCCACTCCGCCTAAATTAAGAACTGGCAATAAAATCCAGCCTCGTATTAGAAATGGCCCCAATATTAAAAGAAAACATATAATAATTAGTATGTAATATTTTTTATCTTTCTTCGGATTATTAGATTTCAAAACAGCACATCCTTCCATATTTTGTATAGAAATTATACATTGATATATGGATTATTACAAATGTAAATTCTGGCATTTTATTAACTAAAGTCTCCTTTAATCATCAAATAGATTTTAATGCTTCTGCTATTTTAGGAGCAATAAAATCAAAATAGCCTTTCTGATTAGGATGCACACCATCCGGCATTAACCCAATTTTTTGTGCATTGATATCGGGATGAATATTACAACAACTGAATAAATTAACAATAGGAACCGAATATTTACTATATATTTCAATTTCAGCATTCACAAAGTCAATTAATTTCAAATTATTCGGACTTGTTGGCACATTCCAATTTCTAGTGACATCACCGCTCGAATAGTTATACTTCGGCGGTATAATTCCGAGCACTTTTGAAGTTGGGTACTTTTCGATAATCGAACTAACGAGTGAATCGAAAGCGGATTTAAAATCTGAAATACTTTGGCTGTTACTCCATAATGCATTATTTGTGCCTCCAAATAGAGTAATATAATCAAGTGTGCTTTCCATGACATCAATCCTATCATGCATTTTTTCGATTGTATCTCCTGAAACACCATAATTATAAACAGATTTAAAACCGCACATGATCTGCATTTTATCAACCCATGAATGATTATTGTTTCCTGCTCCTTGTGTAATAGAATCACCAAGACATCCTAATACTTTACCATAGCATAGTGATGTATTTCTAAGCAGTGGGTCACGTACCATGATAGTTGGTAAATCGGTGATAATATTGAAATCAACAACGCATCTATTACACCCTTCCGGAATAGTAAAGTGATCCACACCATTTAGTGCAGTACCGCTAACAAATGTACTACCATTTAAGAAACAAGCGGCTAGTGTAATTGCACCTGTCACATAATATTCTTTACTCGGCTCAACAATAAACGGTTGTGTCATCATGTAATCATTAGTAATAACGATTCTTCCATTATCCCAGCGCATAAAGTTTTTCGTGGTTTTTACACTGAATTCATATGTTGGTAACACCTGAGTATTAACAATATAATCATCAATTTTTGACTTATGGATGAGGACAATATTTGTGTCTAACCCATTAAATGATATGATAACGTTGTTACAATTAGCAGGTATTGAAAAAGATTTTGGAAGTGTAGACGACCCACTAATAAATGTTTCATCATTGAAAAAGCAAATAGAAAATATATCATTGTTTGAGTATATTTCTACATTTTCCAACTCTGTTACCGGGATTCTACTGCACACGCTTTTACCTTCGTATGATTGAATTACACCTGTATCCCATCGACAAAATTTGTTATTTTCTGTCGTAGGCACATATCTAAAGTCGCTTTTTGCATAATTGTTTAAATCTTCCTTTAGCGAAGCAATTTCTTTCGCTGTATCTCCCAGCCCGAACTTTTCTTTTAGCATATCCGCGATGTCATCAGCTCCTATTCGTCGGAGGGATTCGACTAATTTCCCTGCTTCATCGGTTTCTGGCTGGGTTACGAGGAAATGGGTGTCCGGGGATGGGGATGAGCTGGTTTCGGTTTCTGTAATTTTTTGTATTGGCATGTTTTCACTCCTTATCTGAATGCAATGTAGCGGTATGTTCTTCCGCTAGCATTTGAATATACCTTGTTTTCAGAATAATAATTTACCTTGAACCCATTATTCACGATCATGAGAGTCGTATAGTAATTATCATACGACTCTGCGCTTGATGTCGAACCTCTCTGGCTGCAGCATCCATGATTGCCAATTGCTATACCGCCTATGTAACCATTTATATCATCGTGCATATTGCCATAGTTATCGCACAAAATGACTGCGCGAGGGGTAAATCCAAGGCTGATCGTGCGTCCCTGAGTTCCATCTCCTGTATAAGTTCCGAAAATGGGAATTCCCAGTGCTCCTGACTTGCTCATATTTTCTACGAATTTCTCATATGTATCAGCTCCTGTCCCACCTCTTGCAACAGGGAGTATTCCGCTTTTTACATCGTCTGCAGAATGCATATGCGCTTGTGGACTGGCGCCTATTGTTTTACAGGTTATCTTGTGCGGATTATCTGCATTGCAATGGCTCTTAAATTCCGTTTTTGAAGCAAATGCATCACTATCTATAAGGATAGCTGATACATTCTCTGCTGCCCCCACCTGCACCACAACCGAAAACACGATCTCAATCACTCTTCCTGAGTTTTTGGACGGGAAGAAGTCTACTTCTGACTCGGAATATCTGTATGCGTACAAACATTCGTTTCCTTCTGCATCTCGGGCATACACCCCAAGTTCTTTTCCGTAAAATGCCTCATTTAACTCGGAGCTGTTGCAATATCCTGTGAGTACCAGATATCCTTCATGAGTCTCTGCTTCCGAGATTCCTATCTCAAGTTTCTTATTCGCCAGATCATGGACTGTATTCTTATCTGACTGTGCTCCGTCGCCGAGTGCGATTTTAGTAAATGTTATGCTTCCTCCGTCCATAGCCTTCACAAGAAGATTGATCCCATCTTTCGTAAGACTCGGCGATAAATATGAATCTGCCATCTTGTCTCCTCCTATATTTCCAGGACATTCCCGTTTTCATCAATCAGGGTATCCATCTTTTCATTTGCATACCAGTAGATATTATCAAGTGGATTCTTCACTGTGATTCCTGCCGGTTTTACTGTCTTCGTTTCTTTTACTGTATTTCCTATGTAAAACATATTTTTCTGCTTATATTTGAACCGAATGGCAATCATATAGTCAAGCGGTACCATTTGGTCAAGCAGTGTATGTACTGTGTTGAGCGCAAGTCTTTCAATCGGCTCAGTTTCATACCTGACAATCTTTTCTTCCAGATTGATATTTAAAATATATTTTCCTTTTCCCATAATGGAATCCAGTTTGTTCCGAAGGGTTGTCTCTGTATATACCGGTGTATCATACCATCTTGCAAGCACTTCAAGGCGCCGGTCCTCAAGGCCTGTTGTATCAAGAGGATTGATTCCTAAAATTTTCTCGCGCCTGCTGATTCCAGATTCTTTTGCGCTTTTAATGTCAATGTTCGCATCCAGTTCGTCTAAATCATTTTCCAAAGCTTCCCCGATCCTGTCGCCTGCATCAATTACCGCTTTAATATCTCTGATATTAAGTACCGCATCCGGGTAGCAGACTTTTACGTGCACGATATCACTCCTTTAACTGGAACAGATTTATCTGTCAACTGCAGATTTTTCGCGCTGCCATTAATAGCCGTATCTGTCACATCAATAATTCCTTCGATTTGCACAATAGCAGCTTCTATCTGTAATATTCTGACAACGATCGTATCTGTATTTTCCCAGTTTTTCCTTAATTCAAGCAGATAGGCTTCAATCGCAGAATCTATATACGAAGAAAGACCATCATAACTATAACCCGTATCGTATGTGATTGTTGTACTAATGTTTACTGCGGTTTCAGAAGCGGCAATTACCTGTACGCGATGTCCAATCGGGGCAAATCCGTCTCCCTCTCCACTATTTACGACAGGATCAACCGCGGTTTGTGCTGCAGTAATAATGCTTTCTGAAGGTGCTCTGTAATCCTGACCAATCACTGTAATCTTAACCTTGTCCGAAGGAGCAGATATGCGTTCCAATTTGCACCCATATATTCCGCTCAATTCTTTGATACGACTTTTGTAATATTCGCGGTTCCCGGCAAAGCCCCGGTAATTATATGTTGCCAGCAGTCTTGCGCGATATGTTTCCGTTTCCTCCTGATCTGTACCTTTCAGAGTACACTTGATGATTCTTCCCCACTCGAACCCATCTACATATTCAATCGGCTCCAAATCTCCTAAAATACCATTCGGGTCGGTACCCGGAGTGTCGCATCCTAATCTATATGTATGCTCTTCCTCGCTGATCACATTGAATACTGTGTAATTGTATTCATCCAGATTCCAGCGTGATCCTGCCGGGACAGGACAGTTAAACTGCGCAGTGAATTCCGAATAGGTTGCCTGGTTAATATAGCAGCCCCTGTCATTTCCATTTCGAATGAGATGATCCAGATCTGCTGTATCCGTATACATATTTCGTTCCAGCCCATCCAGAAACAGATAGGCTTCTTCAAGTCGTACTGCCTGTTTAGCGCATGCATTAAAAATCAGGCTGCCTTCCGATGTATCAATATCGTCAGGCATATCTTCCATCATTGTCCGCATAATCGTTTCGTATGTCATATCTTCAAACATCTATACTCACCTCCCCATCTCCAAGCTCTGTAATAAGTGAAAATGTAACAGTTACCTTTTCTTCGATCTTTACACAGGAAAAGTTTTCAATTCCTGTGATATACGGATTTTCTGTTAAACATTCTTCCGTCATGCGTTCCAGTTCGGAATCTGTCAGCTCTGTCGAATAGCTCTTTCCAATCAGGTCCTCGTATTCCTGTCCATAATTCTCAGAATATATATAATACCGGTATCTTGGTGTCTGCAGTGCAAGCCATGCCCATACAAGGAGTGCATCGTATCCCTCAACAATTTTACCGGAAAGCTGACCCGTTTCAAAATTAATCCCATATTCCCTGGGAATATACAAGCTTTCTTCCTGTTCCTCTTCCTCTTCATTGTCTGTAAAAGGAAACATCATTCCGGAACCACCACCTTTGCAATCAGAATGTACTTTTCATGCCTGTCCAGTTTCAGGAGCAGCACTTTATCCCCTTCTTGCAGGATATTTCTTTTGTATTCTTCTAAAGTGCTGTTATGTTCGGAATCTGTCATATACTCTGCTGATTTCGGTTTCGAAGTATGCAAGAATACTTTCTTCGTCCGATCCAGACGTAAATTGCAATTGATCAAATAATCGCTTTTATCAAGGATCATCGTGTCCATCCTGATTTTTCCGGAATCCATCATAATTCCCAGGTGAGGTACCGGGGCATTGTAGAAGCTTCCGGCTTTTCTCATCTGTTCTACAAATCTTTCATATGTATTTATAGCCCTTTGTATCTTCCTCCGTTTATAGCAGCAGTTACTTTCTTTCCCTGCCATTGGCTTACATTTAACAACGCTCCGGAATTTTGTGTATCACTGCCGCCCATGCTTTCAAACTCTATAAGCGAATAGCCGGCAGCCGGATAAGTCTGCCAGTGTCCATATATGCTTCCATTTCTGTCCCCGGCATTCTTTTCATCTGCGACAATACAATTTAATTTCACGCCACCTTCCAAAGTGAAGCTTATGACGTCTCCGCACTTTCCAAAGTAAGAACCAGCAGCGATCAGGTAATATCCGTCAATGGTCGCGATCCCATGATTACTTGTCCGTCCTCTGCTGTTCCACAGGTTCGCCACCTGTCTCTGCATCGTCTTGCTGTTCCATCTGGTGTACCAGAACGGATATATTGTATAATCCCATGGACATATGCCAGACTGCTGTAATCCTGCAGGAATTGATTTTGATGTGCCAGAGATGGTTATTCCACTTCCAGCATCTGATACAGTTGTTGTAGGATAGTCGATATAACAGAAGCCATAAACATCACTTCTTCGATTTCCATATTGCTTTCGCGCCGCAATTCCTCCGCCGCCACCTGTATTTCCTTCAATTGATACATAATCATTGATCCCTGTTCCGGATACGCTTTCGACAATTCCTATATGGCTTCCACCACCAGGTCCATAGACTACCAACGCTCCAGCTTTTGGAGTTTTTCCAAATTTCCCGCGAGCCTGATACCATTGTGTGACATTAATGCAGCTTGCAGTCTTTCCTCCGCCCATGAAGAGATTTCCATGTCCTGATTTATTAAATACAGACCATTGAAAGATGCAGCACCAGGCAACTCCGTTATATCCATAGTACTGCGTAGCTTCATTTGTTGTCCCAGATATTCCAATCCATGCCCTTGCCTGCTTCAAAACATCGTTCAGCGCATCGCTTGTCCCGGTTCCCGAAGCAGAAGAAGAGGCAGATGACGATGCTTCCTGTTCCTCATCCTCTTCCTGTTTGTCCATAATATTCTTGAACGCAAGCTCCAATGTAGTTGTATAAACTCCACTGTTCCATTGATGGCTGTCATTTTCTATCCAGAATTTCCCCTTCAATCCTGTTCTGAAATCTTCTATAATCACGCCTAAGCCGGATACACACCGGCAGTCGCCAATCATTGTCAGACTTGCCGTTTTATCCACTCCATGCAGCTCTGCTTTTGCTTCCTTTATTCCATTTCCGGAATCTACGGATATCGCATTCTGGAAAATACCGAATCTGGACGCCCATTTTGAATTGCTTATGCTTCCAATCTTCTGGTTACTCGAATTATAGATGTAAACACGGTTTACCATGCTATCAATGTTTTCAGAATACGAAGAGTCTGTAATTCTTTCCCCCTGCCGGATATGAAAATCAGGAATGAGTTTTCCTTTTTCAATCACTTCCAGCTTGTCCCTGTTCATTTGTACAATATATGGTTTCTTACTCTTCCTGTAAGCTTTTGTATAGGCTGCCATGATAATTTCGTAATATGGCCTTTCCTGAAAAAACATCTTTGTAATGGCCAGCTTTGTTTTTGCAAGATTCCCTGTCTTTACTTTTACATCTTTGCATACCATCGAAGCTATCTTTTCCGGCGTTTTGTTCAGAAATTTATAGGTACCGTTTGATCTTAGCAAGTGGATCATTCCATCCAGAGCTGTGTATGACAATTCTCCAGCTTCGGATTTCCGTTCCCTGTTTGTCACTATGCCCACAAATTTTGTTTTCTTATCGTCCGGGTATCCGGGGTAAAACGCTATTTTATCAGCCAGTTTAATTCCAAGATCTTTTACGTCCTTGTCATTCGGACTGTATGCAACACTAAAGGTAACCGATCTGGCCGCCTGTTTTGCGCTTCCCGCCCATGTAACAGACGTTACATATTCTGTTATATTGGCATCTTTCCACATCAGTTTCATGGTATCACCAGCTTTGTCCCGTCATATATCCACCATCCATTTACACCATTATGTGCACTGCTTACACGTCCATGCTTTTTTGCGGCTTTTTCTATGACCGATTTGTTTGCATTATATATTTTTGTGTAATACGTCCCTGAACCATAGAATTTTTTTGCAAGCCCCCACAGGGTATCGTTTCCCCGTACAATATGCACCTTTTTCTTCTTTTTGTCGTTCGTCCGGTTGTTCTTTTTAACCGGTTTCTTTTTGGCCGGCTTTTCCGGTTCCAGTGTAGCTTTTACAGGTTTTGTGTATTTCGGCGGCCGGTAAGTTTCCAATGTGATCGAATATTTTATATCCCCTGTTCCGTCCTCTTCTCCAAAGCTAAAGGATTTGAACACCACTTTTGTGTTCACTTTTGTCTTTGTAATTATGAACTGTACCACTGATTCCTGCCAGCTCTTGAGTTTTGTGATATATGCCCATGGGCTTCTATCCTTTTTATAATCCGCAAAAGGATAATCATGTGCCGGGAAAAAGGACTCAAGTGTAAAAGTTTCGAGTCCTTTCTTCCCAAGAATACTTACATCGCCGCGAGTTTGTACATTCACAGTCTGATGGGAGTTTTCAAATGATACCTGAAAAGATGCCGGCTTTATAGGCAACTGTATGGCTTCTTCTCCTTTTTTTATCCAATATTCCATGATGCCTCCTATGCTGCCTGTGGCATGTTGTTACTTGTCTGCTCGATTTTTCTCACAATCGCTTCAGCTATTTTGTCAATATCGGATTCCTCTCTTATTACAATGCTGTCAGCAAGTTTAGCGATTGTAATAGATATGCTCTTCTTTGTTTCCTGTCGAGCCATCCGTACAGATTCATCATGCGGATATACCCTGCTACCGGACGGAAGATCCACGATCTCTCCACCCTTTTCACTGATCTGTACAATGCCGCCTTTCCAATTGTCAGTTCCTTTGGCCAGAGTCGGAATTAGCGGGATGTCGAATCCTATATGTCCTCCTCCCACAATATCCGGCAGTGTTACACTGATGTTATTAATAGCTGAGATTGCTTTGTTTACAAGATTTATAACTGCATTGATAGGAGTTTTTACAAGTGCTTCCAGAGTTCCAAAGATGCCTCCTACTGCTTGTACAATTCCTGTCCATGCTTTTTCCCAGTCTCCCTGGAATACGCCTGTCAGGAACGTTATGATTCCTTCGAAGACGCCAAGTACGTTGTCAATAACTTCGCTTACCTGGCCAAACCAAGTAACGATAGCTTCTCCTGCCGCCTGCCATACTATTTTAAATACCTCAAGCAGAGTGTCTTTTAAGTATGATCCGATTTCTATGCACAAGTCTATGAATGGCTGCAGCTGTGGCTGTACTGTATTCCAGAATTCTACAAATCTATCTCCTATCTTCTGCAGGATTGGTGCGATTTTATCCCAGTTCTTGTAGATTAGCAGTGCTGCAGCTGCCACTGCTGCCGCCGCGATTCCAAACGGTCCGGTCATTATCTTCGCAATTCCTGAGAATCCTGAAGCACCTGTTAGTCCTGTAATCGCGCCGCCTACTTTCCCAAAGTTTGAGATTACTGTTCCGATTCCGGAGGACACTTTCCCGAACCCCAGTAAAACAGGCCCTACTGATGCCGCTACTGCTGCAAATTTGACTATAGTTTTCTGAGTGGCCGATCCCAGTCTGTTCCACTTATCGGTAAATTTCTGTATGAAGCTAATGCCTTTTGTGACATACGGAATCAGCTGATTTCCTATTGGCTGCAAGACATCCACCTGTATCGTTCGCCAAAGTCCTCCCAACGCGCCTGTTAATGTGTCATATTTTACATTTACCAGTTCTTCAACAGACTCCTTGCTTTTATCTATGGCATCACTTGCTGTTGACATAGAGGTTATAACCTGAGGTCCCAAATCTTCCCACATGGTTCCGAACAGGTTTACTCCGGCCGCGCTCTGTGCTACAGGATCATCCATTTCTGCAAGACCTTTGATTACTTCGTTGAATGCTTCTTTTGCAGAATCTCCTCCAGCTCCGAATCTCTCTGCCATTTTCGTCGCGTCCATTCCAAGAGCTTCAAATCCCTGCTTTGTCGTATCTGAACCATCTATTGCTCTGATAGAGAATTCTTTTACAGCATCTCCGACTTTATCCAGGTTAAAAGCACCATTCTGAGCGCCATTGGCAAATATTGAAAACATGTCTTCTGCATCCAGTCCTAGCTTCTTAAACTGCACAGAATACTCATTGATACTGTCTATCATTTCCCCGGAATAGTCCATTCCTGACTGTGCTCCCTGGGTGATCAGATTAAACGCTTCTCTTGCAGATACACCGTAATTCTTTATCAGTGTATCTGCAGCTCTGGTGCTTTCCGCAACATCATATCCGAAAGTGTCCGAAAGAGTATAGGCATATTCTGTGCATCTCTGCAGGGCAGAATCATCCAGATATGACATGTTCTGATTAACCGTTGCCATTGCTTCCGCAACATCATTGATGGATTCGCCGAAATTATTCTTGTAGACATTGTTGATCATGTCCTTGTATTTACCCATCTCTTCTGTTGCTGTTCCGGTTGCCGCTGCAAACTGCTGGAAGGCATCCTGTGAATCAGAGGAGAATTTGACTGCGGCCGTTCCAACGGCTGTTAGCGGCGCAGTGACCGATTTTGTCAGAGTTTCACCGGCTGCGGAGAACGCTTCGCCGGCATGGTTAAACACATCAGCAACGTTGTTAAACCGTTTTTCCAAGTCACGTGCCTGTGCCGCTACTTCTCTGGATGGATTACTGAAATCATCTATCAGCTTTACCACTGCAGCGACTGTCTTACCTGCCCTTGTTCTTCACCTCTTTCTCAATGTCCTGCAGTTCCTGTTTTAAAAAGGCACGGGTGATTAATCGTTCTCCCGCGCCCATTTTGTAGTATTTTGATGGTTTCCACTTCTTTAGGCGGAACAATGCATAAGCTATGCTTGCTTCGCTGTCCACCTTTATGAGTTTTTTACCTCTTCCTCTGCATCTTCTCCAAGTCCTGAGAGTTTTATGATCTCTGCGGCAATTGTTCCGGACTCCATTCCGAATAAAATAGCAGCAAGGTCTTTCGGGGTAGATGCTCCAAAATGGTCCATCAGATTTTTGTCTGTCAGACATGGATCCACAACGCCATGCACGCAGCACATTAAATTAAAATCATATGTAGCATTTACATCGCGATTTCCTTTTTTATCGAAGAGCATGGCCTGAAGAGCATTGTATCTCTTTCCAGACAGTTCTCTGATCGTAATCTCAGCATCTTCTCCCACTAATTTAGCCAGTTTTTTTGATCTGATCTTTTTGGTTGCTTTTTCTGTTGCCTTTTCTTTATCTACGCAAAGTAATTTTTCAATTAAATTCATGTTTTATCTCCTTATACGTCTATTGATTCCAGGACTTCCCATCCCGAGAAGCTGAATGGAATGGATTCTTCCAGGAGCTTTCCTGCTTCCCAGTCTGCCAGTTTGATTTCAGTGAATACGACATCGTCAAAGCGGATACGTTCTGCTCCGAATGCTTCCGGATCTTCGATGTTTGAAATAATCGTTGCTCTGGTTGCTTTTCCTTTCTTCAGATTATCCCCGATCTTTTTAATCATGTACGAAGTCACCTTGTTAAGTTTCAATGTTCCACTGCATGTGATTCCGGTTACTTTATACCCTTTCTCCAGGGTTCCCGTCCTGGCCACTTCTGTTGTATCCAGTTTTACTGTTGCTTCTAGCGCTGTTGTTTCTGCCATGTAGTCATTATCAATCCAGCATTCCCCAAAGGTTCCGTTAATGACTCTGTCCGGTGTATAGTTGTCCCTTATTCATTCCTCCTTACACAGTGATGTTCAGATCAATGTCTTCCATTACGTCCACCAATGTAGCGGATGCTGCTAGGAAAACCTTTTCGTCTGTATACTGTTTCTTGATTTCTGCCTCACTCATTGCTTCTGCTTCATCTCTTGTTACACCCTTGTTTTTAATGATATATTCCTTGATTGCATCAACATCCAGGTCAATTGTGTAACCCTCAATAATTCCATTTCTCTCCATTTCTGCCAGATAGGAATTAATTGCTGAAATAAGTAGGCACTTATTTGCATATGTGTTCGGATATTTCCCGATATAATTGTCTTCTGACAAAAGAACAAGGTCATCGTGGATCATGTCCATACTTTCAACTACACGGATTTTTTTCCACGGGTTCCCTTTTCCTTTGCTAACTGTCTGTAAGGAATTGACTCCCCGTCCAACTTTTACTTTTTCGCCATCGTAATAAAGGACCAGTTTTCCAGCGTCAATTTCTGCGTCCAGTTCGGTTTTTTTCTTTTTCTCACACTCTGTTACATCATCGAGAATTGCGTATGTTGCAGAACTCTTATTAGATGTACCGGCGAGCAGTCCTGCAATTCTTGAACAGAAGGATTCTGCTGTATACTCTTTCTCACCAACTTTTACGCTGGCTGTAGCATAATTTATAATTCCTTCATTATCTGCTTCTGTTTCCGGAAGCACTGCTTTAACCTTATTTCGCTCATCACGCTGATCTTTTACCCATGTCACAATGGTCTCTGTCTGCGTGTCCGTCTTTGCTGTCGGACAGCACAGCCAGGCAACCTTTTTGACTGCGAAATAATTCAGCGCCGCTTCGTAATTCTCAGCGTCGGAACTAAGAACATACAGTACGATTTTAGCAGGTGCTGTATCGTTCCCAACCAGGGCGAGTTTCACTTGCTCTTTATTTGCATCGCTCAGTTCTTCCGGAATATCTTTTTCTTTGTAAATCATAGCCGGATTTGTTGCCGGCACTTTCGCATCTTTTACAATCATTCCCACTACACCGCGTTCAGATCTTCTGATTGTGTTTCTTGCGGCTGCAGTAAAAATAATATTCATTACTGGTAATCCCCTTGTTTTACCTCCTGTGATAATTTCAATTCTTCCATCAACTTGCTACTATCCGTTCTTGGAATTACATCCCAGAACTCCACATCAAACTGGCAGACTGGAATGTTTGCGTTTTCGCCCTGAAAGTTTAGATCCATGTTGCTTGTGTTTAGACTCCTTCTGCCAATCGTCAGCTTCTGCCCGAACATTTCTTCCATGGCCACAAAAAAATCCATTCCGTCTGCTTCATTTCTGTGTTTTTGAATAAAATCAATCTCCACTTCAACATTCTTGTGGAATGCGTTCTTTGTGGATTCAGAAAACGTCTGTGTTATATACACAAAGAAAGAAGGCCGTGTATAGCCTTCTACTGTGTCTGCTCCGTATATCTTCATATCCGGAAATCTTTCTTTCAAAGCGGAATTGACCGCTTTTTTTATTTCTTTAAGAGTCAAGTCCCGCCTCCCTCAAGATTTCTTCCAGAAGTTCCTGTCCGAGTAGCTCTGCGTGTTCTGCACGCTGTGCCATATATTTTGCCACAGTCTTTTTTCCCCTAACTTCTCCAACCTGCCTCAATCCCTTTGTTTTGTCTTTACTTTTATGAGTTATCATGGCATGTCCTTCTTCGTAGAGATGGTAATGCGGAGCTACTGTCGTAACTGCAACTGTAACTTTGTTTCCTGATCGTATTACCTTTCCCTGTCTGAAGCTCTTTTCCAGAGGCTTTGGTTTCTTTTCACTTTTCGGACTTATATAATGATGCCCTTTTGCCTCAGAATTAACTCTGCCCTTTAAGTCTTTTGCTATACTTTTGGATTCTTTTTTGAGGACAGTTTCTGAAGACGCCGGGAACTGCCGAGCTGCTGCTTCGAGTGCTCTTTCCAACTCTGAAACGTCATATTCAAAGCTGATACTCTGCATTCTCGAACACCTCCTCACACTGAATTTCCAGCAGCTCCCTGGCATCATTTACATCCAGCGGAGGACCGGCAATCGCATATGTATGTCCTTTATGCAGGATCCTCATATCTGTTGTTATGTCTTCCCTGTATCTGACATATATACGATGCGTAACCTCTGGCTTTAGTTTCCCCATGAAGTTATATTCTGAAGATTTATATGGCTTTACAGTTCCCCAGACAGTTTTGTAATTCTTCCACTCTGATTTATCCTGTCCCATATCGTCTTCTTTTGCTTCAAGGCGTTGAAAAATAATGCGTCTGTTCAGTTTTCCTGTATAAATCATCTGATCACCTCACAAGAAGTTTACGCAATACATTCCCAGGATAGTCTCTGCCGTTTTGTTCATGATATTTTTATCTACCTGCAGCTGCCGGTTATCGTACATGTCAGCAATCAGCATGAAGACTGCGATCGTAATATCCTCATGCTGATCCAGCTGTTCCTCTGTAAGTCCTGTATATCCTTTGCAGTATTCTATAGCTGCTTTTTTCATGGCCAGTATTTCTTTGTTATCAGATTCCTCCATATTTTCCGGATCTTCTCGGATATGCTGCCATATATCTGCAGTGGTCATTTCACTAATCTTCATATTCTAACCTCATTTGCGCCGGCGCAATTCACGCAGATGCCATAGTTAATTTTGCAATCTTCTGTGCATCCTCTACCTTTGTATCAATTTCCATCCAGGCTACTACGCCAACCGCATGCTGTGTTGCGTATTTTTCCCTCAGTACTTCGATATTTGCATCTTCCGCTACTTTTACCGCTAATCCGGAGAAATCGCCGTAATAAACAGTGACAGCCTCTGCTTCCATCTTCGGCATTGCATCAGAGCAGTATACGTCTTTTCCCAGAAGAGTGTATCCCCATCTGGCTGAAACATCTCTGTTCAAAAGATAATTTCCGTCGTTATCTTTTAATTTTCTGATCGCTGTTCTGGTTGCTTTGTTCATAATCCAGACAGCTCCGGACTGATAAGTATCCGGAATGGACTCCTGTACATCGATCAGTTCATCAGCTGTGACTTTTGCTGCTGCCGCCGCTGTAGTGCCACGAGTAACTTTTGTGAGTCCTTCTGCTTTTCCAGATGTTCCGATCAGGCATTCATGTTCGATAAATACGGAAATCGCTTTCGCCATGTACTGAATAATTTTATTTAATACATCGAATCCGCCGTTGTTGATCAATTTCTTTGAAATTACAGTAAGTGCTCCTGCAAGGAAACCGCTCAGAGAAATGCTCTTGAATGTTCCGGATGTGCTTGTAAGTTCTGTAAACTCATCTGCGTATGCCATCTTAATAGAACTGGTGTCTTCATCATAAAATGGAATACTGATGGTTCCTCCGATGTTATATCTATCTGCCATACTGTAAATCGGGCAGATTTCTACTACTTTTTCAATGATCTTGTTTACGATTGAAGACGGGATCACCGCACCATTGTCTGTATAGGTAAGGTTTGTAGCTCTCTCATTGGTAATCGTACCTCTTATATAATCTACAAATGCTCTCTCTTCTACGGTCAGGGTGTCGCCTTTCTCCTTACCTTCCTTCTTCGGATTTCCAAGATTTCTGGCTCTTTCTTTTGCTTCGATTGTCTTGTCAATGGCATTGATTTCTTTTTCAATCTCATCAAAACGAGTCTGTTCTGTTTCTTCGAAGGCTCTCTGTTCTTCCTGTGCTTTGTTCAGGATTCCTTCCATCTCTTCCACGAGAGCAGTTCTTTTTTCCTCCAGGCTTTTTAATTCCTCTGCTCTTATCTGCAGATATCTTCTGGCAGCTACTCTGAATGCTTTTTTATTTGTGATTTTTCTTTTATGACTCTTCCTTATTTATTTCCTCCTAATCGTCTGATTGTCTCTTCATACTTTGAGTAATCAATTTTTTATTCCGGTTTATTTGAGACTACCCTAGTTTCCAAAGTTCTTACTTCCAGAACTTCATTTCCGTCTGCACGCATCTCTATTGATGTGCTTGCATAACATGGGACTTTTCGGTTGTCAATGATCGACACCTCTTTCAAATCCATGTCTTCCACAAATCTGCGTTTCAGGCCGGAATCTGTATCCTCTTCTTTGGCTGCTCTCTCAATAAATCCAAAGGACCAGCCTCTGAGCTCACCTTTTTTCGCTTTTTCGATCACTTCTGCATCTGTGATTTCCGCAATCGCCCGAAGTCCAATATTATCTTCAAACAGCTGAAGGTTTGTTTTGGTACTTCCAAGTTCCCTACTATAATCATGGTTTAACAGGATCTTGATCTCATCAGCACGTGAGATCGCCCTTTCAAAAGCTCCCGGGACGATCTGCTCAATGAACTGTGTCCCGCTTCTGTCCCGGATGGGTCTGCTGTCTCTTGCAACCGCGTTTACATATCCATCAATTGTGACAGACTGTTCTCTGATCTCGATTCTCCTTACTCATCGCCTCCCTCTTTTAATCTTTCCAAGTCTAATGTTTTGCTTGTATTAAGCACGATCACTTTGTTACTCTCCGGATCATATAATCCATCCTGAAGCCCTAATTTAATGAATTTCATTCCCAGTGGTGGCATATTTTCCTTCTTTCTGACCTCATCTGTCTGAAGGAATCCTTTTTCTATTCCGATGCTGTATGCGCTGTATCGTTTGTCGATGTCGCCTTTAATCAGTTCAGATATATCAAAATCAAAGAAATATGTCTGTTTTTCCGATTCAAGCAACATTGCTCTGTTTAACGCAGTCCGAAATTCTGCCAGCAGGTTTGATAATTCATATTTTATGAAATTCTTTTCATCCTGTTCACCGGCATTTCCATTCAAAAGTGATGGTGGAATCCCCATGACCTTGCAGATCTCATCACCGTTTGTCTTTTTATTCTCATTCAACTGCATTTCTACAGATGTGTTGGATGCTTCCTGGAAGTCAAGTCCTTCATTTAAAATTACAACACTCTCCGTGTTGTTTGAATACAGATTTCTCCAGGCTTCTTTCAGAGCATCAATCGCTGCCTGTGACAATTTTCGCGGAGATTTTATGAAACCTTTCTTATTTCCGCCTGTTGATACAAGGGTTTCCTCAAACTTCAGTGAATTATATGCTACTCTTAAAAGTCCCTCATTCTCTTCTATGATGCTCTTTCCTTTCGCCCCGTCCTCTGTATTTCTGAGAAGTCGTATGAACTGATAAGGTTTATAGGTGTTTCCCTGCACCAGGATATCGTAATCTTTAAAGATCACATCCGGATTCTCGTTGAAGCTTATGTTCTTTTCCGATACATACCTGAGAGAACGTATTTCATTTTTGACTTTATCTATAAAAATATAGCCGCCCCGTCCAAGAAAATAATCCAAAATAACTGCCCGTTTCATCTGATAGGCATCCAGTGTATCCCCTGTTTCGGAATTCAGCAGAACTATTCTGTTATCATCCAGGACTTCTGTTATCCGGTTCGTTTCCCGTTTGTACATCCTGATCGGAACTGCTGCCACCGTCCCTGCGATTTTATTTAAGCATCCCGCCAAAGATGGGATATTCACAGCTCTCTCCCGTCCAACAGACTCTCCTGACAGCCACGCTCTCAAAATCGCCGCGTCCACTTCTGGCTCCTGTGCCGGATCTGCTCTCTTTTTTCGTTTCCAAATTCCCATTTTTCTGGTCCTCCTATGCTGTTTGTGCAACAAAACTGTCGTCATTAAGTAAATACTGCTGTAAGAGGTACATTGCATTGATCAAAGCAACTACCTCATCCACTTTTCCTGTTGATTTCTTTTTGTTAACATATTTATTCAGGTTTGTATCTTCTGTACATCTTGCATTCTGGAAATTAATCTCCAGAAGCCTGTTTTCTTCGTACCTGAAGTGTTGCTGTAAGATTACCTCTTTCAGCCATTTTGTCGGCTGGTGTAGGACTGAGCTGTGCTGTTTGATTTCTACACACTCCAGACCTTCTGCTTCCATCTTCTGTACGCTGGATATCGCATTGTATCGGTCATATCCAACTTGTTCCACAGTCACACCGTATCTTTCTTTCAGTGCATGTATCACGTAATCTTCTACAACGCTGTAATCAATCACTTCTTCCCCGCATGAGATACACTCGCCTTTATTGATCAGCCTCTGGTAATCCACATGTTCCTTCTGTGTCTTTATAGCAGTTTTATCTGTTGGGATAAATCCCATTACCTTTGCGTAAACGAATCCGTCTTCTTCTGTCACCATCGCTACTGCAGTATTGTCATCCGTCTGTGAAAGATCCACGCCCACCCATACCCGGCGGCCAATCCACCACTGTGAATCCAATTCCGTTTTACACAATTTTACTTTCTGGATATCAATGTATCCTTCAACTCCAAGTCCTTTGTAAAGGATATTGTTGTGTTTGCAGAGATAGTTTTCCCTTTTATTCTCATAGAGTATTGCCAGGGTACGTTTCTTTTTTATCTCATCAAAGATATATTTGTGGGATACTGCTACCGGATTGCTCTGATATATGGCTCTGTCGTCTTTCTGCCAGACTTCTCCCTGTTTCAGATCGTCGTCAGGCTCGTAAAGCAACGCAAAATACCTCCGGTCATCAAGCAGACCGTCCAGGGTCTTTTTCGCAATGTCTATTTCATCGATCATCACATTGTTATCATTCGGATATTGTGTACTGATAATAATCCCAAGTTTGTTAAACAGTGTGATCTGTGATGATCTCATCGCTTCTACGGGATAATCGTCCAATGCCCCTGCTTCATCCGCGAGATAAGCATTTGCCAGTTTTCCATCCATGCCGTCCTGACTATATGCGAGCGGTGTGTATTCATTTTCGTTAAGCAGACATATAATCTGGCTTCTGAGAATCTTAAACGCCGGTTCGTCTTCATCGTACAATGCCGGAGAAACTTTTATGATCTTGCGGATCGCGTTCTTCAGCTCCGATGACAACTGTAAATCCGGTGCAACAGAAAAGAACCGGGAAAAATCTGGTTCCGTAAGCATCAGTAGAATGAATATCACTGCTGAATTGAAGGTTTTGAAGTTTTTTCGTGCTATCTCAAGCAGAATCGTCACATAAAACCGGCTCTTCTGTTCTGAATTTTTGCAATATGTACACAGACCAGCCACGATCATAAGCCATGCGTAATCTTCCAAGCCGTCATAAATACTGCATCTAAGATCCGGGTGGACCATTAATTTTAACAATTTGCATACTTTCTCGTACTCCTCTTCATCTACATAAGCATCTGCATCGTATCCGTCTGCAATATACAGCCAGCTCTCAGCCTGTTTTTTCACATATTCAGGGACTTTTCTCTCCTGCTCTGTCACACACCACAGGGCGTACTTATACGCTTTTCCATCTTTCATTTACTTAACGCTTCTTTCAATGGATTCACCTTCTTTTCCGGTTTCTTCGGAACAGATCTGAGAGATGCGGCAATCGTCATGATATTTTCTTTTTCGATGTCTGACAGCATTTTTCTTTTGGACTGAACCTGGCGATCCAGAGAGACCAGATTCTTCTGCATGGATGCTTCAATGCCGTAATATTCTCTCGGAGTCATTTCCTCATTGATGAGGAGATCTTCTTTTGCTTCCTGAAATTCGCATAACTGCTGATAGAAACGTTCTCTTTTTTCTTCAAATTCTTTTGTTTCTGCATACAGAACACAGTATCTGTTGATCACTGCACCGTACATATCATCAAACTTGTCAATTTTTTGCAGCAGCTTTTTTAGGCGAAGAAATTCTTTGTGTGCTGTTTCATTATCCTTTACTTCCTGGCGTTCTTTCAGAGTAATGCCTGTAAGCAATGCTTTTTCTCCCTGTTCCCGCTGGCGGAGTTCTTTCTTTGTCCGATGGGATTTCTTTTCCATTCGGATAATATTCGCAGTCTTTGGTGGTGTTGGCCTTTTCTCTCCTCCTTCCTGTAAAAGTAAAAAGCTGATGTGGGAATTTATTATGAATCGATGGGCATATGTGGTCGTGAGACTTCTGCGTTTTTTCATTTTCACAGACCGGGGGGGAATTATTTGAGGTCCTCCTGCCGCCTTGCAAGCTCCATCAGCTCCATCCGTGGTATCTTCCCAGCTTCTGCCATCTCATGATGCCTGCTACACAAAGAGATAAGATTGCAGTTGTCTAATCTTTTGTCCCAGTCTTCTGATACCGGAACAATGTGGTGCACTTCTATCTCCCTATTATTATACTGCCGTGTAGTTCCATATAATTTTCTTATACAGATCTGGCACAGATAGTTATCACGTGTCCTGATATCCAAGCTCTTTCTCTTCCATGCTTCTGTGCTCCTGAAACTATTCTGCTTTGTTCGTGTCTTTCTGCGTACAGGTTTCTTGATGCACTGATATTTACTGTCATGAATCTTTCCACAATACTTACAGCTTCTTAACATTTCGTATCCTTTCGTAAATAGCGGGAGATGGATTCGAACCATCGTTCCAGGCTAAGGAGACCTGTAAGTTACCATTACTTTATCCCGCGGTATTTTTGTATATTAAAAGAGAGCCTGTTTCCAAGCTCTCTTGTTAATTAATATTTCTGTTTTCATGGACATTCTGGGGTTCGAACCCAAGACAGACCGGTTATGAGCCGGTTGCTCTAACCACTGAGCTAAATGTCCTTAAAATTTAATTTTCACGTTGCAAGCTACTGCTAGATGCTCTTGCCGAACCTCACCGCCTCTCATTCTGTGTGTTAGTTAGTGGAATTTAGGGATTTAATCCCAAAAATGGCCAATATAAACCGATTGTGCTAACTATTGCTATAAAAAAAGAAAAGAGTCCTGAATCGTAGAACTCTTTTCTTTTATTTAAATTTTAATATTAATAGTTTCCTTGCTTTATCTCCTCTTATCCTAATTACATTTTTGTACTTTTGTAAGAATCGCTTCCTGCAATATTTGAGAAAAGTTCATTTGTCTTTTTTCAGCAAAAGTATTCAACCAAGCTGGAATAGTGACATTCTTCCGGACAGCTTTTTCTCCATATTTGTCAGCATATTTGTCGATATCTAACAATACAATATTTACTCTTCCCCCCTCTCTTGGTTTCACATCAGCATAATCAGATGGCTCCGGTACCGTATTGCCTTCTTCTAACTCTTCAAGTACCCAGCCACTTGCAGCATCTGTTGCCATTTCAAATGCTTCTTCAAGATCTTTTCCTTCCGTAACACATCCTGGTAAATCTGGAAATTCCACAGTATAACCACCACTACCATCAGAAAACGGATAAAAGACTGCTGGATAAATCAGTTTCATTGTAGTTTCCTCCTTAATTTTCCTCCATATACTTTTTCCTAAAACATGATTAAAATACAATTAGATAGAATATTGTTAAGATATATTATAAGTTTGGGCTGGAATTTATATTCCAGCCTGTCGCATAATAGATTTTGCAGTATCGATATTTATATCGCCACCGTGTTCAGGTATCGTCACTTTACCCGGCTTGCTTGGATGTTTGTACTGATGATGTGAACCCTTTTGGCCAACTTGACGCCAACCATCCGCAAGCAATATTTTTTCGATTTCTCGAAACTTCATCTCAACGGTACTCCTTTCTTTTTCTTTTCAATCGTGTTTCTTTATGCGCTCATTATAATGCATACTATGCGCATTGTCAACAGTTTTTTTGCGCATTATGCGCATTATAAAAAGGAGATAGTAGTAGAGAACATCAGGATTCGAACCTGTGGCTTCATGGCTTGCGCTCACTCCCTCTCGGTGAGATGTTCTGGTGATCTGCCAGGTGGCACTGGCAGTCATCTAAGGGAAGGAGAACTCTGAATGATCTTTTCCATCTGAGTTCATTGTAATAATATCATAAATAGAGCGTGTACTTCTATGTACTCTTTTATATTTTAAAATTCATCAGTGCTCTTCCATGGATTTTATGTATCCACTTCCAACTGTAATTCATTTTCACAGCCACTTCTTCCCATTTCATTCCAAGTATGTATCTCAGTCTCAACACTTCCTGCTCATCCTCATTCTCCATCTGGCTGATCTGCCTCTCAATCTTCTGGTAGCATCTCACTTTTTCCAAGCGTTCCTCTTTCAGAAGGTCTATCTGTTCATCCAGAATAGCTGCGTAATCAGACAGATCTGAATGACTGCTGCCGTGTGGCATTCCATCATTGACTACCGATGGAAACATCTTATCCAGTCTCAACCTCTGGATTTCATCCAGGATATCCTGCTCTCTTTTTATTGCCCGCCGGTAGGATTTCAAGTATTCTTTCTTTTGTTCGTTTTCTTCCTGAATTGTAATCTCTGCTGTTTCCATCGGTATCGCTCCCCTTTCACAAATTCTTCAAATCTGTATCACATATCGCTCACATTTTCTGGGTATATTATTACCTGTACAGAGCAAAGAGTAATTGCAAATAAAACTTTTTTCTTTTTCATACTTTTAGCCGGGAGCTGTTGATAGTTCCCGGTCTCCTTCTTTTTATGGCTCTTTTTGACATATGTGCCAGTAGTGGCAGAATAGACAACAAAATCTGCATTTCTTTCCTCTGGCTTCAAAGAGCCAATGTCTTAGACGTTTTCTCATCTGTTCCATTCCCTTCCAGATCCTAAATCTTTTATTCTAGTTATCTTTAATCCCATGCGATATGCCATTGCTCTGAGTATGCAATAGTCTTTATATGTATGCTGTGGCATTCGATCTGCTGCCTGAATTGCTTTGCTGGCTGTCGGATCTGGATAGCCTTCTTTGTTTTTTCCTGTCATTCTTATGTCCTCCCGCATAATTTTAGAAACCAGTTTCTCCGCATTTCCCATTTGATCCATATTGGATCCTGTTTGGAAATAGCTGTATCTATTACTTCTATTGCATATCTATGTCCAATTGCATAATTCCCACAATAGGCTCCTGATACCGCACTTCTGGAACACTTTAGTCTTTCTGCTGCTTGTTTCAGTGTAACCGCCGATTCTATAATCTTTCCTGTCTTTATGTCTGTGATCTCATATAAATTCATTTCCTCTCCTCATAGAGTCTGCATTCCTTTCAGTTTGTTCTGGCTGTAACATATTTGCCTTTGATGATATGCATGTTCGGGCAGGTGGGGTGGGTGTATACTGCTACAGTTCCGATGTGTCCTGTACTATGTTTACATGTTTCTGCTCTTGTGCTCATTTTCATCCTCCAGATAATTCTTACCGAATAGTTTTACAAATTCTTCCCTGCTGCCACATTTCTTTTCAAAGGCCCTCTGGCCGATCCGCTGCAGGGTGCTTCGGACTTCTTTGCTTCGATGTACGGCTATCTCAGAGGATGTATGGCACTCTGGACAAAGGTATACTGTTAAACCATATTGCTCCGAGTATTTTCGGTTTGCACTGCCATAGATGTGATGGCGTTCCGTATAGCCTCGTTTCTGGCAGATGAAGCACTGACCTTTTATGTCTCTGTCTATGATGCTTTTATGGTGTTTCTTTCGTTTTTTTCTAATGGTTCCTTTGGGAAATAATAATCCTTCCTGATTCATACCCAGCATCCTTTCATTGACGGTACATCAAATTCTGTTCTCTGGAAGAATATCCCAATCCAGTATGTCTGAATATCTTTCTGTAATTCTTCCAGTGTATCTTTTACGATCACGGTATCCGTTGGTTTGGTTAATTCAAATATTCTGCCTACAGATTTTGTCGGATAATCTTCCGGGTGTTCAAATACTGCAATGATCGGGAATCTGATGTCCTCTAAATTTATCTCCTGTATCGATGTGACGATCTTATCCATTCATTTCTCCTTGAAATATTCCGGTTAAAGTCTTCTACCATTCTGGTAGCTTCCCGCTTCTTCATGGCTGCCAGTCCGCCCCAGGGCTTGCCGATAAAAACATGGTAGTCCAGGCTGGTGTAGATTAAACAGTCCGGAGGATTCCATCCCATGGTTTTTCGGAATCGTTTCTTTTTCTGTCTTTTATTCATTTCCTTTCACCTTTCCCCTTCCTGTGATCTGACAGGCTCACACAGGAAGGATGTATCTATGTGAATTTTAGGGCACCCTTAATCTTCCCAGGGTCTTCCGTTATGGTCTACTTTTCCGTTTAACCATTCATTCCAGAAGACAGGATCCAGAAGTGTGCTGTATGTCTTGTTTGCAAACTGCCGCATGGATTTCGCTATATACTCAGCTGTTCCGTAGGCCGTTAACGTATCTATATACTCTTTTCTGGTCTTAGGTATCACTTCCGGAATCTCCGAATTGGATTGCGCCGGCGCAATTTCCGGTACTTTCTCTGTTTTTTCTTCAGGTTTCGGCATATATTCCGGATGATTCATGATGTTGTCTTGTCCCGGAATCTGTGGTTCTTCTTCTGGAAGTGCTGTTTCTTGACTTTTTTCTATATTTTCCGGCTGAGATTCCGGTGTTTCAGAATAGGGCTCCGCTTTAGGATTTCCTGGTACGGAGTCCTCTTTTTCTGAAACTGCTGTTTTTTGATTTTCTTCATGGTTATCCGCAGTTTTTTCCACATTCTCCACCGATTCTGGCTGTTGCGCCGGCGCAATTTCCGGTTCAGGGCGAACATCATGTTTGGGTATCGGATTCGATACGGGTTTTGGTGTAAGTTTCGGAATCTCTTTTGGTGTTGGGTCATGTGTTTCCTCTGGGATCCCGAAGTAATTCTCGTATGTTTTCGCTCCTGCTGCCGCTTCCGCAAATATCTCCTGCGTATATGCAAAAAACTGGTCCCAAGAGATATTTCTCATCTCTCCATTGAATATCTTGACTGTGATATCTTCCTGATGGAACATCAAGAAGACTGTTCCTTTTCGATAACTCATACTGTCACCAGGGTTGATGATCTGCGCCATTTCCTTGATGTTTCCGGACTGATATGCCTCACTGCTGTACAGGGTATTGAGGATTCCTGTCTTTTCTCGAAAGAATTCCTGGATCGTGGCATGGAGCTTGTCCTCTGTACTCTGTGCAGATTTCCAGTCTAAGAGATTCATCGGATTACTTTCATTTTCTTTGTTGAAGTCTTTTAATTCGCGGATGTCCTCTCTTTTATCCTCCGGATGAAAGATCTGTTGGTCTTCTTCCGGAAGCTGGAGCATTTCTACCAGGTTATTGAATTTGAATTCCCTGTACTGTTCTTTAAGCTCCGGTGTATCTCCCGGAATGGAATATTTCTCATATACTTTCATGAAGCGGCTGACTCCTGATGGATTCATGCCATATTCTGTTCTGGCAAATTCTGAAATGGTATTGTAGCCATCGTGTTTGAAGGCTTGGGACTTATCAATCCTGGTCAGCTGCCATCCGATCCGCACAAAGCTCTTTACCATTCCTCCCAGTTCCTGTTTGATCTCGTTTTTACTCTGGATGTAATCATCCATACTTAACTGCACATATTCCATAGTGTCCTCCTTATGCTATGCCTGCTGCCGGTACCTGAATCTTTATCTTCTTTTTCCGGATACTCCGTTTATACCGGTTCAGGACATCATTGATGATCTCTTTATCTGGCTGTCTGTCATATTCTGAATAGAACTGGATGATATGGTCATTCTTTAAGCTGATTTCTATGGTGTAATAAGGCTTTTTCAGTTCTGATTTTCTTCTCAGGAACAGGATCCAGCTGGCGCCGTCCGCCATCTTTCTCATGTAAGTGTCACTGCTTCCCACGCAATGATGAAGTTTTCTTCCTTCATCCATCAGTTCTTTACATGCCCCTGCCGGTATGATCATGTATTCCCGGTCTTCCCAGAAGTAATCTTTCATGTCCGGAAGTCTTCTTTTTATCCGGTCATCCAGTTCCTTATATCCTTCCAGTCGTTTAACATCTTTTCTCTGATTTCTCACTTCTACTAGCTGATCATGTCTTGCCTTTAAATCCTTTGGAAATCTCACAATGTCATCAGTGGTATCATATCCCTCTTCTCTTGCCATACGCAGGTAGTCTCTCCATATGATTGCGGACTTTCCCGGAGCTATTTTCTGTTTCTTCAGATAGTTGACCATCCGGTTTACGCTTTCAAGTTCATCAAGGATATCCTGGCAGTCACTTATTTTTAAATTCTTCCCGGCAATCCATTCCAGACTTTCCTGTGTGATCCGGATGTCATTTTCCTGTTCGTACCTGAGCCATTCCAGGATGGCAGCTCCACCGTTTATCGTTTTCAGTCTGTTCAAGTGGTTTCCGTCCAGCATTAATGCCTCTCTGAGATTCTTTCCGCTTCTGTTGATCTCTACCCAGCGATCATTTACGATATCTGCCGCCAGTCTTGTCAGACCCGCTTTTGTCAGATATTCCAGATAAGAGTTGTTGTGGAAGGATATGATATATGTGTTTACGTTGAATTTCATGCCTGCATTTGCAAGGATATCCATTCCGCTGTGTTCCAGACCTCCGGCTTTTAGTACTTCCGGAAGCTTTCCGGGATACAGGTATGACGGAACGAATCTCTTTCCATGTGGTTTGTCCCAGAATTCCTGTGTGAACTCATCTGCTTCCGGAATCGTCCCGTACCATACTTTTCCCCAGGTTTCCCCCTGTGGGATAATGGCCCTGATTCTCTCAAACAGCTTTATTTCTTTCTTCCCTGCTGTCCATCTGCAGACTGCCCGGAACTGGCGCTCCACCCACTTTTTGTCATATTTCTGCAAGATGGTTACCGGGGCTTTGGCTGTCTTTTCCTCCTGTCTGCTGTTTGTCGTTACCGGTGCCTTGCATTTCGGGCATATGGTTTTTTCTCCATGCTTCCATCCGTGTTTTCTCCAGCCGGCATAACCGCAGGCGGTACAGCTGAATACAGTCCGTTTCTCTTCTTTCTTAAAAAACAGGATATTCCCCGGAAATATTTTATCTTCTACCCACCTCTCTGCTTCCTCCGGCACGCAGGGGACTTCTGTCATCATTTCATTGATTCTTTCCTGCTTCCGGATGTATGCCATGTCTCTTTTTGTTTCATTCACCGTTGTCTCGTAGCTGTTAATGTTGTAAGTTTCCAGAAAGTCATATACCCTCTCTTTATCTTCCTGTGTATCCCACTTCATATCCGGGGAACTATAGTAAAAATCGTTTTTCAAAGCTGATTGTCCCATGCAAAGTCTGAGTACATTTTCGAACTTGCAGGTTGTCCACGTTTCATTTATCCATGTACTGTGGTTTTCTTTATCTGCGAAATACCGGGCTTTCAGTTCTCCTTTTACAAACAGACTAATCTCTACCGCCCACTCTCCGTCCACTTCAAGAAGCTGGCTTGCAGCGATCACATTGTCAGAGTCTTTTACTTTCGGGGCTGCGCATGGGATGCAGCGCAATAATTTTGTCCGCTTCATGCCTTTACTCCTCCCATGTAGTAATCCCGGATCAGCTCCTTGGCTTTTGCCATACCAGGAATTCCAAATGTCACCTTGCTGGCACTGACTCCTGCTGCCTTTATAATTTCTTTATCTACTGTGATCTGGTTTTTAAAAGAATATTTCAGTAGAACCGCCATACATCCCTGCAGAGTCTTTCCTTTCTTGCGAACCTGGTGGGCGATCATCTCGTTCTCCATACATAGTCCCTTGATGTACTCTACCCAGTCCAGCATCAGTTCCTTAGGTTTTAATTTCATGCATTCCACATCAATCTTTCCAATAGCAGCAGATGTGGAATCGCAGAGGGATGGGATGACTTCTTCCAGATACATCTCTACATAATCATCCGGAATTCCGTTTTCCTTTGCCAGTTCTTTTAAGCTGTCCAGATCTCCTTCCTGCAGAAGATTGGCTGCCAGTTCATTGATCTCTGTGTATGAATTCATTTCTCCAAATTTATCAAACATTGTGTTCTCCTCTCCTTGTGTTTTTATCCCTGACAATAAGTGAAATATCTACTCTTGCCATTTTCTGGTCCATCTTCAAATCCTCCTGTCTATCTTTACAAGTGTGTAATGGCGGTACGCGTATCCTGTCACAGGATTGATTCCTTTTTTGATGGAATCCGGATCCACATAATAGCCTTTGGGGGCTTTGGGTTCTCTGACTACTCCATCTTTGTCTATCAGGGAACGTCTTTTTATTTCTTTTCTGGACGGTTCTCTGCGGATCAGGTTTCTGGACGGATGATATGCTTTTGCTTTTTCCGGTTCCCATTCCTGCAAAGGTGTTGCTATGTACTCTGCCAGATCTCCATTTTTCAAGTCGTATACCACTTTCATGTTCGGATTCCCATGTGTCCAGAGTTCCCTGACCATCTTTTCTGTTCGGGTCTCTGCATTTGATTTGGCATTTAAGAGGATGTGTATGTGGATTGCACCCCTCTTTCCTATCTGCGGTCTCCAGATATACTTTAAGATCCAACCATATTTCCGGTATCTGGTCTGAAGCCGCCTTATGAATTTCTGCATATGCTTTATCATCTCTTCCCAGCTTACCCTCTTGTCTTTCTGGTAGGTGAGTGTGATCCAGCTGTCTCCGGTTGTGAAATTCCACTTTACCAGCCTCCTAAGATCTCTCACCCTCTTCCACTGATTCTGCCTTATGATATCTTCCGGGGTGGGTTCCTTCTTCGGCTCCCTCTTCTGACCCCTTGCACCATATCTTCCTGTATGCTTTTCCTCTACCTCTAAGGTTTCCCCACAATCCCATGTATCTCTTATGTATCCACACTTCATATGTCACCCCGGTGTCGTAAGTTTAATACCCTCAATCAAGCCCTGAAGGGACTTCCCTGTCCCCTGAAAAGGTTAAAAATATAGCAGGCTTTCTCCTGCTTAAATCTTGACTTTTTGCCACCTGGATGTTATATTCTTTATAGGTTTAATATCCAAGTGGCGGAAAGTCACCCTGACTCATGTATTTGCGTTACATGAGTCTTTTTTTATTCTATGTGTTCAATCGGTCCGTATAGGCCCTCCATTTCTTTTGCTTTCCGGAGTGCTTCTTCCATAGTTCCTACGTAACTTGCAAGTGTCTTGTTTCTGAATCTTACGATTCGGATGGTTCGTTGCTGATCCGGAGGAACTTTTGTTGTTTCTTTGGCTTTTCTGGAAAGTCGTTCCACTTCCTTTATTCTTTCTTCTTCTGTCATTTTTTGTCTCCTCCTAAGCTCTCCTAAGCTGATCTACCGCCCAGCATGAAGACATTCCAAAAAGAATGTTTAACCATACCGGCATATCCACATATTTCCCTGCAAGGATGCAGAGGGCTATGATTATGTACTGTTTCATAATGCTTGTCCTTCCCCTATTCTTCACCCAAAATTTTTTCCAGTGCATTGGTTCGGTTCATATACGTTCTTCCGGTCGTACTTTTCTCTGCTTTCCTGACTGCGCCAAGAAGCCTCTCAAGCTCATTGATCGTTTTCTGATTCTGATCTGTCCACTGCACGATCGGGGTCATTATTCTTTGAATGTCTTTGGCTTCCCTGCGCCTCTTTCTGATTTCCCTCAGTGCAAGACCTTGTAAAACATAATCGTCTGGATAGTTGTCGTTGAGCTCAATGTTATGTAAGATATCCTGCGTCTTATTGTCCAGATCAGTTTCATTACTTGCTGCAATTCTATTTAATTCCTGGCATGATCTGCAGAATTTTAAAAATGCATTGATCTGGTTACTGAATCCATCTATTTTAACCACCTCCGTTTTAATGCTTGTCCTTCTTTCTCCGCCTTAACCGGCGGCTTTTCTTTCATAGTTCATGCTCAGAAGAAGTTCGTCCTGTCTCTGGATGAGCAGACATTTGATTTCTCCTTCTGACATATTACTGGCTTTATGCTGAATTCCATTAATGCGGATATTTCTTGTTACCAGTTTTAGTTCTGACATCTTCCTCACCTCTTCTTTATGGTATGGGAAATGATATGTATGGGTTACTGTTTATAAAAATTTAAGCAGTTTGTCGAACGACCTTTGTTGACTTCTCTTTGTTTCTCTCCTATTCTTGTATTACAGGGTACTAGCATACTAAAATTTATTGAAAGGAGATTGTTATGATTGACTCAGCTTCCTATTCTTTATTAAAAAAATTCCTTAAACACCAATGGTCACTGCGTGAAATATCCGCAAATCTTGATGCCGACCCTGCATTTGTTGCAGATTCGCTTTCTTATTTACTCGAAAAACGTTATATCCGTAAAACCCTTGGGCATCTTTCCGAAACAGATGTCTACTTAGATGACTGTTTTTGCATTACCCACTTCGGCCTAGTGGCTATTCACGAATATCAAAGATCGTCTTTGCATTTTATATTCAGTGAAATACGATCATGGATCGCTTTGTTAATTTCTTTTGCTGCTCTTATGATTAGCATCATTGCATTAGTGCGATAATGCTAAATATGATAGCAACTATGGAAAATACTATGGTTGCTATCTGTGCTGCTTCACGAAGTGCCCTACGAATCATTTCATCCTCTTCTTCCCATTGAGTTTTCCTTGTTCTCACCTCTTTCCAGATATCCATTCATTGACTTTTGTTTGTGCTTCTTCTATTCTGGTATTACAGGTACTGGCGTACCTGAATTTAATAGAATGGAGGCGTTTTATGTTTCAGCAAGAAAAAGAATATCTGGAGGATGCTTATTCTCATTACCAAAAAACCGGTGAGCGTTCCATGCAGTATAATTTTTCAGGGACTAACCGTGAAAAACAGCTCACTATCCGTTGCTTGGATGCACTACGTGATGATGGATATATTCTCTACGAATATCAGGCAACTGGCTTTTATGGGATCAGACTCACTCCTAAAGGTATTCATTTTGTAGAAAATGGTTATCAAGATGATATTCTTCCTACTGTTTCTGGAAGTAATAATATTTTCGTTACTGGTTCCGGAAATACAATATCCAATAACTACAACCAAATCATTGCAGATGTAGAAGCATCAGAACTTGACTCTGAGATAAAAGAATTATTAGAATCACTTTTATATGAGTTGAAAAATCCTGTTTTGTCTGAGAAGAAAAAAGAGTCAAAAATCAAGGATTTTCTATCAGAGGTTTCTTCTAATACTTTATCTGACACTGCTTCTTCAGTCTTATCTACTTTACTTATGTTCCTTTTTAAGAAGATAATTTTTTAATCTGATCAGCCAGTATTCTGATCTGTTTTTAAAGGTGCTGGCTGATATCTTATAAGTAATTGGCGTGCTGAAATTGCCATGATCGCTTTCCTCTTGCTTTGTGACATATACATGTCGTTTTCTAAATAACTGTTTTTGGATAGAAACAGAATATCTATTTCCGTTATCTGTGAACTGTATTTTGGTTTCTTCCACTTATCTCACCTCTTTCTGGATATCCAAATCATGTTTTTCTCCTCTATGCTGTCTCATTCTGGTCTGACAGAAACCCATCAATTCGGCTTGATGCCCAACATTCAAGCGGAATTCCTGTTGCTGATTCAATCTTAAGAAGTGTATGCAATGAAGGTTTAGAACCATCATCTTTCCAACGCCCCACCGTTCCATTTCCGATATTGCATTTTTTTTCAAATTCCTTAATTGAAATTTGTTCTTTTTCACAATAGCGAACTACTTTTTCGTAAAACAAAATAGACTCTCCTTTCTAAAAAATAATTTATGTTTTAGAGGAAAGTCTATTGACATTTATTAGAGAATAATCTAAAATAAGAATTGTCCAGAAACTTATTTTTAGGGAATCTCTCTTTTATGTTTTAGGCTTTCCCCTAAGCACATTTTTATTATATAGAGTATTCTCTAATTTGTCAACACTATTTTTAGGCTTTCACCTAAAAAAATATGGAGGTACTCTATGAACTGTGTGGAAAGAGTTAAACAGATATGCAAAGAGCGGAAAGTTCCCATTTCAAGATTAGAAAAAGATCTTGGCTTTTCAAACGGGTATATCGGACAACTGAAAAAGGGAACTCTCCCGAATGATAGGCTTATGAAAGTAGCTGATTATTTCGGCGTAACAATTGACTATCTAATGACAGGAGATGATTCATCCGAACAGAAAGGTTTAACAGCAAGGGATAATCGTGATATCGCAAAAGACTTGGATAACATCATGGAAAAACTGACATCCGGTGAAAACGGTCCTGCCAGTTATAATGGAGAAGAAATCAGCCCAGAGGCGGCAGAACTTTTTAAAGATGAACTGGAAATTGCGTTGAAACGATTAAAGCTTATCAACAAAGAAAAATACACACCAAAGAAATACAAAAAGTAGGTGAGATGCTTGGATATCAAGAAGATTGTTTCTTACTACAAAAGAAAAACAGGAACCGCAGACCCTTTCGACATTGCCGATCAGCTCGGTATCTTATACCAGATATGCAATCTGCAGTTCGAGGGATGCTATATGTTCCTGAAGAATCACCGCTACATATTCATTAATGAAAATCTTCCGGAGCATGAGCAACGTCTGGTTATGGCTCATGAGCTTGGACACGCTATCCTGCACCGGAAAGAAAATTGTTATTTTATCAGAAATAAAACTCTCTTATTAAATTCAAAAAAGGAAATTGAAGCTAATAGATTCGCTATGGAGCTGTTATTACCAGATTCGTTATTGGAAGAATATAGAGATTTTACTATTGAACAGATATCTCGGATGACGGGGTATCATCAGAAACTAATTGAATTACGTATTCCGAATTAATTCGCTTCGGCGTTTTAAAGAAAAAAAATTGAAAAAAGGAGGTAGCTATGCAACCTACAGACTTGTCCAACCAATTACTTGATAAATCAAAAGAGGCGTTTACTATGGCAATTGAACTGTACAACAAACCAACCATTCATTATCGAGTTGAAGGCTTTGCTATGTTTATCTGTAACGCCTGGGAATTAATGTTAAAAGCTCATATACTTAAGGTTTATGGTGAAAAGAGTATATATTATAAAGATAACCCAAATCGCACACTAAGTTTAGAAAATTGTATTCAAAAAGTATTTACTAATAACAAAGATCCTCTTCGCCTGAATCTGGAAAAAATCGTGGAATTACGCAATACTAGTACGCATTTTATTACCGAAGATTACGAAATGGTTTATGTTCCTCTATTTCAGGCATGTGTGTTAAATTTCAACGAAAAAATGATGGCATTTCACCAGATTGATATGACTAAAATAATACCTCAAAATTTTTTATCATTATCAGTAAGCATGAAAGCTTTAAACGAATCAGAAATTGTTGCTAAATATCCTGAGGAAATCGCCAGGAAAATATTAGATATGAAAAATAATGTGGATGCGCTTGCACTCGAAAACAACAATGCTAAATTTTCTATTAGAATCGACCATTATCATTATCTAACCAAAAATAAGGATAAAGCAACTTCTTTTGTAAAAATAGATAATTCAGCTGATACGTCTGTTAAGATCATAAAAGAATTAAAGGATCCTAACAACACGCATAATCTTACAGCAAAAGCATGCATTAGTAAAATTCGAGACCGTTTAGCCAAAAACAAGATTGAACTTTGGTATAACGGAAATATTGTTAAATTTACCAGTTTTCATTTTACTAATTTTTGTAAACACTATGGTATAAAAGAAAATGAGAAATTTTGTTATATTCATAAGCAATTTGCTCAGCCTCAATATTCTTACTCGTTGCAAACGATTGAATTTATAGCTACTGAGCTTGAAAAAGATCCTAAACATATTTTAGATAACATAAAAAAATAAGCTAACCCCAGGGGCAAAGGAATTCTAAGCTTCACAGCCTACTCCCATTCGGGAACCCAGCCTTATCCGTCACGAGTTAACTTATTTATATTATATATTATTCTTTAAATGTTGTCAATTATGTATATTATTTCATACAAAAACCGCCCTTGCGCTACCAACACAAGGGCGACAATCAGAATCTCCGAAGAGATCCAGCACTTTAGCAAAGATATTGTATCATCTTCGGAGTAGTTACACAATCAGAACATTTGTGTGGCTGTTATTTTTGTACTTAAAATTACATATTTTATAAAACCGAGGTGATATTTATGAGTAGTAAAGTGGCATGTCTTTACATCCGCGTTTCGACAGAGGACCAAACAGAACTTTCTCCTGATGCGCAGAAACGTCTTTTGCTGGATTATGCTCAGAAGAATGATATGATTGTTTCCGGAGATTTTATCTTTACTGAGAGTGTTTCCGGCCGGCACGCACAGAAGCGTCCGGAGTTTCAGAAGATGATCGCCCTGGCGAAGCAGCCCTCTCACCCTATTGATGTGATCCTGGTATGGAAATTCAGTCGTTTCGCCCGTAACCAGGAAGAGTCTATCGTATACAAGAGCATGCTCAAGAAGGATAATGTAGACGTGATCAGTGTATCTGAGCCACTGATTGAGGGACCTTTTGGCAGTCTGATCGAGCGTATCATCGAATGGATGGATGAATACTACTCTATTCGATTGTCAGGTGAGGTTTTGCGTGGCATGAAAGAAAAAGCCCTGCAAAAAGGCTATCAGACGTCTCCCTGTCTTGGCTATACTGCAGTTGGACATGGAAAGCCTTATGTTATTAATGAGGCTGAATATGCCATTGTCTCTTATATTATGGACCTGTATGATAATCAGAACTTAGATGAGACAGCTATTGCCAGACGTTGCAATGATCTCGGGTACCGGACGAAACGTGGAAAACTCTTCGAGCGGCGCAGCGTTGACCGAATTCTTGGAAATCCCTTCTATTGCGGAACTGTTGTCTGGAACGGAGTGGAATTTGAAGGAAGCCATGAGGTACGCCTTTCCAGGGAACGGTATGAAAAACGTCAGAAGCTGATTACTTCCCGAAAGCGTCCAATCAAGGCGCGAAATGTATCTGCCTGTAAACACTGGCTATCCGGACTTTTAAAGTGTTCTGTCTGTGGAGCCACACTTTCTTACACCGGCAATAATAGGTGCCCTTATTTTCAGTGCTGGAAGTACGCAAAGGGATTTCATAAGACTTCCGTGGCCTTATCCGTCAAAAAGGCTGAAGAAGCTGTGATAAGCTATTTTGAACAGATCTTAGATGGAGCAGAATTTACATATGTGTGTAAAAAGAAAAAGGCTGATCATTCACTGCAAATTGAACAGTTGCAGAAAGAGATCAGTAAGCTCAGTATGAGGGAAAGCCGGATCAAAGAAGCTTATGAGGCAGGAGTAGACACTCTGGAAGAATATAGGAGCAATAAGGACCGTCTGGTATCAGACCGATTAGAATTGACCGCTGCCCTTTCACAGCTATTACAGGAAGAACAGGCAGAACAACCTAATACAGAAGAAATCCTGAAAGAGATCCGTTCTGTTGCGGACGTCTTGAAGAATCCAGACGTAGGTTATGAAGAAAAGGGAAATCTGATCAGAAGTGTTGTGGAACAGATCATATATGATAAAGAGTCTGGGAAAATGTCTTTTGACATCATTATTTCCTGAATTTCAGACATCTATAAAAAAGTGCTATTTTGGCAGTTTTAACACTTTTGTAATATTTTTCCAAAATTGAAAATCCCGCAAACCCGCATAAACACTGGGGTTGCGGGGCTATTATAGGGTACTGCACTCCGGGCCACCGTACTGGCTGAGGATATACTGTGCAATCTTTGCATTCGGTTTGGTAATATTTACCGGATACTGAAGTCTTTTTTCATAATTCCACATAAGCTATCTGCATCCTCCTTCCCTTTCCCAGGGAAATGGCTGTTCCATCCATTTCCAGTTCTCTGACTCTGACATATCCGTACAATCTATAGTAAGAGGTCCAAAGTTTTGGGCATATTTTTCCAGAAGTTCTTTCCTCTCCTTTACCATTTTTCTGCATAGCATCAGAGCTCTCTCATCACAGGGATGGGTATCCAGGTATAAAAGCAGATCATCTACAGCAAAGCTGACCTGATTTATCCGATTCAGAAGTTGCTTTCCGGACCTGTTTTCGTTCATCGGAAACCACCTCTCTTTCCGCAGAATGGCTTGCAAAGCTGTGGGAAAACTGTTCCCACATTCAAAGCATAAGACAAATCAAAAATATCTGTAAATTCCTGACTGGGAACATAAGCCATGGCAGGCTCCGGAGATTTGGGACGGGTAACCATTTCATTCATTGGCTGCTGGCGGTTCATGCCGCAGGTTCGGTTATAGGGTCTGCCACAGGAACAGGCCATATGATAATTTTCCATATTCAATCCTTCCTGATATCATTTTCCATATTCAGTTACCCTATATTTTATGATACCTTTTCCAAAAGGTGCCCCAGATTACCTATTATGTCTTTTTTAACCAGCACTCCTGACGTTACTGTTCACTCCGTTCACAGTAACGTAGCCAAAATTCATTCCAGATTGCCTGCGGCAATGGAATTTTGGCTTGTATGTCTCGGAATTTTGGCATATCCATGCCAAAACACCTCGCGGGATAGTAGTGTGTGAACAGTAACTTCCTAACGCCAAAAAAATCACAAAATTCTCATATTTACAAACAGATTTAATAGTGCTATAGCATCCTTGTTTTCATATGTATAAAAGCTATATAATATTATAAAATATTTCGGGAGAACTGTTGCATAGATTATCATTGGGGATAACAGAAAGTGCATCAGCCCGTTGACTATCTTTTGGAGGAATTATGCAGATTATTATTGTTGGGTGTGGAAATGTCGGCCGAACTCTTGCCGAGCAGCTACAGGAAGAAGAATCCGATATAACTCTTATTGATGTCTCTGCCAACGTGATCAACTCATTGCAGGATGACATTGATGCAATGGGAATTGTAGGAAATGGTGCCAGCATCAATACGCTTATGGAAGCCGGAGTTGACAAGGCAGACATTCTCATCGCAGTGACTGGCTCTGACGAAATGAACCTTCTTTGCTGTCTGATCACCCAGAAAACAGGACACTGCCAGACAATTGCCAGAGTCCGCAATCCAATTTACGGCAATGAGATCAGCTTTATCAAAAAACGTCTCGGTGTAAACATGATCATTAATCCGGAACTGGCAGCAGCCCAGGAGATTTCCCGTCTGCTCCGCTTCCCCTCTGCCATTAAGATCGATACCTTTTCCAGAGGACGGGTAGAGCTTTTGAAATTCAAGGTGCTGCCTGAGTTTGGACTGGATGGTATGACGATTTCGCGCATTACAGAGACACTCAAATGCGATGTGCTTTTCTGTGCCGTTGAGAGCAGGGATCAGGTTTCTATCCCAGGCGGTAATCATATGATCCACAACGGAGACAATGTTTCTATTCTTGCTTCTCCGGTAAATGCCGCTGCCTTTTTCAAAAAAATCGGACTGAAGACCCATCAGGTGAAAAATGCCATCATCGTAGGTGGTGGTACAATCTCCTACTATCTGGCCAAGGCACTTCTTGACATGAATATTTCCGTAAAAATCATTGAGCAGAATACAGCCCGCTGCGAGACCCTGAGTGATCTGCTTCCCAGTGCCACTATTATCAATGGTGACGAACCAACCGCAGCCTTCTCATGGAGGAAGGTCTGCCCCAGACTGAAGCTTTTGTGTCTCTTACCAATCTGGATGAGGAAAATGTTTTCCTTGCACTGTTTGCCAAAACAATTTCCAATGCCAAGCTGGTAGCCAAGGTCAACCGTCTTGCTTTTGACGATGTTATTGACAATCTGGATATTGGAAGTGTAATCTATCCCAAATATATCACTTCTGACAGGATTCTGCAGTATGTACGTGCCATGCAGAACAGTATCGGAAGTAATGTAGAAACCCTTTATCATATTCTGGACAATAAGGCAGAGGCTCTGGAATTTGCCATCCGTGATAATTCTCCGGTAGTTGGGATCCCGCTGTCAGAGCTGAATCTCCGCCAGAATCTTCTGGTTGGATATCTCAACCATAATGGTGTAGTAAAAATCCCCCGCGGACATGACACCATACAGGTAGGTGATACTGTGATCATCGTAACTACCCATAAGGGACTTCGTGATATCACAGACATTCTTGAGAAGTAAAGGAGTCTGATCGTGAATTATTCTATTATTTTTTATATTATCGGATGGATTCTCAAGCTGGAAGCTATATTTATGTTTCTTCCCGGAATCACCGCTGTGATCTACGGTGAAACTTCCGGCTTTGCTTTTCTGATCACCATTATCATCTGTCTGGCTCTTGGCATTCCACTCACCTGGAAAAAGCCATCCAAAAAAGCATTTTACACAAAAGAAGGGTTTGTAACAGTCGCTTTAAGCTGGATTGTACTAAGTATTATGGGAGCACTCCCTTTTATCTTCAGCGGAAGCATTCCAAACCCTGTAGATGCAATATTTGAAACTGTATCCGGTTTTACCACTACCGGAGCCAGTATTCTGGCTGATGTAGAAATCCTTCCCCACTGTGTACTAATCTGGAGAAGCTTTACACACTGGATCGGCGGTATGGGTGTTCTGGTATTTATCCTGTCTCTCCTGCCTCTGACAGGTGGTTATCATATGAACCTGATGAAAGCAGAGAGCCCGGGACCTTCTGTCAGCAAGCTGGTTCCAAAAGTACAGTCCACTGCAAAAATTCTGTATGGAATTTATTTTGTCATGACAGTGATACAGATCATTCTTCTGCTTCTTGGAGGAATGCCTCTGTTTGATTCCCTCTGTGCTGCTTTTGGTACTGCAGGTACCGGAGGATTCGGTATCAAATCCGACAGCATGGCCGGATACAGCACTTACCTTCAGGTTGTGATCACTATATTTATGATCCTGTTTGGAATTAACTTCAATGCCTATTTCCTGCTTATCACCAGGAAATTTGCCCAGGCCTTTAAAATGGAGGAAGTCCGCTATTATCTGGGAATTATTGCGATTGCAGTATTGATCATTACCTGCAACATTTATCACATGTACGGAAGTGTATCAGAATCCCTTCAGCAGGCAGCCTTTCAGGTAGGATCCATCATCACAACCACCGGTTATGCCACAACAGATTTTAACCTATGGCCGGAGATTTCACGAACTATACTGGTAATGCTTATGTTTATAGGAGCCTGTGCAGGAAGTACCGGCGGTGGTATCAAGGTTTCCAGGATCCTGATCCTTTGTAAAACAATCCGCAAGGAACTTCATATTTTTCTGCACCCCAATGCAGTAAAAAAAATAAAGATGAATGGCAAAGTCATTCCTCATGAAGTGCTTCGCTCTACCAATATCTTTATAATTGTTTATATACTGATCATTGCCGGATCTATCTTCCTGATTGCCTTTGATGACTTTGACCTGATCACAAACTTTACTGCAGTTACAGCCACCTTTAATAACATCGGGCCCGGTCTGGAGCTGGTAGGTCCTATCGGAAACTTCGGAATGTTTTCCTGGTTTTCCAAAATTGTCCTCACTTTTGATATGCTGGCAGGCCGACTGGAAATTTTCCCATTACTGCTGCTGTTTGTAAGGGATACCTGGAAAAAATTCTAAGACTCAGAGAAATATATCTCTAAATTTATTTTATCTTTTACATTTTGTTCATATATTATCCATATTTATTGGATATAGTATCAGTAAGAAAGATAGCTATATCTTTCTTATAAATATTTTTCTTTTTCATACGCGCCGGTACGTAAGTACCGGCCTCCTTCCATTTTATGGGAGTTTTTTTTATTTTCTGCCAACTCCCTCATAATCAAATGCCGGGATAAAGCTCTCCCTGGCAGTCTCACCTTCTTGAAAAAAGCCATTTTCTATTCCAAGTTCCAGTGCTGCATTCAATACCTTTTCATATTCTCTTTCTGTTACCCTGCGGTTTAATTCCCTGTATTTCTCCTGCTCATAAACCGGTGTATACTGATTCATAATGCTGATATAAATATGCGTTCCAAATGCACGCTGTAAATACTTCAATACCTGAATGGAATTTCTGGTATGTCCCGGCAGGATCAAATGTCTCACAATAGTTCCTTTTTTAATATATCCTTCCTCATCAAAAACAACAGGACCTGTCTGACGCATCATCTCTGCCAGTGCATTTCCTACAATTTCAGGATAATCCGCTGCATGGGAAAACTGCTGTGCCAGCAAAGGATCTGCATATTTATAATCAGGCAGATAAACATCTACATACCCCTCCAGAAGCTTTAAGGTTTCCACCTTCTCATAACCACTGGAATTATACACCACCGGCAATCCCATTCCCTGTTCTCCTGCTATATCCAAAGCAGCAGTAATCTGAGGCACATAATGGGCTCCTGTAACCAAATTGATGTTTGCTGCCCCCTTATCCTGAAGCTCCAGAAATATTTCAGCCAGCCGTTTTACGTCAATCTCACAGCCATCCTTTCCAATGGCAATATCACGGTTCTGGCAAAAGCAGCACCGCAGCCCGCAGCCGGTAAAAAACACTGCCCCTGAGCCTTTGCATCCTGAAATGCAGGGTTCCTCCCACATATGCAAAGCAGCCCGCGCTGCATAGATTTTATCCGTCATTCCACAGTATCCTGTCCTGCCTGCCATTCTGTCCGCATGACAATTTCTGGGACACAGAGTACAGTCTTTCATATATTTTTCTATTTCATCTGTTTTTTTCTGCATCATCTGTTTGATTCATTCTGTTCCTCTTTCTTATTTGTCAGCCATAGCTTACTGTAAATTTTCTTTTCCGTCAAGGGGGCTTCATTCATATTTTACGATTTCCTTTTTCAGCCTCTTCATAATTCTTTTCTCCAGTCTGGAAATATAAGACTGAGAAATTCCCAGCAGATCAGCTACCTCTTTCTGCGTCTGCTCCTTGCTGTCCCTGCTTCCGATCCCAAATCTCAGCCTTACGATTGTCTGCTCTCTGTCAGACAATTTTCCAATGGCCTTTGTCAGCAGAGAAATTTCTGCTTCATCCTCTAGCCGTCTGGATATCACGTCCTCGTCCGTTCCCAGAATATCTGACAGAAGGAGTTCATTGCCATCCCAGTCTACATTCAGCGGTTCATCAATGGAAACCTCCATTTTGGTCTTGCTGTTCCTGCGCAGATACATCAGGATTTCATTTTCAATACATCTTGATGCATAGGTTGCCAGTTTAATATTCTTCACAGGATTGAAGGTATTGATTGCCTTGATCAGACCTATGGTTCCGATAGAGATCAGATCCTCCACTCCTACCCCTGTATTGTCAAACTTCTTTGCAATATAAACAACCAATCGGAGATTGTGTTCGATCAGAACAGATCTGGCCTCTTCCTTCTGGTCTGTTCCCAGCTTGCCCAACACAAATGCTTCCCTCTTGGGATCCAAAGGTGCAGGCAGCACATCGTTTCCCCCTATATAAAAAATATCCCCTGACCGGTTCATTACCATTCTTGATACAAACTGAACTGGATAACAACTCATAATAATCCCCCTCCTACTGTAGTAATCTGGAATTTAAAAGTACTTCATATTCCTTACCAAAAGCGGAGGGTTCAAAAGGAAATGCAAACACAGGACTTTCTATCTGAACCACTTCTGCCGCGGTCTGAACACAAAGCTTCTCCAGCGTGACCGCCAGAAGCATTCCCTTTTCCCTGTCAATTCCCCGATAGGAAATCAGATGTGGATGAAGCCCTGCGATCTCAGTATCTTGCAGCTCTTCCGGTTTCTCCTGCAGGTGCCTTAACTGATCTGCTGTTTTTTCTGACAATATCTGTTCCAGAATTTCCGGTTTTCCAATAGAAACCGGTTTTCCTGTTACAGAATCCATCAGAAGATTTCCTGAATCGTAAAATCCATAAAAAGAAAATGTTTTCCCCTGATAGGACAGGGTAAGAGGATATACATTTTTCATCCGTATTTTTACAGAATCCTGCAGATAGGACCATGCAGTAAGCAAAAGCCAGGTCACTGTTCCAAGAAGCAGAAAGGTTTTCACGGTAAGATTCCCATGATCTGCAGTCTCCCAAAAGCCTCCACACAGAAACGCAGCCAAATACAATGTCAGCACCGATTTTACAAGGAGACTTCCCTTTTTCAGTCCACAGCCCAAAATCAACATTCCTGTTCCACAGGCTCCGTGAAGGAGTATAAATGCCGGTGGAAACAATTCAAAGGGGATGCAAAGAATCAAACTGGAAAACAATGCCCCAAGAAAAGCTCCCAGCAGTGTTCTGAAAAAGCTTTTTCTGCATCGGAATACCCTTCCAACAAACCAGAGAAGGATATAATCCATCAGAAGATTCGTTAAAAAAACTACATCTATGTATACTTCATAATGCATTCTCCTTCCCCCTGTATTCTTTTTTCTGTTAAGCCTTCCCTTTGGTAAGTGCTATTCATTATAGGAGATTACCCTTGCAGATTTTGTCAAAATGGCAGAGACCGGTCTTAGAATTTATCGCAGGAATACGACAGAAAACGGCATAAAAAAACAGCAGCAGCAAATCTCGAAGTATCTGCTGCTACCGTATTTTGCTGTTACTGTTTCTGATTTTTCTACCAGTTTCCCAAAAGCTTATCCTTTAAAATCGCCAGTATTTCCCTTGGAATATAAATCAAAAGTCTCCAGGAACTATATCTGGAAGGTATGGGATATGCTTCACGGAATCCACATTTTCGGGCTATGGCTGTGCCGCGGAATACATGAAAATTATTTGTCACTACTCCCACTGAATGGTCTGCTCCGATCAGTTCTCTGCTGAAACGCAGATTTTCTGCAGTACTGACAGATCGTTCTTCCAGAAAAAGACGTTCCGGTGCAATTCCATGCTCTGTCAGATAATGATACATTGCCCTGGCCTCTGTGATCAGTTCGCCTTCCCCCTGACCTCCTGACAGAACAGCCTTCGTCTCCGGATGATCCTCCAGATACTGCAAAGCCCTTCTGGTTCGTTCCAGAAGGGCTAATGTAAGCCGGGTACCATCTACATGGGCACCCAGGACAATAATATATTCCACGTCAGGCTGCTTACGCATTTCTTCCGCAGCAGTATTTGTATTTCTTTCCACTGCCGCATGGACACGGATCATTACGTCCAATCTTATGTGCTTTTACCACTGTACCGGATTTCTTCTGCTCCAGATACAGTTCTTTTCTCTTCTCAGGTGTGAAAATTGCATCCCACTGAGGCAGTTCATAGAGCCAGTCTGCTCTTGCATCTACCATATTTTTGTACAGAAGCTCTTTGTCAAAGCAAAGAGATACCTTTGTATTCTCGTCCATTGTCTCAATAGGGTTCGGAATCTTAAGACTGTCATTGATACCATCCAGGAAACCTACCATTGTGAGAACTTCCAGACCATATTTGTCAGCCAGTTCTTTAACAGTACCGGTTACCACTTCGTCCGGATTAGCAAGAAGTTTTTCATAAATACCTTTTTCAATATTAAAATAATTTGCCCAGAATCTCTGAAGTTTATTACGGTCTGCCTGCTGGTCATAGGCGATGGAACGCCACTGCTCTAAAATTGTTTTATCGCTCATTTCCTTAATCCTCTTTTCCGTTTAGGTAATACGCCTGTGAAAGTATCTGAACGAATATATTCCCCACAAGCTTTTATATTATATCATCTTTTTTTCCAAAATACAAATCCTATTGTTTATATTTTTGGTGAAATTTTCGTAAATAGTGTTACTGTTCACTCCGTTCTCAGTAACCGTAAATAATCTTTTCTTCTGCCGAAAACAAAACCAGTACTTTCTACTTTACTCCCAGTTTCTCCAGTTCTGCTGTTCCCTGCTTAAAGGAATGGAATTGAATAGCATGAATTCCAAACTTCTCTGCAGCTTCACAATTTTCTTTTCTGTCATCCAGAAAAACAGATTTCTCAGGCTCCAGATGATAACGTTCGATCAAAGTCCGGTATATTTCCGGTTCTGGTTTGATCTGCTTTACATCACAGGAGAAAACCGCTCCGTCTACATATTTCAGGAACGTAAGTTTCTGTTTTGTCATTCGCATGGTCTCATTTCCATAATTAGATAAAATATAGACTTTATATCCCTTATCTTTCAGATAGCGCACCCAGGTATCTGCATACTCCATCTTTTCAATAGTTTTACCGGAATCCTTCATTACAGCCCGGATTTCCGCTTCACAGTCCGGCGCTGCTTTCACCATCTGATTCACATAATATTCTTCCTCATAGCTTCCCCGGTCACGTTCATTCCATGTATCACTGAGAAATACAGCTTTTGCGATCTTATCCCTTTTCTCCGGTGTAAATCCAAAGCTGTCCAGATAGGCCTCCCACTCAAATTTAACCAGCACCTTACCTACATCAAAAATAATATTTTCCACCACTGAATTCCTCTCTTTCTTTTTGTCACGGTCCAGTATCCTGTAAACCATCCACATTGCATAAGCAAGAACAGGGACAATAATGGCAACTCCAATTGCTGCCCTAAAATAATTACCAGCATTTTCGCCCTTGCCAAAAGCAAAAAACATGGGCATGCACGCTGCCAGAAGCAGGACAATAATGGCAATCCATGCTCCAATCTGTTTCTTTTTATTATTTTTCATTTTATACCTCTCCAAGATAAAGATAAGGCTGCCGCAAAAAATCTGTGATCTGCGACAGCCTTTCCTGGTTATTGGTTGCAGCTTTCAGCAACCCACATTTTTATTTATTTCTGTAGATAATATCGTCTCTTCCAGGTCCGTTGGAAATCATAGTGATGGGGAATCCAATCTGTTTTTCTACAAATTCAATATAATTTCTGCAGTTCTCAGGCAGATCCTCATATTTTTTGATTCCACGGATATCACATTTCCATCCTGGTAGTTTCTCCAGAACAGGTTTTGCTTTCTCAAGCTTTACAGTAGTCGGGAAATCAGTGGTAATCTCACCGTCAATATCATATGCAGTACAAACCGGTATCTCATCCAGATATCCCAGAACATCCAGTACTGTAAACGCTACATCTGTAGTTCCCTGCATACGGCATCCGTATTTGGAAGCAACACAGTCAAACCATCCCATACGTCTCGGACGTCCTGTAGTAGCACCAAACTCACCGCCGTCACCACCGCGTTTTCTCAGCTCATCTGCCTCTTCCCCGAAAATTTCAGAAACAAATGCTCCTGCTCCTACTGCACTGGAATAAGCCTTGCATACAGTAACGATTTCCTTAATTTCGTATGGTGGAAGACCTGCTCCTACTGCACCATATCCTGCCAGTGTAGAAGAAGAAGTAACCATTGGATAAATTCCATGATCAGGATCCTTCAGAGAACCAAGCTGTCCCTCAAGAAGAACCTCTTTTCCCTCTTTCAATGCATTCCACAGATAAAGAGAAACATCACATACATATGGCTCAACCATTTTCTTATATTCCATCATTTCTTCAAAAAGCTTCTCAGGATCAAGAAGTGGTTTATGATATAAATGCTCCAGTAAAACATTCTTAGTCTCGCATACACTTGCCAGCTTCTCTTTCAGATGCTCTTCATCAAAAAGCTCGCTGACCTGGAAACCGATCTTTGCGTATTTGTCTGAATAAAACGGTGCAATACCGGATTTAGTGGATCCAAAAGATTTACCGCCCAGACGTTCCTCCTCATACTGGTCAAAAAGGATATGATAAGGCATTACCATCTGCGCTCTCTCAGAAATAAGGATCTTCGGAGCCGGTACCCCTCTGCTTACTATTTCATTATATTCCTTGAAAAATACCGGAATATTTAAAGCTACACCATTACCGATCACACTTGTTGTGTGATCATAGAATACACCTGACGGAAGGGTATGAAGGGCAAATTTACCATAATTATTTACGATAGTATGACCTGCATTTGCTCCGCCCTGAAATCTTACAATAATATCCGCTTTCTGGGCAAGCATATCAGTAATCTTACCTTTACCCTCGTCACCCCAGTTAGCACCTACAACCGCTTTTACCATAATCTGCTATTCCTCCTGAAATCTGTATAATTATCAAACGTTGATTTCTGCTTTAATTCCCAACATATCCTTATGAGCATCAAGAATGGGCTGAACCACTTTGCTCACAAATTTCTCTGTCTGCTCCTTGGCACGTCCCACATATTTTGTGGGATCCATGGATTTCTGAAGATCCTCAAGTGTCAGATTAAATGCAGGATCTGCCGCAATCAACTCAAGAAGATTATTATCCTTGCCCTCTACCTTTACGGTCTTCCCGGCTTCCATGGAAAGCTCACGGATACGTTCATGAAGTTCCTGACGGTCTCCGCCTGCCTTTACTGCATCCATCATGATATTCTCAGTAGCCATGAATGGAAGCTCTGCCATCATATGTTTCTCAATAACTTTAGGATATACCACCAGTCCATCCACTACATTGAGGCACAGATCCAGGATTCCGTCAATTGCCAGAAATCCTTCCGGAATACTCAGACGCTTGTTTGCTGAATCATCCAGTGTTCTCTCAAACCACTGAGTTGCAGATGTGATTGCAGGGTTCAGAGCATCTACCATCACATATCTGGAAAGAGATGCAATACGTTCACTTCTCATAGGATTTCTCTTATATGCCATTGCAGAAGAACCGATCTGTGATTTTTCAAAGGGCTCCTCTACTTCCTTCAGATGCTGAAGGAGACGGATATCATTTGACATCTTATGTGCACTTGCTGCAATTCCGGCAAGAATATTGGCAACACGGGTGTCTACCTTACGGGAATAGGTCTGTCCGGATACCGGATAGCATTCCTTAAATCCCATCTTCTCTGCGATCATAGGATCAATCTTGTCAATGGTCTCCTGGTCTCCGTCAAAAAGCTCAAGGAAGCTTGCCTGTGTACCTGTAGTTCCCTTGGAGCCAAGAAGCTTCATTGTACTTAACACGTACTCCAGATCCTCCAGGTCAAGTAAAAACTCCTGAGTCCATAATGTTGCACGCTTTCCTACAGTAGTAGGCTGCGCAGGCTGGAAATGTGTGAAAGCCAGGGTCGGCTGTGCCTTGTATTTGTCTGCAAAAGCAGCAAGCTCTGCGATAACATTGACCAGCTTTTTGCGTACAAGCTTCAGGGCTTCTGTCATCACAATAATATCTGTATTGTCACCTACATAACAGGAGGTAGCTCCCAGATGGATGATGCCCTTTGCTTTCGGGCACTGTACACCGTATGCATATACATGAGACATAACATCATGGCGTACCTGACGTTCTCTCTCTCTGGCAACCTCATAATTAATATCTTCTGCATGAGCCTTCAGCTCATCGATCTGCTCCTGTGTAATGTTAAGACCAAGCTCCTTCTCTGTCTCTGCAAGTGCGATCCAGAGCTTTCTCCAGGTACGGAATTTCATATCCGGAGAAAAGATATACTGCATTTCTTTGCTGGCATAACGTTCTGATAAAGGACTTACATATCTGTCTGTACTCATCATTCACTCTCCTGTTTTTTAGTAGGATGGTTTTCATCCTTTGAAATTATATAACATCATTCCCCTAAAAGCAACCACAAAAACCTTATCCCTGATGGAATTTGCCAAGAAACTCCTTCATTCGCACATGATCTGAGGCAAAAACCTCCTGCGGAGTTCCTTCTACTGCGATCAGCCCCTTGTCCATGAAAATAATATGATCCGAAATGTCCCTTGCAAAAGTCATCTCATGAGTAACGATCACCATGGTGATATGCTCCGCTGCCAGATCTCTGATTACCTTCAGGATCTCACCTGTAAGCTCAGGATCCAATGCTGAAGTAGGCTCATCAAAAAACAGGATCTTTGGATTCATACAAAGAGCTCTGGCAATGGATACACGCTGCTGCTGTCCGCCCGACAGCTGGAATGGGTAAGCATTCTCCCTGTCAGAAAGCCCCATCTGCTTTAATAGCTTTCTTGCCTGGGCATACACTTCATCCTTTTTTCTTTTCTGCACCTTGATAGGAGCATCTGTAATATTCTTCAATACAGAAAAATGTGGAAACAGATTAAAATTCTGGAAGACCAGCCCCACATCCCCCTGTTTGATAATTTCACCGCTGTCCGGTGTCTCAAGTCCTGTAGCACACCGAAGAAGTGTAGATTTACCGGAACCGGAAGGTCCGATAATACTTAAAACTTCTCCCTCCTCCACCTCAAGGGAAATATCTTTCAAAACTTCAAGGCTTCCGAAGCTTTTTTTAATATGCTTCATTTCAAATAATTTCATATATTTTCCTCTTATCTATCAGCTTCCTGACAATTCTGCCATCTGCTCTGTTAATGGTAATAATTTAGTTTCTTCTCAATTTTGTCCATTACAATTGCCACCAGCAGATTAAATACAAAATAAAATACTGCTGCAATCACAAAAGGCATCATAGTGGTCTGGGCACTGGCAATCTGTTTGGCAATGGTAAACATTTCCGCTACTGCAACCACAAAGGCCAGTGAGGTATCCTTTACCAGTGTGATCACTTCATTTGTCACAGCCGGAAGAATTCTCTTGATCACCTGGGGCAGAATAATTCTGAAAAATGTCTGCATCTTATTATATCCCAGAATTTTGGCTGCTTCATACTGACCTGCAGAAATGGATTCAATTCCACCTCTGTAAATTTCTGCAAAATATGCCGCATAGTTAATGCTGAAAGCAATAAACACTGCGATCAGGCTGTAGCCCATGGAAATACGGATGCCAAAAATAAAATAAGGTCCAAAATATACCACCATCAGCTGAAGCATTAAAGGTGTTCCACGCATAATGGAAATATATGCAGATACAATCCCCCGCATCACCGGATTCTTCGACATTCTGCCAAAACAGATCAAAAGTCCCAGTGGCAGGGAAAACAACAGTGTCACAACAAAAATCTCCACAGATACCACCATACCACTGGCAAGCTGTTGAAGCATCACACTTATTGACATATAAGTTTCCTCCTGAAATAAAATATATCCTGTACAGTACGAAAGGGACTGTCACAGCAAAAATGCTTTCTGCCGTAATAGCCCCGTTCCTTTATTTATTTAACACAACTATTATTCTGCTTTTGCTTCTTCTGTAGGAGTAGCTTCAGCCTCTTCGGTTTCATCCTCAGCTGCGTCCTTCTCTTCCTCTCCACCAATGCAAAGCATATCTGCTACTTCATATTTCTCAGCAAGCTTATCTACCTCACCTGCATCATAAAGCTTCAGAACTTCATTCCATACCGTATCCTTCAGTTCGTCATTGCCTTTCTTGAAACCAATGCCGTACTGCTCACTCTGAATCGGCTCGTCCATGATCACATATTTGCCTTCTTCTCTCTGGGAAAGCTGATATTTGGCAACACCGATATCTACTGCAATGGCATCTGCTGCACCGGAATCCAGATTCATAAATGCTGTATTATAATCAGGATTCTCTGTAAGTGACCCAAAGCTTGCTGTCAGATCCTTGTTATCATCATTGTTCAGTGCATCCAAAGCTGCAGAAGCCGCCTGCACAACTACATTCTTACCTGCCAGATCTGTCAGCTTCTCAATACCGGAATCTGCGGAAACAACCATTACCTGCTCATTGTTCAGGTATGGATCAGACCAGGTATAATCATCCTCACGTCCATTGATCGTGAAACCATTCCAGATACAGTCAATGGATCCTGAATTCAGTTCCATATCCTTGGAATCCCAGTTGATCGGTTTTTTGACCAGTTCCCATCCAAGATTATCACAGACTTCCTGTGCAAGATCAAGGTCAAAGCCTACATATTCTCCATTATCATCCTTATATCCAAAAGGAGGATACTCTGCATCAAAACCAACTGTTAAAGTTTTATTCTCAGCATCTGCATATACAGAAACAACACCAGCCATAAGAGAAGCTGCCATTGCACCGGCCATAAGTACTGCTAATGTTCTCTTTTTCATGATAAACATCTCCTCTTCATCTATTTTTCTTTATCACGCAGTCACTCTACCACGTGAAAGTATGTGTTTATCCTAACATAAGCCCACATGGCTGTCAACCCTTCTTTTTTAAATAGTCAGAGGATTTTGTTGTATCAGGAACCTGTACTCCTGTGATATCCTGCAGTAAGCTTTGCAAGCGTACTGTCCACATCCTTTTCTTCCAAGGCAGGTTCGGGAACAGCAGCAAATTGTTTCAAAGCATTCTGTATATCCTCTTTGATCTCATCTGTCACATCAAGTCTGACCAGTTCCTTTTCATACTCAGCCCCGGAACGGATGCTCCGGTATGACAACAGATATGCCTTTAATTCTTTCGGAGATTGCGTCTTTTCCCATGCGTGATAAAAACACTCCATGGCTTTCTCCATCTGAAAAAGATAGCTGTAGGCGCATCCCAGGTTATGCCATACATCGGACACAAATCCCTTCCTCTGCTCCTCCAGATCTGTCCTCTCAAGAAGCTTCTGATATACCCGGATAGCATTTACATACATTCCGTTTTCCATCAGGGAATCTCCCTTTTGCTTCTGACGCATATCTGCACTTTCCTTACTTATCAGCACCAGTCTGCTGTTAAGTGCTTTTAATTCCTCATAGGTAAGATAATTAATTTCCTTAAATACCGGATAGATCACATCATCTACATGGATATCCTGTCCCAGAAATTGCCTGATCTTTGCTGCCAGCCCGGGCAGATTCAATTCTTCTCCTATCCAGATACAAAGCTCCTCATTGATGATGGTTTTATCTATCAGATAAAGGTTATGGTACAGATAGTAGCAAAGCTCTTCTACAGAATAAATATTCGTACTGATATTCTCTATAAAATACGGACGCTCTGCTTTTTTTGTCTGGCATAAAATATATCCACTCATCTGTCTGTCTCCTTTACCATTCTACTGTCTCTGTCCATACCTTACCGCAGGACGGAAACAATTCTCCAAATCCCAGATCCTTCACTGTTACTTTACACTCTTTTGGAGAAATATACTGCAATTCCAGATACAGCCGCGTGGTTTTGTTTGGACGCCTTGGAATTCCCGGAAGCATCATGCCCACACGTCTTTTCTCCGGCCTGTCAAAAGTACTCACAACAAACACCAGCTCTTCCGTATTATCCAGGATCAGTTCACAGGATGCCTTGCAGTCATACCAGTTGTTGCCTGCTTCGATCAGAGGATAATACGCCGGAGAACCCATAACACGCATCTCCATTCCCACATCTGCCATAACAAGAGAATCACTGAGAAAACGGTATCCTTTTAACGCTTTATCTTCCAGTTTTTCCTTACCTGCAGCACAGGCCCCTTTGGCAAACAGATTATTTCCATAAAATACCTTACGTTTCTGATAGCAAAGAATTTTTATGGACTGTCCGGCCCAATCCTGTGAGAAGCCTCTGCCTGTGATCTGAATGCTGGAATATAAATCCCTGCCCAGGGTTTGCTGGACAAATTTACAGAATTCAATATCTCTTTCCTCATCATTGACCGGAAGTGCCCTGACAACAGGTTCTTCCAGTCTGACAGATACCGGTTTCGTACTTCCGTTCAAGGTCAGTTTCCGGAAAGACACATTTTCCGGAGTGAACGCGTACCAGGCAACACTGCGGTTCCAGGTTTCCCTCTTCTGTGAAAGCGCATAATAATAAAAGCTTTCCCCGTAATCCTGAAGCATATATTTTCCTTCCGGAAATCCCATGGACGAAAACGCCTTCCGAAAATTCTCCACCTGGATATTTCCCAGATCCTCCAGTGTAACTACAATACATTTCGTATTTTTTACCAGCTCAGTGATACCGAGAAACTTCAGGATTCCTTTCAAAAATTCAGCCAGCAGCTCCCAGGGCTCATATTCCTGTCCTTCTACCACTACGGAATCCTTTTTTTCGCAGATTCCGTAGAGATCATGGATCATAATTCCTCCCTTTTCCCTGGCAAAATACTCTGCTTCCAGTCCTACACAGTAATCCTTCTGCTCTGTTCTCCTGCACAGGCAGGTAGGTGCCTCATACTGGCTTCCTCCCACCTTCATGGAAAGAGAACGTGGTTCCTCTCCTTTACGGTCATAATAACAAATCTGGGAATATTCTCTGCCAAAATCAATTCCCACGATCAAATCACGGATTTCGTTCATCTGTTTCTCCTGTCTTTCCTATTTTCCAGATTCCTTTTCAATGGAAAACATACTCTTCACATACTGCTCCTGACGAAGATATTTTTTCAGCTGAGTCATTACCTCCTGGCTGTTATCCAATCTGCGGGCAGAAAGCATCTGATTGATCAGCTGATATTTGCTCACCGGAATGCCCTCAACCTTGTCCATGGTGATCACACGCTCCTGAGTCTGCCAGGTTTTTTCCCCCAGCTCAGCCTTAAAATAGTAATGCAGAGTTTCACCGTAAAACAGCGTAAAGGTTTTGGTAAAAATTCCCTCATACAGATTACGCAGGGGCTCCATCTGATATTTCAGTTCTCCGCCCAGCCCAGCATCCAGAGCATAATAAAGAGTCACCTTTCCGGCCGGATCTGTATGGTACTCTACAAAGGTTTTATCATCCAGCTGATAAGGGCTCAGCATGGACGCCGGAAGCCTTTTAAAAAATGCAAATTTCAGATTTTTCTTCATACATTTCTGCAAAATCTCTTTTTCCAGGGCCAGCTGATCCTGACTTGGATTCTTCTCTCTGGAAAGTGACTCAAAGAGGGCCAGGCTGCAGATAAAATTCACCGGCCATTTCTGCCTGCAGGCAGTCTCCAGTTCATTGCGCACAAAAATACTCATAGGATATTCCCGCACAAACACGCCATAAGCAATCTGTGTCAGGTAGGCACCAATCAGATATTCTTTGCCAGCATGCTTTACATAATCCTCCAGGATTTTCTCCCCTTCTTTACGATAATCAGAAGTAAACATCAGAAGTCCCAGAAGCTTTTCTTCCAATTCATAGGTATCCATATCAAAGCCATGAGCACTTTTCCACACTGACAGCAGCTCATCCAATGGTCCAAATCGATAATCCATAAGATATTTCAGGATCACCTCATCATATTTTCCCATTCTGTATACATCTGAGGCCAGAGCCAGAAGCTCTTCATCCTCAGCCATCTCACATTTGGTAAGCATTCTGCTGGTAAGCCTCAGCAGGCTTTCCGGTCGGATTCCCTCATATCCGGATTCCTCGATCACAGACATGGCCTGAGAATAAAGCCCCCTGGATATCAGCACCTCCAGAAGCTGTATCCTGTCTGCTTCCGCATATTCCTGATAATCAAGCTTTTTCAGATATTCCTCCTGATCTCCTGCAGGGTTTTCCTCCCCATAATACTTCAGCAGACTTCTCCGGATTTCTGTCCGGTATCCTTCAGAAAATGCTTTCATCTTGGCAGCTTCCTGATATAATTCCAGATTATCCCTTCCTAACTCTGCATTCACACAGTAATGAAGCAGAACCCCCGGCTCTCTTATGCCCAGGGACAGAACCTTTTCCATAAGCTCCCGTTCATCAAAAAGCTTCTTAACATTGTAATCTACCGTTGCATAATAACGTCTCTGTTTTTCATCCTGGAAAAGGATCACTGCATCCTCTGTATAAATCCTTGGATATGCTACTCCCTGCACACAGGGATAGACTTCCTCCATAGAGAATTTATCATGACGTACGATCACCGTGCGGATTTTTTTATCATCACAGTACAACCTGCAGGTAAACATTTTCCCTGCGATCAGCTCTGCCTGTTCCCTGTTCTCCGGTTCTGTGAGAAATTCCTGATAAAGTACTGCGTAATTCTCATCCATCCGGCCCTCTGCTGCCTTTTTACCAGCAAATTCAGCCATACTCTCCCGATATTCCCTATAGGTTCCCGGCTGTGCATCTTTATTTCCCACAATACTTGCATAAATAAAGGCTTTTTTATCATCGCCCAGGGAATTATTATTATATGTAAAATACATCAGAAGAGGCTTTGGCAGCTCTCTCTGATAGGAGGTATCCATCGTTTCCACATAATATTCATACAATCTGGTAAGCCTGAGTCCTCGCTCAACAGCCAGGGCAAACCAGCGGAAATAGATTCGTTCTCTCGGATTTCCCAACATAATATAACGGCAGATTGCTTCCAGGGTATCATCTGCCGGAAAAGCTTCATAACCTGCTGCCAGGGCACGGTACATGCTTGGACAGAAGTTTTTCTCATAACCGGTCAGATAAGCAAAACGCATTACAAGCTCCTCTGTAAGCATTTCTTCTTTTCCTGCCAGGAGGAAAACCTGGGTCCAGAAGCTGCTCATTCTGTGTAACAAAGACATATCTTTACTGATATATTTCCAGGCTTCCAGATAGAGAAGTGGATTGTGACAGCCCTTTTCAAATAATTCCTCCATCATAAACACAGCTCTGGATGGAGAATTCCTAAGCTCCTGATCCACCTGCAGCAGAATCCAGAATAACAGAAAGCTGTCCTCTCTCTGCATGGAGAAATTGCGAAGTCTGCGCACTGCCTGCTCTCTGTCTCTGTATAATCCGGTAAGAGTACAAAGATATAAGTAAGCGCCTGCCATTTCCAGTTCCTCCCGCAGGAAGGTCTGATCCTTAAATCTGCGCAGGATTTCCTTTGCCTGTTCTTCTTCTCCCCCCACATGGCAGAGATATGCCTCATACATCTGATATTTTGGATAATTACAGCCTTCTTCCTGAAGCTGGTTCAACAGAAAACGGCTGCTGCTGATCCAGGTGCCCTGCTCCATTTTTCCGCAGGAATATTCCATAAAATCTTTCATTAAAGAAAAAACCTGCTGTTTCTCATGAAGGCTGGTCTTCAGCTGTACCTTAGGACCGCCGGATGCTGTAATTCTGTAAACCAGCTCCTGATAAGGGCTTTTTACATGAATTTCCCCGTACTGCCGTCCCTTCTGTAAAGCTTCTTTGTGGATCACATACTCAACCTGATAATATCCACCGATAAAGTCCTCATCTGTGACTACATACTTCGGCACTTCCAGAAAATCTCCTCTTGCCTCAATGTCCAGTCTTAAATGTCCCCAACCATCCTTATGTACAGGAAAAGACTCTCTCACAGTTTCTGTAATTTCATAAAAACTGTTATGATCAAATTTTAATTCCATGTTTACCGGTTTCTTCCGTCCGGTTCCCACAAGAAACTCCTCAAGATTCTGATAAGTTACAGGCTGTCTGGAAAGCCCCTTATAAAGAGCCAGTTCCTTTGTCCCTGCATTTTTCAGAAGTCTTGGAAATCCAGGATCTGTAAAAAGACGGTAGGCTTCTTTAAAATCCTCTTTTGCAATCTTTACAAAGGAATCCATATCCGTTACAGAACCTGCCACACTGTGCATCTCTTCCTTTTCAGCCTGGATCACAAAGGGAATTCTGTACTCTCCTACATTGGTGGTAAAGCACAGCCAGCCCTCATGTCTGTCACCCGGATTCATTCCTACACCATCCACCCCGTACTGCAGACGTATTGTAGTCCCCGTGAACTGATCTGTTCCCGGAACAACCCGCCTGTTGGAAGATGTAATATATCCACGGATCCTCTGGTTACCTTCTGTCCCGAAATACAGTTCTCCCCTGTATACATCTCCGGCTTTCAGTGTCACTTCAATTTTCTCTTTTGAAAAAAGAAGTCCCGGCTGCTCATATCTGAATTTTCCACTTAAGAGTTCTTCTATCGTCTTTTTCAAGTTGTTCACCTATATTTCCCTGTTCATCATAATTTATCACTGTCAAATAACCTTATCTGTTTATTATACACCACAACCGCAACCTGTGCAATATTTGGCTTGACCGGATGTTTTTAACCTTGCGAACACCTATCATTTCTAATATACTGATACTATAATATCAAGGTCAAAAGACCAGAAAACAGGAGGTGCTCTATGAACAAGAAAAAGTCTTTGCTTTGTCCCTGCATTGTGTTTGCATTTCTCTTTGCCTGTATAATGTTTTCCACCTTTGCCTATGCCAAAGCTGCCCCATGCAATAAATTTGAAAAAAAGGCCAGTGGAAATGTTTATTATTACGACAAAACCGGCAAACGGGTAACAGGTCTTGTCACGATCAAGGGGAAAAAGTACTATTTTGACAGCAAGGGTGTACAACAGAACGGCTGGCAGAAAATCAAGGGAAATTATTATTTCTTCCGGATCAAAAACGGGGCTCAGGCATATATGGTCACCTCCGGAAAAGTCAATCAGATTTCTCTCGCCAAAAACGGAAAAGCCAGATACAACAGCCAGGAGCTGCGTAAATTAAATGTTATGGTATATGCCAATCAGCAAATGAGACAGATCACAAAGAGAAATATGTCCATGCCTGAGAAACTCTGGATTTGTTTTCAGAAAGCCGTCAACTACAACTATGGTGGAGCAGGCAATGATTTTGCCTACCGTTCTGCTGCTGCCAACTGGGATGTGGGCTATGCTGAAGACATGTTTTACAGAGGCAGAGGCAATTGTTTTGCATTTGCATCCGCTTTTGCCTATCTGGCCAATGCAGTGGGCTATGAAGCCAGTGTAGTTTCCTCAGGCGGGCACGGATGGGCAGAAATCAAGGGGAAGGTTTGTGACCCTGACTGGGCAAAGGTTACCAGGAACATAAAGCTTTACTATCGTATGGATTATAGCCTCAGTGGAATAAACGGAATCCCCCGATATAAAAACAACCGGGCATATGTAAAAATCGTTTAACCGAATATCCACTTGACTCTTTATAAATATTTATCCCAGTACATTGTTTCGCAACAGAAAAATCCGGACAGTCTGCCAGACTTTGCCCGGATTTTTCATTTTCTGTACATATAAAATTACTCCCGATAGTCCTCTGCACGGAAAGGAATCTCAAAAGTTCCCATAGCGTCTTTTAAATCCTCTGTGTTTCGCGGTCCATACAGTGGCAGACACTGAAAATTCTGACAGGTCAGATACCCCAGCACAGCCTGGCTAACAGAAATCCTATACTTTTCCATCAGTTTACTAATGATTCTCATATTATTCAGATTACCTTCCGCATAGTACTCTGAATTTACCACTGCTTTCCAGCCAGCTGCCAGAAGTTTATGAAAAAATCCATTGCATGCTGCAGAATAGGGCGTTGCCAGATTTTGTGGATTCTCTTCATGATATCTCTGCATTTCTTTATCCATGATCACCAGAGTATCATCTGCCATAGGTTTCATCCACGGCTCCCCAATATTATATAAAGCTTCGTTTGCCACAAATCCACGGCAGCCTTTAGACGCAGCATAGACATCTGCTTCTTTCATTCTGGCTGTCGTCCAGTTGGAGCAGGCATAATAGCGAATTTTTCCCTGCTTTCTGAAATCCTCCATAATATCGATCAGTTCACTGACCGGCACATCTTCGTTGTCTCTGTGATAAAAATAAATATCAATATAATCTGTTCCCAGCACACGCAGGGATTCTTCCAGGTCATATTTCAGGCAGCTTTCACTTACTCTGGATTTATGCATATCCGGATTCGGTCCTGTCATATCCGGATGTCCGCCTTTACTCACCAGAATAACATCTAATATATGATGCTCCCTCAAAAATCAATCCCTTACTGTTCATTCCATACTGGCTGCGGCAATGGAATTTGTAATTTAGCAATTGACAAACCTATTTTTCAAGTTTATAATCAGTGGCAGAAAAGATAAGAAAGCTTAAAACGTTGAAGAGAAGAGTAAGCTGAGGAACGTTACAGAGAGAAATGCATTCCGGTGCAAGCATTTCATCGGGAAACAGCCGAAGACCACCTCTGAGTGACTTTAATACAGTCCGGTGATTCCGTTACCATCGAATGAAGTGGTTCTGAATTATTATTTTCAGTCATTCAGAACAACCGGGGTGGAACCGCGAGTAATAATATCTCGTCCCCTACAGTATTTAACCGTACTGTAGGGGATTTTTTTATTCTTTCTTTTCCCCCTTTGCAGTACAAAATACACTGAAAGATGCTCCTCACATCCAAACAGGCAGCCGGACATCTGACAGCATACAAAGAATATATAATAAAGGAGATAATGACCATGATCGTAACATTAAAAGACGGATCAAAAAAAGAATACGCTGAAGCAAAATCAGTCATCGACATTGCTTACGACATCAGCGAAGGCCTTGCACGTGCAGCCTGTGCAGGTGAAGTAAACGGAGAAGTCGTGGACTTAAGAACAGTTCTCGACAGTGACTGCGAATTAAACATCCTGACAGCAAAAGACGAAAAAGGACTTGCAGTTCTCCGTCACACAGCATCCCATGTACTTGCCCAGGCAGTGCAGACATTATATCCAGATGCAAAGGTTGCTATCGGACCTTCTATTGACACAGGATTCTACTATGATTTCGACTGCCCTCCATTCTCCCGTGATGACCTGGATGCAATCGAAAAAGAAATGAAAAAGATCATCAAAAAAGGCGCTAAGATCGAACGCTTCACAAAATCAAGAGAAGATGCCATCGCATACTTCAAAGAAAAAAATGAACCATATAAAGTCGAACTGGTTGAAGACCTTCCGGAAGGCTCCGAAATCTCTTTCTATTCCCAGGGAGACTGGACAGACCTCTGCGCAGGTCCTCACCTTATGAGCGTAAAAGGTGTAAAAGCATTCAAACTTCTCTCCTCTTCCAGCGCTTACTGGAGAGGCAGCGAAAAGAACGCAATGCTCACACGTATCTACGGAACCGCTTATCCTTCCAAGGACGAACTGAAAGAACATCTGGAACAGATGGAAGAAGCAAAAAGACGTGACCACAACAAGCTTGGCCGTGAAATGAAAATTTTCACAACTGTAGACGTAATCGGACAGGGACTTCCGCTTATCATGCCAAACGGTGTGATCATGATGCAGGAGCTTCAACGCTGGATCGAAGACGAAGAAGCAAAACGCGGATATATCAGAACAAAAACTCCGTTAATGGCAAAGAGCGACCTTTACAAGATTTCCGGACACTGGGATCATTACAAAGACGGTATGTTCGTTCTCGGTGATGAGGAGACTGACAAGGAAGTATTTGCGCTTCGTCCTATGACATGCCCATTCCAGTACTATGTATACAAAGCAGAACAGCACAGCTATCGTGATCTGCCTCTTCGTTACGGCGAAACATCCACTCTGTTCCGTAATGAGGATTCCGGAGAAATGCACGGTCTGACACGTGTACGTCAGTTCACAATCTCCGAGGGGCATCTGATCGTAAGACCTGACCAGATGGTTAAAGAATTCAAAGACTGTATCGCACTTGCACAGTACTGCCTGCAGGTTCTCGGCGTGGAGGAAGACGTAACCTATCATCTTTCCAAATGGGATCCGAACAACAGAGAGAAATACATCGGTGATGCAGAAGTGTGGAATCAGACAGAAGCTCATATCCGCCAGATGCTTGAAGAACTGAACATTCCGTTTACAGAGGATGTTGGAGAGGCTGCTTTCTACGGACCTAAGGTTGATATCAACGCAAAGAACGTATACGGAAAAGAAGATACAATGATCACAATTCAGTGGGATGCTCTTCTTGCTGAACAGTTCGACATGTATTATATCGACGAAAACGGCGAAAAACAGCGTCCATACATCATCCATCGTACATCCATGGGATGCTATGAGAGAACACTGGCATGGCTCATTGAGAAATATGCAGGCATGTTCCCAACATGGCTCTGCCCGGAACAGGTTCGTGTAATCCCGATTTCCGAGAAATTCCACGACTATGCTGCCAAAGTTGAAGCTCAGTTAAAAGAAAACGGAATCCGCTGCTCTGTTGACCAGCGTTCCGAAAAGATGGGTTACAAGATCCGTGAAGCACGTCTTGCAAGAGTTCCATACATGCTCATTGTTGGTGCCAAAGAGGAAGAAGAAGGCAAGGTTTCTGTAAGAAGCCGTTATCTTGGCGACGAAGGAATGAAAGACCTTGGCGAATTCCTTGCATCCATCAAAGAAGAGATCAAAAATAAGACAATCCGCAAGATTGAGGTTCAGGAAGAAAATAAATAAAGCCTGATAGACCATCCCTCTGACTGTCACATATTTCGAAAACCGTATATGTGGTACTGTCAGAGGGATTTTTCATAATATTATCAGACAGGAGGTTATCATCCATGCAGGATAACAAAAATTTTCTGGGCACAGAACCTGTTGGAAAGCTTCTTTTAAAGCTATCCATTCCAACAGTGATCGCCCAGCTTATCAACATGCTTTATAACATTGTAGACCGTATTTATATCGGCCACATCCCGGGGGAAGGCAGCCTGGCACTTACAGGTGTGGGAGTCTGTATGCCCATCATCATAATCGTCTCCGCATTTGCGGCACTGGTCAGTTCCGGCGGTGCACCAAGGGCTTCTATTTATATGGGAAAACAGGATAATGAATCTGCTGAGAATATATTAGGTAACTGTTTTATTCTTCAGATTATTATCTCTGTTATCCTCACTGCCATTTTACTGATCTGGGGCAGAGATTTATTGCTGGCTTTTGGCGCCAGTGAAAACACCATCAGTTATGCAACCGACTATATGCATATTTACGCTTTTGGTACCTTGTTCGTACAGTTAACCCTTGGTATGAATGCATTTATTACTGCACAGGGATTTACCACATTTTCCATGGTTTCCGTCCTGATCGGTGCTGTCTGCAATATCGTTCTGGATCCTGTGTTTATCTTTGTTTTTCATATGGGGGTACGTGGTGCTGCACTGGCAACTGTTATCTCACAGGCGATTTCCACACTCTGGGTAGTTTCATTCCTCTGCAGCAAAAAGACACTGCTTCACCTCAAGAAAAAGCATCTCCACCTGGAGGCAAAGGTTATTCTTCCCTGTATCGCGCTGGGACTTGCTGCTTTTATCATGCAGTCAAGTGAAAGTATTGTAACTGTCTGCTTTAATTCATCCCTGCTTCGGTACGGCGGTGATATTGCAGTGGGAGCCATGACCATCCTGACCAGTGTTATGCAGTTTGCCATGCTTCCTCTTCAGGGAATCGCGCAGGGAGCACAGCCAATTTCCAGTTATAATTACGGTGCCAAAAATGCAGACAGAGTAAAGAAAACTTTTCGTTTGCTTCTGATCACCTGTCTGTCATATTCTGTACTCCTCTGGGCTGCTGTACAGCTTGTTCCCAGAGTATTTGTAAGCATTTTTACTGCTGATACAAATCTTATTGGATTTACTGCACCAATGCTGAAGATTTATCTGGGTGGTCTGTTCCTCTTCGGTATCCAGATTGCCTGTCAGATGACCTTTACCTCACTTGGAAAGGCAGTAAACTCTATTATTGTTGCTGTTGTCCGTAAGTTTGTACTGCTGATCCCGCTGATCTATATTATGCCTCATATGATATCTGATCCAACAACAGGCGTATATATGGCAGAACCCATTGCAGATATTACTGCTGTGATCTTTACCTCTGTTTTATTTGCATTTCAGTTTAAAAAGGCACTGGCAGAAATTCAGAATTAAATACTGTACAAATCCATAATAAGGGGTGAACATTACAAAACGTTCACCCCTTAAATTATGCATTTCTATAGTCAAACGGATATTCACAATCCGCTTCGCTACTTGATTGATTAAAACAAGTCATTAATCACTTCCTGTACTGTCTGCAAACGCTCTGCTTTCCATGCTTTTGCACCACAGAAAAGAAGCCCTTCATCTACATTTCCTTTTACTGCATTGATCAGTCCGTCAGTAATACAGTAGGGTATTTCTTTTGGGCTGCATTTTACGAGACATCCATGACAGGGACTGTGTGGAATCTGTTCGCCGTTCATGACACGGGTCATGAATTTGTTCATAATGGCACGACCTGGCATTCCTACCGGACTTTTTACAATGGCAATGTCGGATTCTTTTGCTTTTAAATGGGCTTCTTTATAGCGGATGTCTGCATCACATTCTTCCGTTGTGATAAAGCGGGTAGCAACCTGAATGCCATCAGCACCAAGATTATCCACTTTTCGGACATCTTCTCTGTTATAGATACCACCTGCTACGATCACTGGAATTTCTGTCTCATATTTCTCTGCGTAGCTTTTTACTGTTGCGATGATTTTCTTTATTTCTTCACTGTAGGATTCTTCAGTATATTTCTCCAGCTCTTCTTTATGAAAACCAAGGTGTCCGCCTGCCTGAGGACCTTCGATCACTACCAGATCTGCAGTTCTTTTGTATTTTCTGTCCCAGTATTTCAGGATTACTTTTGCGGATTTGTCTGTAGATACGATGGGTGCAATCTTTGTCAGACTTCCTTTTACCAGTTCCGGAAGCTCTGTGGGAAGTCCCGCACCGGAAATAATGATGTCTGCTCCGGCTTTTACTGCAGCCTTTACGTGAGATGCATATTCTTTCAGTGCAACCATAATATTGTATCCTATGATTCCGTCTTCTGAAATCTCACGGGCTTTTTTCATTTCGCCGGCAATGGCACGTTCGTTGGCTGCCGCCGGATTTCTGTCAAAGTCTTCTTCCCTGTAGCCGATCTGTGCAGTGGAAATAATACCAACTCCTCCTGCTTTCGCAACAGAACCTGCAAGTCTGCCAAGACTGATCCCAACTCCCATTCCTCCCTGAATCAATGGAACTCTTGTGATTTTATCTCCTATTTTGAAATTCTTCATTTTGATTCTTCTCCTATTGTTTTGTTTGCATTTTAAATATTTTGATATCCAAAGTATATCACAATATTTATTGTTGTCAAGAGAAACCAGTTTATATAGTTTTTAATACTATATGCATAACCGATATCTGTCCTTTTTCCTATAGCAGTCCTAATAAATAATGCATTTAAGACAGTTCATCAGAGTGTGTGAAAGACAAGGATGATATCTGCAGGCGTGCCGACACACGGCAAAGATATCTGACGCAGAATTTCTCTGCTTTTTTAACCGAAACAGGTAAGTCTCCTGCTTCAATTGCGAATACCCACATGACTCCTATCATTTTTCATGATGGATATCACATTTTTATTTCAGAAGCCGAATTATTACAAACAGTCAATTCAAAATGATTTCTATTTGTTTTTATAAAGCCTTCTTTCTGCAGCTTTGATATCTCCGTAGACATTGCCGCACGGTCAATGCACAGATAATCAGCCAGCTGCTGCCGGTCAAAGGGAATATCAAAGGATAACGACGAATGTCTGATAGACTCTGCCGACAGATAGGACAATAGTTTGTCCCTTGTCGTTCGCTTGCCCACATGTGTGATTTTGTCGTTCAGAATCAGTATCTTATTTGCCAGGACACTGACCAGGTTGCGGATCAGCTTCTGATGGTGTTCGCATGCAGTCGGGCAGGAAATCAGAAGCCTTTGGACATTTAGCAGAATAATCTCACAATCCGTATCTGCCACCACACTGACATTCAGAACAGCTCCCGGGCTTGCTGCATATGGCTCACCAAAGAAATCACCGGTATGACATTTCGACAGAATATTCCGATGCCCCCAAAGGTCTTCCTGAATAACAAGAACACAGCCGGACACCACAAGTCCCATTACCTCGGTAGAATCTCCTGCTCTGAAAATATAAGAATCTCGTTTTTTGGAAACTGTTGTTGCTTTTACACAATGCAGTATAGATAATATCTCGTTATCAGTAAGGCCTGTAAAAAATGGACTAGTTTTTAAAATAGATAAATATTTTTTCAAAATCATTCCTCCTGTTGGAAATCAAACATACAAGTTGTATTTATCATACTATAATGCTGACAGAAACAAAAGTTAAATCTATTGACGGAGGTAAAATGATAAGAAAGATTATTCGAATCGATAAAGAAAAATGCAATGGCTGCGGCGCCTGTGCAGATGCCTGCCACGAAGGTGCCATTGATATCATTAATGGAAAAGCAGAATTGGTGAGAGAACATTTCTGTGACGGACTGGGGGATTGCCTCCCGGAGTGTCCCACAGGTGCCATTTCCTTTGAGGAACGGGAAGCACCTGAATATGATGAAGCGGCTGTGAAAGAAGCACAGAAAAAAATATTTGCCAAAAATCAGGCAATAACTGCTCATGCTGGCTGTCCCGGGTCTAAAAGCATGCAGATTCAGCGATCAGAAATGCCCAAATCAGAAAAAACATCTTCAACCACAGGTCAGGTATCCAATCTTCAGAACTGGCCGGTACAGATTAAGCTGGCACCTGTCAGTGCCCCATATTTTAACGGCACAAAGCTTTTAATCGCAGCCGATTGTACTGCTTACGCTTACGCAGGCTTTCATCAGGATTTTATCCGAAATAAGGTAACATTAATCGGCTGTCCTAAATTGGATCAGGTGGATTATAGCGAGAAACTGACTGCAATAATCCAAAATAACGATATTCAAAGTGTGACGATTGTAAGAATGGAAGTGCCATGCTGTGGCGGACTTGAGATGGCAACCAGAAAAGCACTTCAGAATAGTGGAAAATTCATTCCCTGGCAGGTTATAACCATAGGTATTGATGGAAATATTATAGAATAAAGGAGGATACGACAATGGATAAAAAAATGTTTTGTTATCAGTGTGAACAGACAGTGGGATGCACCGGCTGCACAGGAAATGCAGGTGTCTGCGGAAAAAAGGCAGCCACTGCCAAATTACAGGATGAGCTGACAGGTGCATTGATCGGTCTGGCAAGAGCTGTCGATGGCGCAGAAACTATTTCCAAAAGTACCAGTCAGGTCATAATTGAAGGACTGTTTACTACCGTTACAAATGTGAGTTTTGACGATGCAGCAATCGAAAATATGATACAAAAAGTCAGAGCAGAAAAAGAAAGACTGGTTCCTGACTGCAATAAATGTCAGTCACCTTGCGGTAAATCAGACGAATATGACATACAGCAGCTGTGGAATGCAGATGAAGATATCCGCTCCCTGAAGTCCCTTATTCTTTTCGGGATTCGCGGAATGGCAGCCTATGCTTATCATGCAAATGTTCTGAATTATGAAGATGCCGAAGTAAACCGTTTCTTCTGCGAAGCATTATTTAAGATTGGTTATGAAGAAAGTATGGACACACTGCTTCCTACTGTACTGAAAGTAGGGGAAATCAATCTGAAATGTATGGCACTTCTTGACAAGGCCAATACAGAAACTTACGGAACACCGGAACCGACTGCAGTTACACTTACTGTAGAAAAAGGACCATTTATTGTAGTAACCGGTCATGATCTGAAGGATCTGCAGCTTTTACTTGAACAGACAGAAGGAAAAGGAATCAACATCTATACCCACGGTGAAATGCTCCCTGCCCATGCCTATCCACTCTTAAAGAAATTCTCTCACTTAAAAGGAAATTTCGGAACTGCATGGCAGAATCAGCAGAAAGAGTTTGATCATCTTCCGGCTCCGATCCTTTACACCACCAACTGTCTGATGCCACCAAAAAGCAGTTATGCTGACAGAGTATTTACAACAGAAGTGGTTGCTTTCCCAGGCGCTGTTCATATCGACGAGAAGAAAGATTTCACACCGGTTATTGAAAAAGCACTGGAACTGGGTGGTTACAAAGAAGATCAGACACGCACAGGCATCAACGGCGGTACGAAAGTGACAACCGGTTTCGGACATGCAGCCATTCTGTCCCATGCAGATACTGTAGTAGAAGCAGTAAAATCAGGCGCTATCCGCCATTTCTTCCTGGTTGCCGGCTGTGATGGTGCCAAACCAGGTCGAAACTATTATACGGAATTCGTGAAGCAGACACCTTCTGACAGTATTGTTCTCACCCTGGCATGCGGAAAATTCCGTTTCAATGATCTGGATCTGGGAGAAATCGGTGGTCTGCCACGACTGATGGATATGGGCCAGTGTAATGATGCTTATGGTGCAATCCAGGTTGCTGTGGCACTTGCGGATGCATTTGGATGTTCTGTAAATGAGCTTCCGCTTTCCTTCGTTCTCTCCTGGTATGAACAGAAAGCAGTTTGTATCCTGCTGACACTTTTACACTTAGGTATCAAAAACATCCGTCTTGGTCCTTCTCTTCCGGCGTTCCTGTCTCCTAATATTCTGAACTATCTGGTGGAAAATTATGGTATTGCACCTATCACCACACCGGAAGAAGACATCAAAGCACTGATGAACCAGTAAAATAAATTTTTCAAAATCTTCGCAAATTAACAAAGCCGATACAGGATTCAAAAATCCCGCATCGGCTTTATTTATGGGTCTGAAGACTCGGATCTGCCGACAACAATTTTAAACATGTGCAGCGATATTCTGATGGGGTTAAATGATAACGTTTTTTAAACAATCTGCAAAAATAATCAACGTTATGAAATCCACTTTCATAGGCAATTGTTTTTACTTTTTTATTCGTATTTTTCAATAACCAGGAAGCTGCCTGAAGTCGATATCCTATCAGATAATTAACCGGTGTAGTATGTAAAAACCGGTGGAACAAATTAAGTGCAGTACTTTTACTGATTCCTATATGCGAGGAAATTTCATCCAGAGACAAATTGCGATTATAGTTTTCATGTATATATTGCATGATTAACTGTACTCTTTTCTGTGCAACTTCATCAACTGTCTGTACCTCTCCTTTATCAGAAAACTTTACATTTTCATAAAAAGTCAGCCATAAATCCTGCATCAATGCCAAAGTAGCAAGTTCTCTTATTTTCTCATTCTCCTGTATTTCCATTATTTTTATCATAGTTTGTATAATCTTTGTCTGCCATAGTTCATCAGTCTGAAAACACCGGAAATATATATTCGATGAAATGATTGGCAAGATATATTTCTTATAGATCAGACTGTTCTCCGGTGCAATAAATTCCGGCATACATACAAAGTTAGGAATGATACCACCTGATGATGCGTAAAAGCGGTGCAATATTTTAGAATTAATAAAAATTGCTTCTCCTTCTGACAATATAATCTGTTTTTCTCCTATTCCGCATGTAACTTGTCCAGACTCCACATATAAAAACTCAAATTCTCTGTGCCAGTGCCACTCAATACAATGAAAATCAAACAATTCCAGATTATCATAATAATACTGGAATGGATAATCACTGCTTCCATGCTGTTTAATTTCCATGAACTCCTCGTCTGTAAGTATTCTATTATATGTTTTATTATAATCCATCTCCATATCACGTTCTTTCTTTTTTACGATATTATACAGTATTTCTACAATTTAATTCAATGTATATATCTAATATTTGCTATATAATCAAGTAAAAAAAGAAAAGAGGTATACTTATGATTTTTAAATGTAGAAATTCTATAAAAAAAACAGACTACCATAAGACAAAAATCGCCTGTTATATGGGGTTTATCACACAGGCTATTACGGCAAACTTCGCACCGCTTCTTTTTTTGAAATTTCACAGTGACTACCATATTTCTCTCGGTAATATTGCTCTGATATCCACTTTCTTCTTTTTCACACAGCTTCTGGTTGACCTGTTCTGTGCCAAATTCGTGGACCATATCGGGTATCGTGTGTGCATTGTTACATCAGAAATATTTTCTGCACTGGGTCTGCTTGGACTGGCATTTTTACCTGATTTTTTACCTGATCCTTTTATTGGAATTATATGTAGTGTTATTGTTTATGCCATCGGAAGTGGTTTAATAGAAGTACTTTGCAGCCCTATTATAGAGGCCTGTCCGTTTGAAAACAAAGAAGCAACTATGAGTCTGCTCCATTCCTTTTACTGTTGGGGAGCTGTTGGGACAATTTTGATTTCCAGCTTATTTTTCCTGATATTTGGAATAGACAACTGGAAATGGCTCGCCGTAATATGGGCAATCATTCCTGCAGTTAATACTTATAACTTCATGACCTGTCCCATTGAACCTCTGGTTGACAATGGTTCCGGAATGGGAATTAAGAATCTGTTTTCCAAACCATTTTTCTGGGTTGCAATATGTCTGATGATCTGTTCCGGAGCTTCTGAGCTTGCAATGGCTCAATGGGCTTCTGCTTATGCAGAAGCCGCACTAGGATTGTCAAAAGCCCTGGGAGATTTAGCAGGTCCATGTATGTTTGCAGTAACAATGGGAATCAGCCGTATAATTTTTGGAAAATATGGAGAACAGTTAGATTTAATGAAGTTTATGGGTGGTTCAGGCATATTATGCGTTGTCTGTTATCTACTTGCCGCTTTGTCATCCAGCCCGATTATCGGACTTATCGGTTGTATTGCATGTGGATTTTCAGTTGGAATCATGTGGCCTGGAACAATCAGTATTTCCTCAAAAACTTTTCCAACAGGTGGAACGGCTATGTTTTCTCTTCTTGCCATGGCAGGAGATTTAGGTGGCAGCATTGGACCTGGAATTGTTGGTCGTATCACCCAGAATGCCGGAAATAATATTAGGATTGGCATGGGATTCGGACTTATTTTTCCGGTAATTCTATTGTTTATGTTATTCCTGCTGTATCGAAAAAAATCCACACAGCCTCAAATATCAAAGCACTGATGAACCATTAAAAGTAAATTTTTCAAAACCTCTGTAAGATCAATAAAGCCGATACTGGATTCAAAAGTCCCGCATCGGCTTTTTACTTTGGTTTCTTTCTTTTCCCTGTAATTTTTTCTACCTTCAAAACATATCATTGCTCCATAACAAGGAAATCTATTGTATATCATTTTTTAAGTTCATAAAGAAAATTGCTATTTTATCTAACTTTCCTTCATTATATTCTGCAAAATCCAAATAATATTTTGGAATACTTTCATCTTGAATTTCTTTTTTATATAACCATTGTCTTGTTTTAGCTTCCGGAGCAAAAATAACTGCTTGATGTTCACTGGAAAAAATCTCATTATAAGTACATGCTGAATGGTCTAAAACACACTTCCAATCCATATTCTCATCCTGAAAATATCGATTTAGTTGATTCAAAAATTTCTTTGCTTTTTGCATATAAATGACATTCATAATTGGATTATAATGTTCTCCCTCTATTACAGGAATTTCCCATACCAAACAACACGTTTTCATTTATAGATCCCCCTTTACAAAATGCATAACTCCCCAATTTCCTAATCAATAAAACTTGAATTTATTTGGAAGATTTTATTATCCATTCATCAAGAAATTTCATTTGTTCATCCGTATGAAACCAATGCTCTCCATTTTTCATAATAGAAAGTGTTGAATTAGTCCTCTGTACAAATTCAAATATCGTTCCATAAGCGGTAAGATTATCTTTTTCACCATACAAAATGTGCGTTGGGATTTCCCATATAATAGGATTTTCTCTTGCATAGCAAAGATAATCCCATGAAAGAGTCTCTCCAAAGGTTGTCTGAATTTCTTTTTTCTCTTTGAGTTCATCCTCTGTAACATTTTCCCAAATCATCATATCAGCAATAAGCCTTTCCATATCTACAACGGGCGAAATAAAATATGCTTTCTCTATTTGCTGATTTGATAAGGCATTGATAGCAAAATACGCTCCAATGCTATTGGCAATTACTTCAACAGTCTTGTAGTTTCTATAAATTGAATTAAAAAGTAATGGAAATTCTTCTTTTGCTTCCCATGGAAACTGTGCAGTATAGTCGAGACCAATCACATCACAATTACTAAAGAGCGGTTTGTAATGAATAGCTTCTTCAGCATTACCACCTTTTCCATGTATATAAATAACTGCTTTATCCACAATAGTTATCCTCCACAAATTCAAATTGTTACACTTAAAAAAGCGGAATTTCACCATCATAGTTTTCTGCTTTTTCCAATAGCGGTCCTTTAGCTCCCATCGTAAACGCGATGTCGCTACTGCGGATAGAGAGCAGCTCCATTCCGGGTCTCACCTTCAAAAAATCCATCATTTTCTTCGTAAGAAGAATTTGCCCCTCCTGTGAAATCTCTACCCAGCAGTAGGAACGCCCCTTGTATTTGATAAATTCGCCAGAACCTGCTGAGTAGTCAAGCAACGGTGGAGTATCGTCCAAAATGTGACCAAGTTTTGACGGATGCAAAAGGCCTTTCCGGGTGACGCAGAAGCCACCGGTAATCTTACTTCCGGTAAAAAGATATACTTTTCCTTCATCTGCAATGTGATATTCTTCCATTGCCTGCGGTGGAATCCGCAATGTTCCATCCGTCCGAATGAGTGATTTCCCGAAAATAAATTTTCCTCCCTTATTCATTTGTGGCATAAAAACACCTCCTGAAATTCCGATTTTAATGTCTCTATTATACCATAATGATACTATTATAAAAAAGGAAAAAGAGCTCCTTCGAGCTCTTTTGATTCAGTTCTGTAAACTGGAATTTAGCTGCTTAGAGATTCAGCTCTGAAACATCCATTTCGCCAGACATCAGTTTAGGAAGCATGGAATCTCTTATTGATGCAAGTGACTCATTCTGTTGTCTATTGCCAGAAATCATTTTATGTATAGGGCTACAAGTTTCGATAAATGCTGAAATTTTTTCTTCTACTGGATACTTAATAGGTATAGCATTTAGAATTTCTTGCGTCATTAGCGGTTGTCCGGTGCCAATATGTCGGGAAGATAGTGATGCATTTCGCAATAAGTAATAAATAAACAATGGTGAGGAGCCAGTACGATTTTTTGCTTGTATGGCATTATCGCTTGTCCAGCATTTATCAAGGCATAAAAATGTATTACCGCAATATGCGCCAACCCTACCAATGATGACACAATTATCAGCATTAGATTTATCAGTATATGCTAATATGCCATTTCCACCATATACGGGGATGTTTCCAATTGTTTTTGGGCGTTTTTTGCCATTTGCAAATACGATTAAATCTTGGAGAGTAGCATCCGTATTTAATGAAAAAATGTCAGGAAACATATCATCAAATATAGCCTGAGCTTGCTGCTCTAAATTTTTGTTTTCCTATAACATCTTACTCCAACATACACTATTGCTATCAGCCCAAATCTCCGTGGCGGAGTAGATGGGCGATGCTTGCTAAAGCAATACTAGTAGGTTTTGCTCCCCTTCTGAATGTAAAAGTAGCCCTGAGCAACTGAGCTCAGGGCATGTAGTTTAATTATTCTGTTTGGTTTTTGTAATTGTTATCAGTGTACACCTATCAAATCTTTGCCTTCTTAGCCTTTGAGTCGTAGCTGTAAGCCTTATACTTAGTATCATTATAAGTCTTTACCTTAACTGAAACAGTTTTACCCTTTAAGCTCATAGGCATATCCCAATTGAAATTCGCTGTGTAGGTATTCTTTGTGCCCTTAAGTGTCTTGTATGAAGAAATGCCGTTTACACTTGTAGTAAGATCTATACCCTTTGCACCCTTAGCCATCTTGCTTAAGGTTACAGTCATCTTGAATGTGGTCTTATATCTATATTTCCCTTCATTATAGCTAAAATATCTCTTAACCTTAACATTAGAAATCTTTACCGACTTGATTACAGGCTTAGTTGAAGGACCCATAGTCACTGTAGCTAACTTATAAACCTTGGAATTAACCTGATAGTTGTTAACTCGGTCTATCTGTCCTGCATACAAGTTATATTTCTTACCTGGCTTCATTGTCGATGGAGCCTTTGTTGCCATCCACTCTCCCCATCCATTCTTGAGCATTGCATCAAAGTTATGTCCTTTAACAAACACATTTGTATACTCACCATGCTGGTCACGAGTCAGACGGTCAGCATTAAACAGAATCTTGTCAGGATATGTTGTAATCATCATCTTAGTAGCTTTTTGGAAGTTTGCATAGAAGAAATCTATCGTATAATTCTTCCAACCATCGCCATTACATGTAAGACTATACATTCCTTGCTTAAGATTACTACCTTTAATATTTAATACACCATATGCAACGGTTCCATTCTTGTCCCACTCCTGGTTAGGAAGTCGTTTACTATAAGTTAGACCAAAGAAAGGGTAATTGCCGAATTCATCGCCTTCCCTAAGCTGAATTTTGCACTGAATGTAGTCTGTAGCGACAGGTTCATTAATAAGATCTCTAGTAAAGGACACAACAGTACCATCTTCAAGAGTCTTAGAATACTTATAATCTGCATCATTTTTGTTAATTGTTGCTGCGCTTGCAACCACTGCAGTTGCAGCGATCATAGCAATTGTCACTGCCAGAATTAACAGCGGTCTCGATACTCTACGCTTTTTCATCTTCTTGCCCTCCTATTTGAAAGAACATTAACATTAACATTAACATTAACTTCTGAGTTCGAAATATGAAAAGTTTTGATGTATTAAGGTGCTGTACGTTCACCTCCTCGTCACCTAATTTACTTTAACGCTCTATATTGTTATAATCATTATACACTAGTTTACCCCTCCTCGCAAGACTTTTCGTATAAACTTTCACACCCTGCAGTTTGTATTCAGACTTATGGAGTTACGCAAATGTGCGATTATATGGAAATAGACAGCCGAAGCTGCCTATTTATGTTCGTATATAGGGTTTCTGTAAACTGGAAGTTACCTAATAATCTTTTCAAACCGAAACATTCCGTTCGGAAACTGCTCGTCCTGCTTTTCAGCATTCATTTCCGGATTATTGGGGGCTTGGTGATATTTGTTAAAGAACTCTACGATGTGAAAACCACATCTGTTCACATAAAAATGGATGTTCCGCTGCTCGAAATAGGGCGTTACGGTTTCCCAGACTTTCACTTCTGGATATAACTTCTCAACTTCGCACCATGCAGCATACCCGATGCCTTTGCTATGAACTGATGGCGCAATGAAAAGAAGATCTAGGTCGCCTTTTTCACCCTCGACTTTAATCACAACACCGCCTACTTTTTTGCCATCGAGTACGATGCGGTAAGCTTCACCATCGTCAATGGACTGCTCAATCGTTTCTCGTGATATAATCTGTCCATCTTCCTCAAAATGATTATCTCTAAGGCCAAATTCTTCCAGGGCACCGTAATTGAAGGCTTCCTGATTGTCTAAAACAAATTGCTCTCTATCACTGTGTTCAAGGGGGCGCAACTGCACAATAGTAGTCATGTCTTTACTCCTAAAAATTCCGATTGTTCTAATTATTTTTAGTTCCACCTTCTTGCCCCTCGGACAAGAAGTATCCCTCACTTTCAGCTCGGTCAATTCCGATTGAGATTTCACCCGTTTTGTAAGCTGATTTTCTTTCCAGTCAATTGTGGAATCCACCTGGCATATAAATCACAGAGTGGCTGTGACTATTTTCCAACCCATATTTTCGTGACATGCTCCCACCACTTAAATCCCAGATTTTGAAGTGGGGGCTTCTTGCTCAATGACTCTACTGAGCCAAGTATCTACAAGCTATCCTCGCGTGCCCCGCGATTCTTTTTGCCCGGACACGGGCGTATTTTCTTACTTATTGTCCGGATATGGACAGTTTATACTGCCAGCATCCTTCTTGCCTCTTCACGGATATTGATCGCTGCATTTCGATCTCTGTCCATCTCATTTCCACACGTGCAGCGGTATACTCTTTCGGATAATCCCAGCTCTTTTTTTATCTTTCCGCATTTACTGCATTTTTTGCTTGAAGGGAAAAAGCGGTCTATCTTTACTAATTTCTTTCCCTTCCAGGCAAGCTTATAATCCAGCATATTCCGGAACATCCCGTATCCATTATCCTGTACACTTTTCCCAAAGTGCAGGCACTGGCCCATTGCTTTCATATCAATATCTTCTACCGCGACTATATCGTACTGGTCTGTGATCCTGCGGCTCAGTTTATGCAGATAATCCTTTCTCTGGTTTCGTATTTTTTCATGGCAACTGGCAACTTTCTTTTTCTGCCGCACATAATTGCGGCTTTCTTTTACACATCTCGACAGTTTACGCTGCTCCCTTGCCAGCCTTTTTTCATTTCTTCTGAAGAATCCTGCTTTTTCAAGTTCAATCTCTTCTGAAAACACTGCCATCCCCTGCATCGCATAATCAATCCCCAGTATTTTGGCATTGCTGTAATCTTCATCTGCTGCTTGGTTTTCGCAGCTGTATCCTTCATACAGCAGACTTGCAAAATACTTTCCGGACGGCTCCATACTGACTGTCACTGATTTCAGACAGCAGTTTTCTGCAGGCTCCCTGTGTTTTTTCATGGAGATCCATTTTAATTTGGGAAGCCGGATCCGCTTATTTTCTACCAGAATATTTCCGTTGACTACATTTGTTGTGTAGCTGTTTTTGGAGTGATGTTTTGACTTGAAACGTGGAAATCCAACCTTGGGATCACGGAAAAAATTCTTATATGCTTTCTCCAAATGAAGCTGAACATTTGCCAGTGCCAGCGAATCTACTTCTTTCAGAAATGAATACTCCTTTTTATACATGGCTGGTGTATTTTTTAACAGTTTTTTCGTCTTTTTATACTCCCGGATCTTGTCATTAAGCATCTGGTTATACAGAAAACGGCAGCAGCCAAATGTTTTTCCCAGAAGTATCTTCTGTTCTTCTGTTGGATAGATCCGGAAACGATATGCTATGTTCAATGCTTTTTCTCTCCCTGGGTTTCGATATATTGACGGATTACTTCAACTGGTGCGCCTGCTGCTGGCACTTTTATATGCATTGATAAATTTACTGAGTTCCGTTTTAGGCTGTGCACGAAACATTACATGCACATGGTCAATATCATGATTCCATTCCTCCAAAACAATTCCATATCGGGGTGCAATATATTCCCATATTTCTTTTGCTCTTTCTGAAATTGGGTCATTGATAACTTTTCTTCGATATTTTACCACCATGATCAGATGATAATACATCAAATATACTGAATGTGCATTGTGATCTATTTTTTCCATAAAAACAGTCCTTTTTTGATCTTTTACCTTATCGACTGATTCTATTATACCATGAATCGCGTTGCAGAACAAGTGTTCTTTTCTGTTTTTTTTGCAATTCATCTCCCACCTATAGAGGAAGGAGAATTCTTGCTATATATTATGTTAAAACTTACAACAAAAAACAGAGTTTCTGCAAGTCCTGTAATTCCCCATGAGAAGATATACAAAAGATACAGTGATGAAATCGTCTGGAAATGTGCAAATACTGTATAAATCCAGACAATACGAAATACGCAGGAGCCCAGGATAACGATAATGGTAGGCGGAATACTTTTTCCGATGCCTCGGGATGCGGCGATACTGCCATCCATAAAACAGCTAAACGCATAGCTGAATGCCATAATACGAATCCTCTGCATACCAGCATCAATAACTGTTGGTTCCGTAGCGAACAGAGAAAGAAACTGTGGGCCAAACACAAGGAGTAGTCCACCCAGGATTGCACCGAAAATGAAGGCATATGTAAGGCTGACTCTATAAGATTTCAGCATTCGTTTTTTATTACCGGCACCCCAGTTCTGACCGATAAAGCTTGCACATGCAGTATAAAAAGAAAACATGACATTATAGATCAGGGAGTCAGCATTTGCGGCAGCTGCATTTCCGGAAACCATCACTGCATCAAAAGAGTTGACACCAGTCTGCACAAACAGGTTTGCAATAGCAAAGATTCCGTTCTGAAGACCTGTAGGGATACCAAGCATGAGAACTGCTTTGCAGGCCTTGGGGTGCAGGCAGATCTTACGCAGAGATACTTTGCAGTCATCGGTTCTTCTGAGGAGATGGATCATCACCAGAGAAGCAGAGATATACAGAGAAATTGCGCTGGCTGTTGCAACGCCTGCGGCTGCCATATGACAGACAATAACAAAAAACAGATTCAGAAGAACATTGACCACACCTGCAATGGAAAGGTAGATCAATGGTCGTTTCGTATCGCCTATGGCACTTAATACGCCGTTTCCGAAATTGTATACGGCCATTGCAGGCATTCCCAGGGAATAGATCTTCATATATAAAATAGCCTGATCAATAAGTTCCGGCTTCGTGTTCATCATGGACAGCATCCGCCCGGAAAACAGAAGACAGATGGCGCAGACGAGCAGACCTGTGATTGCGCACAAAAGAAGAGAAGTATGGATTGTTTCTTCTGTGCCTTTTTTATTACCGGCACCCAGTTCGTGAGCTACGCGGACATTGACACCGGCACCCATTCCGATAAGGATTCCGGTAAACAGAGTAACCAGCAAAGTTGTGGAACCGACAGCACCTAGTGCCATATAATCTGCAAACCGTCCAACAACGGCAACATCGCTTAAGTTAAAAAGAACCTCCAGTACCTGTGATCCCATAAGAGGAAGGCTGAAGAGAAGTATATTTTTCCAGAGAGATCCTGTGGTCATCTCAATGGAATGATATTTCTTTTTTTCATTTTCACACATAAAATTACCTCATAAAAATTACTTCATCCAAATTATACAATACTCTGTTGAAAAATGTTTGTCTGGAAGTTATTCATTTAATTCAACTTCAATTTCTTCAATGGTAGGCATACTACCTCTGAACTCTTCTGGTATAAGTTTTGATAATTCATAACCGGAAATACCGAGTGGCTGGCTTCTTATATTCATTATCAGCCTTAATCAACTCACTCATATATAATCCTTTCTAATGTGTCAGTTCGACAATTTCCGATTAGTAAATACTTTTCATTTCATATGTAACTGCTACTCCGCCAGTACATATTCGTAAAATACGAATTCTGTTTCTCCGGTACTTTCATAGTACTCCTGTGCTGTTCCGCAATTAACAAAGCCGTATATTTCATACAATTTCTGTGCTGGCACATTAGTTCCGATCGCGTCCAGCCGCACTGCCTTTTTCTTTTTGTCTGCAGCCAGCTTGATGATTTCATCAAGTGCTGCTGTTGCCGCTCCATCTCCCTGATATTCAGGTAAAACCATCAGCAGATGAACCACCGCTGCATCCTGATCATCCACCTTAACTTTCCAGTGAATCTTTCTATATTCTTTTGACTGAGCATTCGTCACCGCTACTGCACCAATCACATCCATGTCCTTCAAAATCAAGTACATTTCACCTTTTACAATATAAGAATTCCAATCGTCATCATTTGGATATATATTCTTTTTCCACTGCAGGATCTGACTATATTTCGGAGAACTGTCCAAAAGTCTCCAGTACAGTGCCCTGATCTGATCAAGATCTTTTATAGATACTTCTTTTAATCTAAGATTTTTCATTATTGTTTTCTCCTCACCTTCTTGCCTTTCGGAGAAGAAGCATTCCTCGCTGTCGATATAGTCAAGATATTTCTTATCTTGTCTTCATTCCAACGCTCTCGTTCTTTCCAAATGTTTTTCTCAATTGTACCAGAAAAACAAAGAATTCTCAATCTGACCAAAATCGTTTTATCTACCAAAGGTAACATTCTGTTTCCTGACTAATGTCTCAAAGGACAAATCCTGATAAACTCCACAGTTAAGGAATTAGACAAAGCCATTTCTGATGCAGTTAAAAATGGCTAACTCATACAAGAAGAAGGGGATTCCATTCACCAATAAAAAACATCTGCCGTACAACGGTAAAAGAACGTTGTACAGCGAGTTCAAAAGGCGTATGGAGTTAAATTAAAACTTCCATACGCCTTTTGAAACTCCGCTCTGCAAATTGTCTAAAAGTTGACTAAAAATATATTACCGTTCATACGATGCAATAATTTCTTTGCTATCTGCTGTTTTATAATCAATTGTTCCCAAATTACCAATCAAGTCAAATGTCATATCTGCATTAGCCTGCAATTCATCTTCAAGGGTATCCCATAAGCTTATATGAGTCCGGTAATTCTTTCCTGCGATCCTGTATTCTTCCAGATGTTCTACAAAATCATACATAGGATAAAAGCTGGCCATAACTATCTCAAAGCCGAATTGACGCAGAAGAAATAAAAGGCTACAATAATAAATAAAAACAGAAGCGCATAATTGATTGCTACATACCAACTGAATAATGGAGGATATAAAGAAATGGCTGAACGAAAACCCTATACTACAAAAACAAGGCAGGTTATTCTAGAATATATGAAAGAACAAAGCGAAGTTACTGTCAGTGTTGCTGATATTGAAAAGTATTTAAAAGAAACGGGAATTAAAGTAAACACAACAACTGTCTACCGCTATCTGGATAAGCTTTGCGCGGAACACGTTGTAATTAAATACCCGGATCTGAATTCTGACAAAGCAGTGTTTCAGTTCGCAGGAAAAGAAAAAAAATGTACAGACCACCTGCATCTGAAATGTATCAGATGCGGCAAGGTTGTACATCTTGACTGTGACTTTATGGATGAATTAAAAGAGCATCTGTTCCGGGATCATGGATTCCGTCTGCAGTGCAGCGGAGATATGCTTCATGGAATCTGCAAAGACTGTGAAAACAAATCCGATCAGCTGTGATCTGTTTCAGATGCAGCATGATGGATCTGGCGGATCACACATCTGATTGATACCGGTACTGTAAAAAGGCAGGCAATCGCCCCAGACAGCATGATTGCAACATCCTGAAAAAGAAATTTGGAATTCAGAATAATTTCCAGGTTATATTGCTGTGTCTGAACATAGGCAAATAACAGAATAGAGCCTCCAAGATAAGCAAAAAGCAGCGTATTTACAGTTGTTCCTATAATTTCTTTTCCAACCTGATAGCCGGAAGAAGTAAGTTCTTTCGCTGTCAGGCTGTTTTTATGTGTCCAGACTTCATATACAGAAGAAGTTACAGATAAAGCAGTATCAATAACCGCTCCAAGAGTACTGAAAACAGTTACAAAAACTGCCACATGAAGCATATTAATATGGATATCCGTACTGTAATAATACATAAAATCATCTTCTGAAAGCTGAAGCTCATTCAGTCCATAGCTTCCTGATCTCCATATAATAAGATAAATCGGAATAAATAAAAGCAGCATCACAAGCAAGGTAGCCAGAAAAGCCGCCCGTGTCTTTGGATTGTTTCCATTCTGGTAGAACAGGGAATTATAGCAGACTCCTGCCCCTGCTGCCAATATCAGAAGCAGAGCCGGGAAACCAATGGACATCAGAAGAATCGAAATAAACAGAATTACAATATTACCGGCCAATGTCATAAGAGAAACTGCTCCGCGCTCCCCACCAATCAGAATCATTAAAATAATCAACACCAGTGCAAGAAAAATTATCATTTTTTGTCGCTCCTTTTCAGAAATGGTAGTTTCATGATAATAGAAGAAATAAAAACAGATACAGGGATTGCCAGTACAATTCCTATACTTTCAATCAGAAAACGACAGATATCATATGGAATATGATATCGTATGATCGTTATAAACCTGATCTCATTATTCATTTTCAGGATAAACATAGGAATCATGCCGCTTGCCAGAACAAAAAGCAACACATTTATCATGGTTCCCATAATATCATATCCGATTTCCCGTCCTGAATGTATTAATTTTCTCAGAGAAACATCTGGATTTTTCCGGACAATTTCCCCTGTTGCAGCACTAATAGTTACATCTACATCCATGATAGCTCCAAGTCCTGTCAGCATAATATCTGTCCAGAATATATCAGCAGAATTACTCATACTCCCCAGATATTCCAGATTAGAATAATCCAGATCTCCAAAAAACTGAATAGAAAATTCAAATAATGCCATGATCAGAAACAGTACGCATATGGTTGAAATAACAGAAGCCCATGTTTTTCTGTGGATTCCATTCAGACAGATCAGAGTTGTTATCGAAAATAGAAAAGCAATTACATTGCAGATATTTAAGATATTTTCCCCTTTCATAAAAGCCTGAAATCCAAACGCGAATATAATTGTGTTCAATATCAGCGATATGATCGTATAGAATCCCTGCTTTCCTGTAATACAGATCAGAAGAAAAAACAGACCACCTGCCAGCAATACCAGATAACCATCACGCTTTATGGAACGTATGGATTTCCCTGGATTTTCCCTTGAACCACTTAAAAAGACCGTGTCTCCTTTGTGATATTTCTGATTCTGAACCTGAGACGATGTATATTCATTAGAAATAGAAATCTCTTCCCCTTTATGGGTACCGTTTAATATACGCGCTGTAATTTTCTGAGTATAATAATACTCTTCTGCATCCCTGGTTCCTTTTCTGCTCATTGTTTCCTTTTCTGTTACTGAAGATATCTTCGCCAGAGGCGTATGATAAAACCTGGCGTTAAAGCAGGTAAATATAACACAGATAATATAGATGCCTGCTAAGAAATATTTCATCTGAAATGCATGAGATTTCATAGGATTCTTTTTTCTCCTTCTTAATAAAAAATATTGCAACCTTAAAGATACTAATCAGTTACTTTTTATCGAAATACTGTGAGTTCTATATCTTTCAGCTGTTATAATGATCCAGTATTTTTTCCATATCCCCATCTTCCACTTCTCCAATTAACTGTTCACAGCCAAATAATTCTCTGACTGCATTTTCATATACCACACATTTCTCAGCCTTCTTAATCTTTTTGGCATATTTTTTATTGTTTGTAAACATAGGTGCCAGATAAGACCATAATTCTTTCATACGGAACAGGATATTTCTGTCTCCGGACAGGTCTTCACAGTATTCATTGTACATCATATCATGAAATCTGCGGATTTCTTCCTTTGACGCAGGTGCACCGCCACGGATTTCTCTGGCAAGTGCAGGATTCTTCAGTATTCCTCTGCCTATCATAATGCAGTTCAGGGTCGGAAACATTTCCTGTAATCTGGTACAGTCTTCTGCTGTGACAATATCTCCGTTATAGCAAACCGGGCTCTTGGCCCGCTCCACTGCCTCCCCAAATGTTTCCAGACGGGGCTTATTTTTGTAATAGTCTTTCTGCACTCTTGCGTGAACAATTAACTCCTCCAGTGGATATTTATTATAAATGGTCAGCAGATCTTCAAATTCTTCCGGATCATCCATACCCAATCGGGTCTTGATGGAAATCTTCATATCACATTTACGGAAAATCTCATCCAGGAATTTATCCAGCTCATCCGGTCTGTCCAGAAATCCTGCTCCTCTTCCCTTTGTCACAACAGTCTTTGACGGACAGCCGAGGTTCAGATTTACTTCATTATAACCATATTCCTGCAGAGTTTCCGCTGTCTGGATAAAATCCTCTGCATTCTTTGTGAGAATCTGGGGAACTGCATACATCCCCTCATTATTCTCAGGCATAATGTCTTTCTTTTCTCTGGTGCTGAGATGTCCTTTCTGATTTGGAAGGATAAAGGGAATAAAATACTTGTCAAAACCTCCAAAGCACTGGTAAAGTGCCCTTCTGTATGTATATCCTGTGATTCCCTCAAGGGGGGCTGAATATATTTTCATGTGCTTCTCCTGTTGTATTTATTGTATTCTTCATTCATTATACTGTAGTTATTCTGTTTTCTCAATGCAGATTTGAAACAGCCGCTGCAAATTGTAAAAAGGCTCAAAATTTCTTGGAAAAGCACCAACACCCTGTCCCGGACATAAACTATATAGAAATCCCCTTCGAGGTAGCGATTTGAAGGCCTTTCAAAAACCTTTGTCCATATCCCAGGAAAAATATTATCTTCAAAAATATCAGGAGGGCGATTCCCAGGCAAAGAATATCCTGATTGAGCATAATCTCCGGCTGGTGGCCCATGTGGTCAAAAAGTATCAGGGAACCGGTGAGGATACTGATGATCTGATTTCTATTGGCACCATCGGACTGATCAAGGCTGTCACAACCTTTAATCCCCAGAAAGCCTCCCGGCTTTCTACCTATGCTGCCAGATGTATAGAAAATGAACTGCTGATGTATTTTCGGGCTAAGAAGAAGCATTCGAAAGAAGTATCTCTGTACGACCCCATCGGAACGGATAAAGAAGGAAATGAGATCAATCTTTTAGATGTAATAGAAAGCGTACCTGTGGATATTGTAGAAGAATGTTACATCCGGGAAAATACCACATATCTGCTGCAATCTCTGAAAAAAATCCTGTCAGAAAAGGAATATCAGGTGATCTGCTACAGATATGGGCTCTTTGGCATGGAGGAAGAAACTCAGCGGGAAATCGCACAAAAGCTGTGCATCAGCCGCTCCTATGTTTCCAGAATTGAGAAAACCGCTTTACAAAAACTCCGTGGACTTTTTCCCCAGACAGAATAAACGCAGCCAACGTTTCATTTGTTGGCTGCGTTTACTTTTACTCTGCTCTTCTCAATAAATCATAAACCTGGATTTCAGTTCCTAAATCAATAAACAGCTTCTGCTGTGCATGAGGTGCACTTTCCATGGAATTGCCATCTTCATCATAAATCCCCCTGACAGTAACAGAGAGATTCTGTCCATCCGGTTTCATGATCTCAATGGTCTCTCCTACAGAAAATTTGTTTCTCTGTGTGATCTGTGCAAAGCCACGCTCATCCACTGCTTCTGCAAATCCCAGATAAGTATATTCTTTCTGATAAGTGTTATTATCATAAATCTGTGTATTCTCATCCGGTTTTCCATAGAAAAATCCGGTTGTAAACTGTCTGTAAGTACAGTTGGAAATCTGCTCCTGATACCATGGCATATTTGCCTGATATTTCTCAGGACTCTCCATATAATCATCAATTGCCTTACGGTAGGTTCTGGCAACAGTTGCAACATAAAGGGCGGTCTTCATACGGCCCTCAATTTTCAGACTGTCAATTCCACTGTTTACAATATCGTCCATATGCTCGATCATGCACAAGTCTTTGGAATTAAAGATATAGGTTCCTCTCTCATTCTCAAATACAGGCATATATTCTCCAGGACGTTTCTCCTCCACAATGGAATATTTCCAGCGACAGGGATGGGTACAGGCTCCCTGATTTGCATCACGTCCTGCCAGATAATTACTGAGCAGACATCTTCCTGAATAGGAAATACACATTGCACCGTGGATAAATGTCTCTATCTCCATATCCTCCGGAATATGCTCCCGGATTTCTCTGATCTCAGCAAGTGAAAGCTCCCTTGCTGTTACCACACGCTTGGCTCCCAGCTGATACCAGAAACGGTATGTTTCATAGTTCGTATTATTTGCCTGTGTACTGATATGGCGTTCAATCTCCGGACAGATTTCCTTTGCATACATATAGATTCCGGGATCCGCAATAATCAGGGCATCAGGCTTCAGTTCCTTAAGCTCTGTCAGGTATTCTCTTACACCTGGCAGATCATAGTTATGAGCCAGGATATTTACAGTCACATATACTTTTACCCCATGCTCATGGGCAAATGTAATTCCCTCTTTCATATCTTCATGGGAAAAGTTCTTGGCTTTTGCTCTCAGTCCAAAGGCTTCCCCTCCGATATATACAGCATCTGCTCCAAAAATAACAGCAATTTTTAATACTTCAAGGCTGCTTGCAGGAACAAGCAATTCGATTTTTCTCATAATGATTACTCCTGTTTCACACTGACTGTAACTCCATCTCCCAGAGGAAGAATGGATGTTACAAAGGATGGATCATGTTTCAGTTCATACAGATACTCCCGCATCCGTTTATATATGGTTCTCTTTCTGCGCTCTACCAGGTAATGAGATTCAATAATATCTCCCTCCTGAAGTACATTGTCAGAAATCAGAACACTGCCCTTGGCCATCAGCCTCCTGATATCCGGAAGCCAGTGAATATATTGCCCTTTGGCAGCATCCATAAAGATCATGTCAAATGGTCCCTCCAGAGTTTTCAGCAGTTCTCCTGCATCTCCTTCCAACAAAGTGATCTGATCTTCTCGTCCGGCCCTGCGGAAATTTTCCCTGGCAATAGGAATCCTTTTGTCATAATTCTCTATTGTTACAATCTGCAGATCCTCTCTCCCATATTCGCACATAAGAAGTGTGGAGAAGCCAATGGCTGTCCCCACCTCCAGAATGCGTCCCGGCTGGTTCATAGCCAGAAACGTCTTTATAAAGCTCTGCATTTCTCTTCGGATCACAGGCACCCTGTCTCTCAGGGCTGTCTGTTCCAGTTCCTCCAGAAATGGGGTATTTCCCCTATCCAGAGAATTGATATAGGTACGCATCCGCTCCTCTACTATCACGAAGTACTTACCCCTTCCTGCTCCTCATCTCCCGCAAGGATTCCCATGATCCGATTGGGAGTATAAGCTGTACTCAGTAAATAGGTACCTGCCTTCAGCTTTCCATGATAAGTGGAAAGTCTCTCCTGCACATAAAATACCGGTGCACTTTTCACCAGTCCCTTTTTCTGGAGTGTCTTTGCTATTCCATAAAGAGAAGCATCCTCTTTAATAACAACTGTTACCTCCTGGCCTTCACCAGGGCTCATAGCCTGCTGATTAAATACGTCATGCCCAAACTGAAAAGCAGATTTACCGATCCAGAAAAGCAGGACAATAACACAGATATAAAGCGCGATTTTGAAAAAGACACTTGCAATTGCAACTCCTGCCGCGCCTACCCGGTCTCTTGTCTCACCAGTATCACCCATAATTCTCTTCCTTTCTGATCCTTAGCTTATATTCGGAGTATCAAAATCTATTCCATCGGTCAGTTCCATATAAATCCTCTGGATCATCCTGCAGAGAGCAAGCTCTGCATCCAGATATGCATTTACCAGCGGAAGCCGGCGAAGCTCTGCAGATTCCTTCCCCATTTGTTCTACCACTTCAAAAAGCTGGTCTGAACTGCACTGGCTCTGTATCCGGTAGTTTTTGGCCCGGAATGAATCCACACGCTTCTTCAGATCCGGGTCCTGACTTAGGATTTCTTTCTGTTTCTCAAATTCTATATATTCAGCACTTTCTTTTATAGAAGCCAGAAGTCTGCTGATACTTTCTTCTAATGTGTTCTCTTCCATTTTATTATGCCTCCATAATGATCGGAAGGATCATAGGGCTTCTCTTTGTACGTTTCCAAAGGAATTCGCTGAGAGCATCCTTGATCACAGTCTTGATCTTGCCCCAGTCTGTAATATTGCGTTCCAGACAGGAATCCAGTGCATTCTCCACTACTTCCCTGGCATTATCCATCAAATCCTCGGATTCTCTCACATAGACAAACCCTCTGGACACAATATCCGGTCCTGCAAGAACTACATTGCTGTGACGCTCCAGAGTCACAACTACGATCATAATTCCGTCCTCTGCCAGATGCTGGCGGTCACGAAGCACGATATTTCCTACATCTCCTACTCCAAGCCCGTCTACCAGAATTGCTCCGGTGTGTACAGTTCCGGTTACCTGTGCACTCTGACTGTCAAGCTCCAGCACATTTCCGGAAGCAAGAACAAATACGTTCTCCTTTGGAATTCCCAGCTCCATAACAATATTTTTCTGAGCTGTCAGATGACGGTACTCTCCATGCACAGGAATTGCATATTTAGGTTTCACCAGAGAATAAATCAGTTTGATCTCTTCCTGGCAGGCATGTCCGGATACATGTACATCCTGGAAAATTACCTTGGCACCCTTCATGGATAATTCATTGATCACCTTGGATACTGCCTTCTCATTACCCGGGATCGGGTTGGAGCTGAAAATGATCGTATCATTGGGCTTGATCACAATCTTTTTATGAATATTAGCTGCCATACGTGACAGGGCTGCCATAGATTCTCCCTGGCTGCCGGTAGTGATCAGCACAACCTGCTCATCCGGATAGTTCTTCACCTGATCGATCTCTATAAGAGTCTGATCCGGAATACGCAGATATCCAAGCTCCGCAGCAGTTGTGATAACATTCACCATACTGCGTCCCTCTACTGCTACCTTCCTGCCAAAACGATATGCAGTATTGATGATCTGCTGCACACGGTCAACATTTGAAGCAAAGGTTGCGATAATAATTCTGTTCGTTTTGTATTCATTGAAAAGATTATCAAACACATGTCCCACAGAACGTTCTGACATGGTGAAGCCACTGCGCTCTGCATTGGTACTGTCACACATCAGTGCCAGAACACCTTTTTTGCCGATTTCTGCCAGACGCTGAAGGTCGATAGCATCTCCGAATACAGGTGTATAGTCTACCTTAAAGTCACCGGTATGGACTACAATTCCTGCCGGAGAATAAATAGCCAGTGCAGATGCATCCTGGATACTGTGGTTGGTCTTAATAAATTCAATTGAGAAGTCTCCCAGATTGATCACCTGTCCATGCTTTACTTCTTTCAGTTTGGTAGTACGGGTCATGTTGTGCTCTTTCAATTTATTAGCGATCAGAGCAATGGTCAGCTTTGTGGAATAAACCGGCACATTCACATCCTTAAGCACATAAGGAAGTGCTCCTATATGGTCCTCATGTCCGTGAGTGATCACAAAACCCTTTACCTTGGAAATATTTTCTTTTAAATAAGTCACATCCGGAATAACCAGGTCAATTCCCAGCATATCATCTTCAGGGAAAGCCAGACCACAGTCCACAACTACAATACTGTCTTCATATTCAAAGGCAGTGATATTCATTCCGATCTGCTCCAGACCTCCCAGCGGAATGATTTTCAATTTGGATGCCGGTTTTCTGGATTTATGCAGATTATTCTTTACAGAAGCCTTGATTGGAGCTTTAAACGTAACCGGTTTTCCTGTTTTTTCCTTCTCCGGCTGCTGTTTTCTCTCCCCGTTCAAGCCTGACTTTCTGTTATAATTATTTCTGTGCTGGGATTTATATTTATAATTTTTCTGTCTGTTATACGGTCTCTTCGCTCCATGTCCAGACTGTCCTTCATGGGCGCCACGTTCTTCATTATTAAATTCGTAATTATTTTCGTTACTCAAGCATTTACACCTCCATGCTTATTTCCTGCTGCTCACCATACCTCTTCTCTGATCTGTTCCGGGTATTTTGTTTTATGCAGCTTTTCATTTTTACATTTCAAGATCCACGTCATCATCAAGCATCTGCTCAAATACTTTAAATACAGCCTGAAGCTCGTCCTCGTCCTCTACCATCTCATAACAGGCTTCCTGGCTCTCCTCTGCAGACACATCTTTAAAAATATACGCTGTTGCCTCATCATCTAAGGAATCGGACACAAGAAGATAAGCAGTTCCTCCAATTCTGGTCTGCTCCTCTACATAAAACTCTACTTCTGTTCCGTCTTCCAGCTGAAATTTGATTTTTTCCATTATATTCTCCTAACAATGCAGAGAATCCAGATATCCCTGCAAAATAAAAACAGCTGCCAGCTGGTCCAGATATTGCTTACGATTCTCTCTGCGCACACTGGCCTCCATCAAAGTACGCTCTGCCTCCACTGTAGTAAGGCGTTCATCCCACATCACAACCGGCAGACCTGTCCGTCTCTCCAACATCTCCCTGAACTCCAGCGTTTTCTCAGCCCGCTCTCCAATAGTATTATTCATATTCTTGGGAAGTCCAAGTACGATTTTCTCTGCCTGGTACTCCGCTGCCAGTTCTTCAATACGAGCAAGAGTCTGACGCAGCTTATTCTCCTGTTTACGCCATATGGTCTCCACGCTCTGTGCAGTCAGCCCCAGTGGATCACTCACCGCTACCCCTACTGTTTTGGAGCCATAATCTAATCCAAGGATTCTCATATCAGCGTTCCCAGGATTTGTTTTTAATATACTCTGTCAGAAGTTCCTCTACCAGCTCATCACGTTCCACTTTCATGATCATGCTTCTGGCACCTTTATGACTGGTAATATAAGTAGGATCTCCGGACATAATATATCCTACAATCTGATTCACCGGATTATATCCTTTTTCCTCCATTGCATTGTACACAAGGTCCAGGACCTCTTTTACCTGAATCTCCTGATCCGGTCTTGTTCTGAAATATTGGGTATTTCCCAGATTATTCTCTGCCATTTCTCTCACGTCCTTATTTTTTTAATAATTGCAAAACTATCCGTTTTACTTTTTATATCTATACTATTTTAATATAATTCACAGTATTTATCAACTCTAAATTTATCCCTGCAGGATTGCTCAGGATGTATGGACTGTGACAATATGATTTTCCAGGAAGCCATCTGCTGTTACCCGGACAATATCATTGATTCCATACTGCGGCCGCTTCTTTAATACAGCTTTTATATACTCTTTGCTGTGCCCCAGATACCACTGCTCACCGTTCATCTCTATTTCCTCTTCCAGCAGGATCTCCAGTTCTCTGCCCAGCATGGCTTCCTCATATTCTCTGGAATGTTTTTCATTCAGTGCCAGCATTTCATCACTTCTGATTGCCTTTTGAGACTCTGTCAGCTGACCATCCATTGCAGCTGCCTTTGTTCCATGCCGTCTGGAATATTTAAAAATATGGGTCTCATAAAAATGGATACTGTCCACAAAATCACGGGACATCCTGAATTCTTCTTCTGTTTCCATAGGGAAACCTACGATCACATCTGTAGTCAGTGCAGGATTATCAAAATACTTTCTGAGCAATGTACATTTTTCTGCATATTCTGTGCTTGTATATCTCCGGTTCATTCTCTCCAGTGTAGCATCACATCCACTCTGAAGGGACAGGTGAAAATGCGGACACATTTTCGGCAAAGCAGAAATTGTTCTGGCGAACTCCTCTGTGATGATCCTTGGTTCCAGTGAGCCCAGCCTGATTCTCTGTATTCCCTGAACCTCATGAACAGCCTTAATCAGCGAAAGCAGTGTTTCTCGTTCTTCTTCCGGAAAATCCAAGCCATAAGAAGACAGATGGATTCCTGTAAGGACTACCTCTTTGTACCCTCTTGCAGCCAGTGTCTGAACTTCCTCTATGACCTGGGAAATCTTACGGCTGCGCACCCTGCCTCTGGCATAGGGAATGATACAGTAAGTGCAGAACTGATTGCATCCATCCTGTACTTTGATATAGGCACGCACACGCTCTGCTGTATGACTGATCTCCAGCTCTTCATATTCCTTTGTCTGGTTAATTTTGATCACATGCTTCTGTTTTTTGTGCTGGCGCTCATATTCCTCCAGCACCTCTACAATCTGTTTTTTCTGATTATTGCCAAGAATCAGATCCACAGCTTCGTCTTTATCCAGTTTTCCCTCATCTGTCTGCACATAGCACCCTGTTGCCACCACAATGGCATCCGGATTCATTTTTTTTGCTTTATGCAGCATCTGTCTGGATTTTCTGTCTGCAATATTCGTCACCGTACATGTATTGATCAGATATACATCTGCTCCCGGTTCAAAAGGCACAATCTCGTAACCGGCCTTCTCCAGAAGCTGCTGCATGGCTTCTACTTCATAGGCATTAACTTTACAGCCTAAATTGTGAAGTGCGGCTTTTTTCTTCATTATCTCCTCCTGAATTTTTTTAAAATTTATACATATTCACTAAATCTTTCTGGAAATTTTATCCCTTTTCACCTTGACTTTTCTCCGGTTGAACGTTAAGATGAGAACTGTAAGCTGATAAAAATCAATCAGCAATAATATTCTAAAGGGAGGTTCTCATAATGAAAACAGTAAAAATCTCACTGAACTCTATTGATAAAGTGAAAGCATTCGTTAATGAAATCAGCAAATTCGACTGCGATTTCGATTTAGTATCCGGAAGATATGTAATCGACGCAAAATCTATTATGGGTATTTTCAGTCTTGATTTATCCAAACCAATCGACTTAAACATCCATGCTGATGGAGCTGCTCTTGATACCGTTATGGCAATTATCAGCAAATACGTTACTGAATAATTCCGTTATATTTATTTTAGCAGCTGCTGAGGAACTGATTATCAGTTCCTCTTTTTGTTTGGGTTGAACAGGATCATATCCTATTCAACCTCTATGATCTCCACAGTATCCAAAGCTGTTTTCATCAATTCATCAATCTTCTCTGCCAGTTTTGTTTCTGAGCGATGGATCACATTCAGATTGGGTTTGGTCACCGGATGCTTGGCAACAAAAATCGTACAGCAGTCTTCAAATGGCTGAATAGATGTCTCATAAGTGCCGATCTCCCAGGATCGTTCCACGATCTCCTGCTTATCAAATCCAATCACCGGGCGGTAAACCGGAAGTGTACATACCTCATTGGTAGCTGCAAGACTCTGCAGGGTCTGGCTTGCCACCTGTCCGATACTCTCTCCTGTGATCAGTCCCAGACATTTTCTCTCTTTTGCAAAATGCTCTGCTATACGCATCATATAGCGGCGCATAATGATGGTCAGCTCATCATGAGGACACTGATCATAAATATACAGCTGAATATCTGTGAAATTCACCACATGGAGACGGATAGGTCCACTGAACTTTGCCACCTGCTTTGCCAGATCAACTACCTTCTGTTTTGCTCTCTCACTGGTATAAGGCGGTGCATGAAAATATACTGCATCAATCTTTACTCCACGCTTCGCGATCATATGGCCGGCTACCGGGCTGTCAATACCGCCGGAAAGAAGCAGCATTGCTCTTCCATTGGTTCCGATAGGCATACCGCCAGCACCTTTGATAGTATGGGAATATACATAGATCTTATCACGGATTTCCACAGAAATGGTCAGCTCCGGACTATGTACATCCACACTGGCATCTGGAAATTCATCCAGAATACGTCCACCTATTTCCGCACTTACTTCCATAGAAGTAACAGGGTAAGATTTTCTGGCCCTGCGGGTATATACCTTAAAGGTTCCGCTATAGTCCGGATGGCAGTCCTTCATATAAGAAACAACGTCTTTTGCCATCTGTTCAAAGCCCTGATCCTCATAGATCACAACCGGACAGATTCCTACAATACCGAACACTCTCTGAAGAGTTTCCACAGTCTCCTCATAATCATATTGTTCCGGGCAAAATACATAGATTCTTCCCTGTTCCTTTTTTACCTCAAATTCTCCTTCTATCTTTGAAAGAGCAATATTCATCTGATGAACAAGGGCATCTTCAAACATATATCTATTCTTGCCTTTAATAGCAATTTCTGCATATTTTATCAAAAATGCGTGAAATATCATATTTTTCTCCTTTTCCTTTTATCGACGTGCATAGCGCTTCAACATGGGAAGTACTTCCTTCAAAACTTCCAGACAATAATCAATCTCTTCAAAAGTATTTTCCTCTGAAAAGCTGAACCGCACAGTATTTTCGATCTGTCCATTACTCATTCCCATAGCAGAAAGTGTGGCGCTGGGTTTCCTCTTATGACTGGAGCAGGCACTTCCTGCAGATACATAAATCCCTCTGTCCTCCAATGTATGAAGAAGTACCTCACTGCGAATTCCCAAAAAGCTGATGCTCATAATATGGGGGGCACCCTCACGCAACGGCATTCCATTAATCACCACATCTTCCATCCCTGAAAGCCCCTCTGCAAGCCTTTCTTTCAACTGATACAGATGCTCCGTCTTCTGTTCCAAATCCCTGTAGCTTAACTCTGCCGCCACTCCCAGGCCTGCAATACCAGGTACATTATCTGTTCCGGAACGCATCCCATTCTGCTGTCCACCGCCCAGGATCAAAGGCTGCACCTTTGCCCTGCTGTTGATATACAAAAATCCCACGCCCTTGGGTCCGTGGATCTTATGTCCACTGACAGACAACAGGTGAATTCCCCATTTCTTAGGATAAATCCTGTATTTTCCAAAAGCCTGTATTCCATCTACATGATAAAGAGCCTTCGGACTTTTCTCCTGGATCAATGCCCCTATCTTTTCTACAGGCATCACGGCTCCCACTTCATTATTTACCATCATAATGGAAACCAGGATCGTATCCGGCCTTAATGCCTTCTCCAGAGCCTCCAGCTTTACCACACCATCCTTATCCACAGGAAGTACTGTCACCTCGAAGCCCTGCTCTTTCAGAAAAGCTACCGGCTGACTTACCGCCGCATGCTCCACTGCTGTTGTAATAATATGGTTTCCGCTGCGTTTATTTGCCATGGCACCTCCAATCAGTGCCAAGTTATTGGACTCTGTTCCCCCGGAGGTAAAAAGTATTTCCTTTTCCTCCACCTTCAAAAGCTGTGCCAGTGTCCGGGCTGATTTCTTTACATACTGCTCTGCATCTACACCTTTCTGATGCATAGCCGACGGATTCCCGAAGTCCTCCATCATTGTTTTCACTACAATATCCTTCACTGCCTCATAGCAGCAGGTAGTAGCTGAATTGTCAAAATATACTTCCATTTCTTATTATCTCTCCACTATTTGGCTGTCATTAGTCATTTTCCAGCTGAAACATTAATACAGACAGAATTGCCAGTCCTGCAGTTTCTGTACGAAGGATTCTCCTTCCCAGAGTAATTGCCTGTGCACCTTTTTCCAGAGCCTGGCTTACTTCATTTTCCTCAAATCCACCTTCCGGCCCAATAAAAATTCCCACAGACTGTCCGGGACGGATCTGATTCAGGATTTTCTTTGTTTCCTTCATTCCTTTGGCCAGCTCATAGGGGATCAGACGGATATCCAGTTCTTCTGCCAGCTTTAATGCATCCTGAAAACTCATCACCTCATGAATTTTCGGAATCAGCATTCGTTTGGACTGTTTTGCCGCACTCTCTGCAATCTGCTGCCAGCGGGCAGTCTTTTTGGCAGCCTTTTTTTCATCCAGCTTTACAACACAGCGTTTTGTTTCCACCGGCACAATTGCATAAGCTCCCAGCTCCACTGCTTTCTGAATGATCAGCTCCATTTTGTCTGCTTTTGGCAGTCCCTGAAAAAGATAGATCCGGTTAGGCAGCTCATAATCCGGCTCCTGGGCGTAGATAATATGAAGCAGTATCTCCTCATCTCCCAGACTCTCGATCTCACAGCGATATTCCTTTGTTCCTCCGTCACTGATCCAGAGCTCCTCTCCCTGCTTCATACGGAGAACATTTTTAATATGGTTTACATCTGCACCAGTAACATGGATACAGTGATTCTCTTCCTCAATCTGATAAGTTTCTACAAAAAAGCGCTGCATAGGTTCAGTCCTTTCTGGCTGTCACAGAAACCCATTCACCCTGATGAGTAACCTCTACTACTGTCAGTCCTGCTGCTTTTACAGCTTCCACAACTACCTCTTCCTTTACATCCAGAATACCGGAAGTAATATAATATGCTCCCTTCTTCATCTGGTGCACGATGACTGGTGTCAGCGGAATCAGTACATCTGCCAGGATATTGGCTGTCACAATATCATATTTCTCATATCCTGCCTGATCCTGTACTTCTTTGTCATCAATGATATTTCCGATCATCATGTCAAAGGCTTCCTCCGGAATACCGTTAGCTTCTTTATTCTCAGCCACAGCAGGAACTGCGCAGGGATCCAGATCTGTTCCCAGCACATGCTTTGCTCCCAGCTTAATAGCTACAATTCCAAGGATTCCGCTTCCGGTTCCCACATCCAGCATCTCTGTATCCGGTGTTACATATTTCTTCAACTGACGGATCACCAGCTGTGTAGTCTCATGCATACCTGTACCAAAGGCTGTACCCGGATCAATATGAAGGATCATTTTATCCTGGTCCTCTGCCTTTACCTCTTCCCAGGATGGTACAATGAGAATATCATCTACATAGAACTGATGGAAATATTGTTTCCAGTTATTGATCCAATCCTTATCCTCTGTCTGGGATTCCTCAATGGTGGCTTCTCCGATATCCATGTAGCTTTTCAGCTCATCCAGGGCAGCACGCACATCCTTCAGAATCGCCTCCTTATCAGCATCCTCCTCCAGATAGAAATTCAGATAGGCAATCCCGTCATCTGCAGGTCCTTCAGGCATAATATCCACAAACATCTGTGCTTTATCCTCTTCCGTAAGTGGTTTCTTATCCTGAATCTCCACTCCTTCAATCCCTACTTCTGCCAGGGTACAGATCACCATATCCTCTGCATCTGTTTTTGTTTTTAATGTAAAACGGTTCCACTTCATAATTTGTCTCCATTTCTTTGTACTATATTTATCCTATATTTTTTCCCTGAAAATTTTCTTAACGATCTGATGCCTGTTTCCCTTTTTATAAAAATTCCATGCAAGCTCAACCAGCACCACGCCCGCCACTGCATCCACCAGATAATGCTGTTTCAGCACCTGTGTGGAAATAATGATCAATATTGCAAAGATCAGAGAAAAATGCTGATACCATTCCGGTATTTTCTCAGATTTGTGAACACTGCGCCAGCTCAGCCAGCTCACATAACAATGAATAGATGGGAACAGATTCGAAGGGCTGTTACCTCCATCCATGGCATAAACAAACTGCAGCATCTGTTCTGACCAGGAGTTTCCTGTAATTTCCGGTCTCACATTGGTAGTCGGAAGAATCAGAAAAATCACAAAACAGGTCAGATGAATGGTCAGGTCTGTGGCCACAAACCGGTAAAACTGATCTTTTCCCCTCTGAGCGGCTAATATATAATTCACTGCCCAGAATGGAAATGCCAGAATATAAATCCAGATAAATGCCGGAACCAGTGGTACCATGCGGTCCAGTGTACCGGTAAAATCATAATGATATCTTGCCGAGGTAAGCTGATCACTGCCCCAGTAAATCAGGCAATTCAGCACTACAATGGTGAGCAACGGAAGAATTGCCCATCCCGGAAGATATTTTTTTATAAAATCTTCAAACTTTTTTTTCATATTCAGCCTATATGCATACCAGGTCTCAGGTTACAGGACATTTTTGCCCATTACTATTCACTATACACGAACACTCAAAAAAAGAAAAGAGGTTTCCCCTCTTTTCTTGATTTTTATTTTTATTATAGGATATATTTTTTTGAAATATTAGTCTTCAAAAGTTTCTTTTAATTTATCCATGAAGCTTTTTTTCTTCTTTTCACTGCCATCCGTATTTTCCTTCGGACGGTTACCGCAGGCTTCATCAAACTTGCGCAGCGCTTCCTTTGCCTCTTCATTCAGATTTGTAGGAACCTGTACTACCAGAGTCACATAGTGATCTCCACGGACATTCTTATTTCTCAGTGACGGCACACCTTTGCCCTTCAGACGGATTCTGGTATCTGTCTGAGTTCCAGGTTTTACCTCATATTCAACTTCCCCGTCTACGGTATTGATCCGCACTGTACCACCCAAAGCAGCCTGTGCATAGGTAAGAGGTGCAGTGGAGAAAATATTCATATCCTGTCTCTGGAAAATCGGATGACGGGCAACATTTACTTCTACAAGCAGATCGCCTCTTGGGCCTCCGTTTGTACCCGGTTCACCCTTTTCACGGATGCGGATGCTCTGTCCATTATCAATACCTGCAGGTACAGATACCTGGATTTTCTTTCTGGAAGATGTATAACCGGTTCCACGGCATGCTGTACATTTATCTTTAATGATCTTACCTGTTCCATGACAGTCCGGACAGGTCTGTACATTACGCACCATTCCAAACATGGACTGCTGGGTAAATACTACCTGACCCTCTCCGTTACATTTTGGACAGGTTACCGGTGAAGTACCTGGCTTGGCACCTGTTCCGTGACAGGTGGTACACTCATCCTTCAGTACGATCTCCAGTTCTTTTTCGCAGCCAAAGACAGCTTCTTCAAAAGTAATATTAACACGTGCACGAAGGTTCGAACCCTTCATCGGTCCATTATTAGCACGTCTGCTTCTTCCGCCGCCGCCAAATAAATCGCCGAAAATATCGCCGAAGATATCGCCCATATCAGCACCGTTAAAATCAAACCCTCCAAAACCGCCGCCGGCACCACCGCCGCCGTTTTCAAAAGCTGCATGACCAAACTGATCATACTGTCTCCTCTTATCCGGGTCACTTAAGATAGTATAAGCCTCTGTTGCTTCTTTAAATTTCGCCTCTGCCTCTTTATCTCCCGGATTTACATCTGGATGATATTTCTTGGCCAGTTTACGGTATGCTCTTTTAAGTGTTGCGTCATCGGCGCTTTTATCCACGCCTAAAACTTCATAATAATCTCTCTTATCAGCCATTATTTTAATTAATTCCTATACCTATATTCAACTGTTCTGTCTCTTCGCTGCACCAGTACCTGATACTGGATTTATAGCACAACTATTCAGTGAGAGAATCTCTCCCACTGAACAGTTATGATTTGTCACATTATACTTCTTTGTAATCAGCATCTACAACATCATCGTTGTTTCCTGCATCTGTGCTGCCTGCTGCACCGCCGCCCATATTCATGTCCGGTCCTGCCTGGCCGCCTGCCTGCTGTGTCTGCTCATACATTTTAGCGAAAAGCTTCTGAGCACTTTCCATCATCTTCTCCTGAGCAGCTTTGATATCAGCTACCTGAGAGTCTGTCATCTCTTCTGCATTTGCAGTCTGGGACAGTAAGTCTTTCAGTGCATTCAGATCTGCTTCTACAGCAGCTTTATCGTTAGCATCAATCTTGTCGCCAGCTTCTTTCAGTGCATTCTCAACCTGGAATACCATGGAATCAGCGTTATTTCTTGTATCGATTGCTTCTTTACGTTTCTTATCCTGAGCTTCGAACTCAGCAGCTTCTTTGACTGCTTTATCGATATCAGAATCAGACATGTTAGAACCAGCTGTGATTGTAATATGCTGTTCTTTACCTGTTCCAAGGTCTTTTGCAGATACATTTACGATACCGTTTGCATCAATATCAAATGTAACTTCGATCTGCGGAACACCACGACGTGCTGGCGGGATTCCATCCAGACGGAACTGTCCAAGGGATTTGTTGTCTTTCGCAAACTGACGCTCTCCCTGTACAACGTTGATATCTACTGCTGTCTGGTTGTCTGCTGCTGTTGAGAAAATCTGGCTCTTTCTTGTAGGAATTGTAGTATTTCTCTCAATCAGTCTTGTTGCGATACCACCCATTGTCTCGATAGACAGTGACAGTGGAGTAACATCCAGAAGAAGAATATCGCCTGCGCCTGCATCACCAGCAAGTTTACCACCCTGGATAGAAGCACCAAGTGCTACACACTCATCCGGATTCAGGTTCTTGCTTGGCTCTTTGCCAGTTAACTGTCTTACTTTATCCTGTACAGCCGGGATACGGGAAGATCCACCAACCAGAAGTACCTGGCCAAGTTCAGATGCTGTGATACCTGCATCAGAAAGTGCACGACGTACCGGTTCAGCTGTCATTTCTACTAATTCATGTGTTAATTCATCAAATTTAGCTCTTGTAAGGTTCATATCGAAGTGTTTCGGGCCTTCTGCTGTAGCTGTGATGAATGGCAGATTGATGTTTGTAGTTGTTGCGGAAGAAAGCTCTTTCTTTGCTTTCTCTGCAGCTTCTTTTAATCTCTGAAGTGCCATCTTATCATTGCTTAAGTCAACGCCTTCTGCTTTCTTGAACTCAGCAAGCATATAATCTGTGATCTTCTGGTCGAAGTCATCGCCACCAAGACGGTTGTTACCAGCTGTGGAAAGAACTTCGATAACGCCATCACCGATCTCGATAACGGATACATCGAATGTACCGCCACCTAAGTCGTATACCATAATCTTCTGTTCTTTTTCATTGTCAAGACCATATGCAAGAGCTGCTGCTGTAGGCTCGTTGATGATACGTTTTACATCAAGACCTGCGATCTTACCTGCATCTTTTGTTGCCTGACGCTGAGCATCATTGAAATATGCAGGAACTGTGATAACTGCTTCTGTAACTTTCTCACCAAGGTATCCTTCTGCATCTTTTTTCAGTTTCTGAAGAATCATAGCGGAAATTTCCTGTGGGGAATATTTCTTGTCGTCGATTGTTACACGATAGTCAGTACCCATCTCTCTTTTAATGGAAGAGATTGTTCTCTCTGCGTTTGTTACTGCCTGACGTTTTGCAGGTTCACCTACAAGACGTTCTCCTGTTTTTGTGAAAGCAACAACTGATGGTGTTGTTCTTGCGCCTTCTGTATTAGCGATAACTGTTGGCTGTCCACCTTCCATTACAGCTACACAGCTGTTTGTTGTACCTAAGTCAATACCAATGATTTTTCCCATAATCTTGTTCCTCCTAATTTATTCTCAATTAATTTTGATATATTCTAAATTTATTAGTTGGCTACTTTTACCATACTGTGACGTACTACGAAATCCTTGTAAGTGTAACCTTTCTGGAATTCTTCTACCACAATATTCTCACCGGCTTCTTCATCCTCCACATGCATCACTGCGTTATGGAAGTTCGGATCAAATTCCTTACCGACTGCTTCAATTGGTTTCACACCCAGCTCATCTAATGTGGTGAGCAGCTGTTTGTAGATCATCTTCATTCCATCTGCGAAAGAATCTCCTTCCGGTGCCTGTGCAAGACCTCTCTCGAAGTTATCCACAACCGGAAGGATTTTCTCAACGATGTCCTTGGCTCCGATGATATACATGCTGGATTTCTCTTTCTCCGTTCTCTTACGGAAGTTATCGAACTCAGCCATGTTTCGTTTCAGTCTGTCTGTAAGTTCTTCGATCTGCTGTTCAAATTTATCTTTCTCTTTTTTCTTCTTGCCGAAGAAAGAAGCTTTTGATTTGCTGTCTTTAACATCATCCTGGGAAGCTTCCTCATCTCCGTCCTCTACCGGGATTTCTTCTGTTTCAGCTTCACCGTTTTCTACAACCTCAGGTTCATTTTCAACAGTTTCTTCTGTTACAGGAGTCTCTGTTGTCTCTTCTTCCTGAGCTGTGTTCTTTGTTTCTTCTGACACTCTCTATTACCGCCTTTCTAACTCTCTTTCTTAATCAGTTCGTCCAGCTGAACTTTCAAAGCCTTCAGGCTGTCAACTACATTTGCGTAATCCATACGCTTAGGACCGATGATACCGATAGTGCCATGCAATCCCTTTCCAAGCTCGTAAGTGGCTGTGACCACACTGCAGTCCTTCATAGTCTGCACCGGCATCTCATCACCAATGTATACCTGAATTCCTGTGTTCTCTGTATCAGACATTCTCTCTTTTACCAGGTCTACCAGATCCTGCTTTTCTTCAAATGCTGAAATCAGCCCGCTCGCTTTACTTGTGTCTGCAAGCTCCGGATACTTGAAAATGTTTGTTGCTCCTGAAGTATATATCTGCATATCGTCTTCATCTACCTGAATGGTATCTGCCACTGCATCAAGGACTGTACCAACTACAGAACTGTGAGCACCAGCCTGTTCCTTGAGGCGGGCGATCATTCCCAGGTTGATATCCTGGATCGGTACTCCATTTAAATTGGTATTAAGAAGAAGATTTAATTTCAGGATTGTCTGATCGTCCATCTCCCCGTCCAGATCAATGATCTGGTTTCGGATGACATTGTTATCACTCACTACTACTGCCACAAGCTGAAGGGGTGTTACACGTGAAAGCTGAATGAATTTAATCTTGCTTCCGCTGTACTGTGGAACAGAGATCATTGTTGCATAATTAGTATTGGAGGCAAGCACCTTCGCTACCTGTTTCAGCATTTTATCCAGTTTGTCAGTTTTCTCGATCATGAAATCTCTGATTTCCTGTACCTCTGATTCCTTTTCTTTCATCAACTCGTCTACGTAGAGGCGATAACCCTTATCAGAAGGAATTCTTCCGGCTGAGGTGTGGGGCTGTACGATATATCCCATATCTGTCAGATCTGACATCTCATTCCGGATGGTGGCAGAGCTTACATTTAAATCTGCAAACTTGGAAATGGTCCGGGAACCCACCGGTTCGCCTGTTTCCATGTAGGTTTTGATGATGGCTTTTAGTATTTTCTTTTTACGATCATCTAATACCTGATCCATGAAATTCCACTCCTTTGCTGCCTTTGTTTTCGGGCTGTTAGCACTCAACTTTTAGGAGTGCTAACAGCTTATGCTCATAAGATAGCACTCTTGATTGGGTTTGTCAATATTATTTTGTGAATTTTTTGTTATTTTATGAACAATGGGGATTATTAAGATTATGTTATAGAAAGGGACGCTAGGAGAAATTATTAATATTGTGTGCGGTTTCGGACGCTAAGAGATACTATAGCAGTCCTAGTAAATAATGCATTTAAGACAGTTCAGCAGAGTGCGAAAGACAAGGAAGATATCTGCAGGCGTGCTGACGCACGACAAAGATATCTGACGCAGGATTTCACACTCTGATGGGCTGGATTAAGAAACATTATTTGTCTAGTGTATCCAGGTTCTTTTTCAGGTCGATCATTTTATCGCGGAGTTCTGCAGCTTGTTCGAAGTTGAGATCTGCGGCTGCGGCGCGCATTTGTTTTTCTACCTGGGCGATGAGTTTGGTGAGTTCTGTACGGGTCATGGACTCTGGGTCTTTCTGGAGTCGGACTTCGGTTTCAGCTACTGCTTTGGATACGGCGATGAGATCGCGGACTGCTTTTTTGATAGTAGTCGGAGTAATTCCGTGTTCTTTGTTGTAGGCTTCCTGAATGGTTCGGCGGCGGTTGGTTTCGGTGATGGCTTTGTGCATGGAATCGGTCATGTTGTCTGCGTACATGATTACATGGCCTTCGCTATTTCGGGCAGCTCGTCCGATGGTCTGGATGAGGGAGGTTTCGGAACGGAGGAAACCTTCTTTGTCTGCATCCAGGATTGCTACCAGGGTGATTTCCGGGATGTCCAGGCCTTCTCGAAGGAGGTTGATTCCTACCAGAACATCAAAAACATCCAGACGCATATCCCGGATGATGCGGGCACGCTCTAAGGTATCAATATCGGAATGGAGGTAACGGACTCTGATTCCTACTTCTTTCATATATTCTGTCAGGTCTTCTGCCATTCGTTTGGTGAGGGTGGTAATCAGGATTTTGTGTTTCTTTGACACTTCTTTATTTACTTCCCCGATCAGGTCGTCAATCTGTCCTTCAATGGGGCGGACTTCTACCTTCGGATCCAGAAGTCCGGTTGGACGGATGATCTGTTCTGCGCGGAGGAGTTCGTGATCATACTCATATTGTCCCGGAGTGGCAGATACAAACATGACCTGATCCAGTTTGGATTCGAATTCCTCGAAGCTTAAGGGGCGGTTATCTTTGGCTGAAGGAAGCCGGAATCCGTAGTCTACCAGTGTCTGCTTCCTGCTCTGGTCACCGGCATACATTCCTCCTACCTGAGGTACTGTGATATGAGATTCATCTATAATAAGTAAGAAGTCATCTCCAAAATAGTCCAGCAGTGTGTATGGCGGCTGTCCGGGCTTTAATCCTGACAGATGTCTGGAATAATTTTCGATTCCTGAACAGAATCCGGTTTCTTTCATCATTTCAATGTCGAAATTGGTGCGTTCTGAGATTCGCTGGGCTTCCAGAAGCTTGTCCTCGCTTTTGAAATACTCTACACGTTCTTTTAATTCTTCTTCTATGGCTACGGCTGCTTTCTGGATCTGTTCTGCAGGCACTACATAGTGGGACGCAGGGAAAATGCTGATATGAGAACGCTGGCATTTGATTTCTCCTGTCAATATATCAATTTCTGAAATACGGTCAATCTCATCTCCGAAAAATTCTACTCTCACGGCTGTGTCGGAGCTGTTGGCAGGGAAAATTTCCAGGGTATCTCCACGGACACGGAAGGTACTTCGGTGAAAGTCCATCTCATTTCTGGTATATTGAATGTCGATCAGTTCCCGGATTACCTCATCCCGGTCTTTGGTCATTCCCGGACGCAGGGAAATCATCATGTCAAAGAATTCCTGAGGGGAACCCAGTCCGTAGATACAGGAAACGGAGGAAATGACCACTACGTCTTTCCGCTCTGACATTGCGGCTGTGGCAGAGAGACGGAGTTTGTCAATCTCGTCATTGATGGAGGAGTCTTTGGCAATATAGGTGTCTGAAGACGGGACATAAGCCTCCGGCTGATAGTAGTCATAATAGGAGACAAAATATTCCACTGCGTTCTCAGGGAAGAATTCCTTAAACTCACCGTACAGCTGTGCTGCAAGTGTTTTATTGTGCGCAAGTACCAAAGTTGGCTTATTTAACTGGGCGATAACGTTCGCCATGGTGAAGGTCTTACCGGAACCTGTGACACCCAGCAAAGTCTCGAACTGGTTGCCTTCTTTGAATCCTTTGACCAGTTTCTCAATTGCCTGTGGCTGGTCACCGGTGGGTTGGTATTCGGAATGTAATTTGAAGATTTGTTGTGAATTCTGCACAAAAGCACCTCCTGGTTTTTATATCAAAAAAGTTCGTCTATCAGGCAGAAATTCGTCGAAGCACATTCTCTGATTTTGCCCAAATATGCCTCTCGACGAATTCTGTTCACCACCTGACATTTTATAGACTTATAAAAAGTAGTAAAACTGACGTGGACGAATTAACACTCAAATGTAAGAGATATTATATCATGGAAATATGGAATTGTATATACAAACCGAACGTTAGTTCTTTGAAAATTTTTCTACATTTATCATCGTATCTAGAACATTTTCTGTATTATCCTTCTTCTTTTCCGGTAACACTTCTTCCATATAAGAAAGCAATTCCGGCGGGATCTCCTCAGCTATAATATTTCCATTATCTCCATACACATCCATGGTTATCAACTCTCTTGCATGTCCCATCAACTTGGATACTGCCTTAGGAGAGAAATTATTCTTTAACAACAGAGTGCAATATGTACTTCTCAGATCATGCCACCGAATATCAGGAAGTCTGTCTCCTGCAATAACTATTTATAGTGTTTCCAGTGAAAATCCTTACTTCTCGGTTTTCCATAAGTTGAACAGCAAATGTAGTCTCCATCGAAAAAGTATTTTCCTCTACGCCGACGATTCTTTTCATATTGCTTACGTTCCTCAACAATGGCTTCAAATACCAGATGGCGCGCAAACAAAGAAAAGCACCCAACCGTTGAAGTTGGATGCTTCCTATCAATTACATTGCATTATATTGTTTTCTGAAAATATACAGTTTTATAAACGCCAGACAGAAGTCGAACAGATAATGTCTGCTTAGGAGGGAAAGGCTGCTTTCTTGGCAGAGGCTCACCGTTATCTTAACTCACTACACCCGGTATGATTCTTACATGCCCAGCACAATTCAATTTATGCGAAATATGAATTTATTTTTTATCCCAAAAAGTGAGGTACATTTGTGCAACGGACTCAAGCAGTACAAGAAGAATATGAAGTATGACGAAAATACAGATTGCCGAAACATACTTCAATGATTGAAGTGGGAAAATTGATTTGGTCAGAGCAACAGCAATCAAGAAAATCAGATAAACCGTTTCACAAATAATATTATATGCTATATTAGATAATAAAATCTGGAATAATGATAGTTGCTTTCCGTTTACTGAATGATAGTGTTTCTCATTCGACAATGTGTTTTTAAGTTCCTGTATATTATGATTATCTGCAGAAACTAGTATCGTAATAATCGCAATAGAGAACGATATTAAAATGGCAATAATATTTATTTGAGTGCTAATAAATTCAGAAAAAACTGCATTGAGCTTTTCACCATCGCCAAAATTAAAGAAAAGAGTAATTGCCAAAGCTGTTGTTGCAACCACCATTGGGAATATAAATTTGACATACAGTTTTTTTCTGGATTTTATATAGTCTTTAACTGGGACAAAAAGAATTGACTTCATTATCACCGCCTCGTTTCATCTATAAAAGTTTGAGCCTTATTGAAGAACTCAGAACTACACACCTCGTTAGTTAATCCTTCGGCTTCCACTGTAAGATAGTGTTTCATCTTAATCAAGTCTGTGGCAGCTTCAAATGTCCCGGATTCATTTGTTCCCTTGACTGCTATTTTCTTAATTTTGTTATTGCTTTGCATATCCTCATAATATGCTTTTATCAAATTTTCCGGGAATTTCTTGGCCTTTCTCGGTTTTTTTATAAGAATTTGCACTTCATCACTGATATCAGTTCGATTTGCAAATCTCATAAAGTCATCATTCAGATCATCTTTGCTAACGGTCAACGTAATAAAAGATGTAGTTTTAGCTTTCTTGAGAGATGTCAAAAAATCATCTCCTGGCATTATCTCATGTATAAGTGTATATAAATAATTGTCGTTACATTCCTCACTGTATTGCTTGAATTTTGCATTAAGATAATCAATAATACACTTTATCGAAATGCCATAGTGATTGCTTTCATGTACAGCTAAAAACCGATGTTGTCCTTTCGCTAACCGAATACAAAGATGAGTTTTTTCTTCGTCACCATCCTGCTGGCGTTTCCGAAGTCCAAGTTCTTCCATCGTTTCAGTATCAATTTCTTTCCGTACATGATTATATTTGGCAGATTTGAAAATAATATCATAATTGCCCGGTGTCAATTCTTTAACAGAATCCAGCCATACAATTTTCTCTGAAGTTGTCAGATTCCGTTTTCTATCACTCAAGCTTTGGGAAAGGACATGCTGCAGCATTGCCGAAAAAGATGCAACAATTTGATCCATGCTGTACTTGGAACCATCTTCGGCATTTTTTTGCTTTGCAATGGTTAAATAGTAAAAATAAATAGGAACATTTTTCTTTTTGGTCTCTGTGCCCATTTCTATCCTCCTTAAAGCACGTCAGAAAGCAGTGACCAGCAGTCGCTTCCAATGTCATCAGAATACTGGTCACTACAAATACAAAGCTCCCCACTTTGCTTATCTTGGCGTACAATTCCACCTTTAAGATTGTAGCGATCTACATATTTTTTTAATACGCCAAATTTTTTAGCCGTGTATTTATCAATGTCTTCACTATCTCCAGACTTTGTAAAGCCACCCTTTGTCTCAATAATCCAAACTGAACCATCGGTCGCTCCAACAACATAGTCTGGATAAAAAGACTTTTGCTTTCCGAAGTTGTCCACATACACAATGGAGAAATATTCGATGCCCTTATCTCCGTTTTTATAAAACCACGAAACTTTAGAACTATTTTGGCAATGGCGTTCGAAAAGTTTCTCTGGAAGAGAACGCCTTTCTGCAGAAGCCAAGTAACGCTTATATACGTTCTTTGTCATTTCACTCTGAGATTTTCCGGTTATATCATATGTAAATAGTGTTTCCTGTGGGAAACCAATCGGCTTTTCCGTGACTCTCGGTATATCCAAACTAAGTTGAAGTGCTTCATCGGACATTGCACTTCTTACATCTTCAATCAAACGATGCTTATTATTGATAACAAAAGCATACAGTGCACGAGTGTCAATTTTTAAGATTTTACAATCACAGTGCAGGCCCTGCAGAAATAACTTTCGTATAATTGCATTGATACTGCTGTAATCAAGGTTTATTTTAAATCCAATTTCTGCTACGCAATGATGATATGCCTTACCATGCTTGTGAGTATTCAAAGGTTCATGAATTGCAACATCATTCAACCCAGAAATATTCTCTTTAGATAAAATGGAAACCTCACCAGATTTGGTGTAGTCAATAATATCTTCAGCAAACGAATATCCATGGGCTTCAAGCAATGTCTTGTTTTTATCCATATCACTCGTGGCATGATATTTCTTTTCAAAGAACTTGCTGATTACTTTTAGGGCCAGTTTGGCATCACGAGGGAACGGGACATTCGTTTTGTACTCGCTAATTAAGGTAAAGGAACGGTGCTCCGGTTTCAGGAATACCCGGTATGCCTCCAAAGCGTCTTTACCAAGACTCAGCTTGACGCTTTCCGTAAATTTTTCATCCAGCGTAAAAAGATAGCAACAATCCAACAAATCACAATCGTAATGCTTTGCCTCTGGCATACGGCGAATACGTCCAATGGTCTGAATTTCAAAGGTTTCACTCATGTTGTCACGGAGTTTGACTAAGATATGAGCTCTCGGACAATCCCACCCCGTTGCAACAGCTTGCTTTATAATTACCGCTATTGGTGTGGCATCTGGGTCGGAAATTCCTTCTAAATTCTGCTTTTTATCAGAAAGCCAAACTGCCAGTTGACTATTCTCATAAGTGATTCCCTGAGATTCAAAGTATTCTTCAATTCGATCCAGCAATGCATCAGACTTATTGGGAATCTGGACCACAATCAGAGGGTTTACATTGACATTACGTCTTAAAAATTCTGCATGAATCTCCTGTTGCTTAGCAATTGCTTTTTGGATTAAGTAAGAAATCTGATCGTCAACGCTGATATTCTGCTCGAAGTTTTCGTTGATGACAAGAAGTTTCTTAATCAAGCCTTCGGAAATAACATCTTCTTCTGGAATGTCAATAACAGTTGCGTTTTTATATCCTTTAGGTGTAGCAGAGCATCTGATTATTTTGTCTGGATGAAACAACTCAATAATATCATCGGCCTTGATGGTATCGTTTTGATGGGACTCATCCACAATGACTTTGAATGAAAGGCCAGCATCCAATGCGTTTTTAATATACTCAACAAAATTGGTTCGTTCACTATCCCTCAAGGCAGTATTGCCTTTCTTAGTAAGTTTTTCCCAATTGATAAAGCAGACATCGTTTTCTTCAAATCCGCTTGCCATAATATCATGCAATAATTTAGTGTGGCTGCCGTGGATATATTTATCCATCTTGTTTTTACTCTGTTCTTCTAAACCGCCCTTCCCAGGGGTCAGCCAGATGAAAACAGTTCTACTATTGCTTTTAATATATTCGTCTATAAAATGAGTCAGAATAATTGTTTTTCCGCTACCTGTGCAGCTCTTTAAAACAATCTCATTGTGTAACCCTTCCATAGCTTCCATCAAATCAAAGATAGCCTTCAACTGAAAATTTGCAAGAGTAATTTCCATGTTTAGCCCTCCAGTTCTTTATAATAATAGTCAGGAATGATATTCACGGAAATCTTTTGATCTCTTAGCTTTTGCTCTTGCTCTGCATCAAGTAAAATGTCATGGGCCATATACAGCTTACGACACTGAGAGAGATTAACCGCATTTTCCATAAATCCTTCCAGCTCTTCTTCACTCAATATAATGGCAATTTCGGCATTTCCTGTGAAGTTAATTCCATTTTCAAGCTCCACAAGTTCACGAACATGAAGCAGAAGTTCATCTGCATACTCATAATACATCCTGTCAGTGATTGGAATATATCCAACACGGAAATATTTCAAACTGGCATTGTACCCTTCGTTAGCAATAACTCGTTTGATTCTTTCATACGTAACGTTTCTACAAATATCGTTTTCATTATTGGTGCACAGAATAAATTGTCGCTTGCTATCAGCATGCTCTGCATTATACTTGAGTAGTGCATGACCTGTAGTGCCGCTTCCTGCAAAAAAGTCGAGTACGATGCTGTTATTTTGGGACGCAATATCTAAAATTCTATTGATGAGCCTAATCGGCTTAGGGTTAGTAAACATACCCGCTTTTCCAAAGACTGATTTTAAGTCACGAGTGCCCTCCTGCGTATCTCCAACTTCTGTTCTATACCATATTGTTTTACATACAGTCCCTTTTTGCACCTCTGACAAAAAAGTTTTAATCCTTGGCACATTATTTCCTTTTGCGCCGAACCAAATCCGATTATCAGCTCTTAACGCTAAATAGTTCTCTTCTGATGTAGCCCAGCTCCTGCTTGATGTGGGACGTACAACTCTTCCTGAAGGTGTAACAATATCGTACATATATGCTTCAGATGCTGTTTTGACTGTAAAATCACTTGATGTCCATGGCCCCCGAGGATCATTATCTGGGTTTGTATATCGTTTATCCATTTCAACTGTACGTTCCAACAATTTCGGATGCCAGATTTCTTTGTTCTTTGCATACAGGAGGATATGATCATGGCTATCAGAGAGCCATTTTGCATCATTTTGTGGAGAAAATTTCTTTTCCCATATGATGTTAGCCACAAAATTCTGATATCCAAATAGTTCATCACAAAGCACCCTTAATGCTGCAACTTCATTGTCATCAATAGATATGAATATTGTCCCATTGGATGATAAAAGTTTTTGGGCTATCACAAGTCGACGTCTCATAAACGATAACCACTTTGAATGCCGAAAGGTATCGTTCTTATCAACCAGAGTATCCGAATATGTGAATCCGTCTTTTAATGTATTATATGGGGGATCGATGTAAATCAAATCAACTTTTCCTCTATGAGTTTTCTCTAACATTTGAAGCGATGCTAAATTATCTCCCTCGATTAAAAAGTTAATTATTTCACCATTGTTGATGAAAAGATCTTTATCTTCATTCAATACTGGTGTATTTGATTCAAGAACCTCATCAATATGCTCTTTGTGCTCCTCAAAAATGAGGCCGTATTTTTTTCCATTAATATCTTTTTCTAACTCAGATAAATAAGAAAGAAGATTTCCTGTATTCGTGTCTTGTGGCGCAGAGGCAATGAATGTTCGTATTTGTCCGATTTTACTTAATAAATCCTCACGTTTTTTCTTAGAAACATTAGTACTCATTTCGTTACCTCTTTGCTTTCTTTTTTCGGCATGATACTGGTCATACTATGAAGCAAATCATTGTATGCTTGTTGAGATCTTGCCTGAGCTTCCCACTGGTCGATCATTCCTTTGGGTACATAGGGATTCTGAATAGTTTCCCAAGTGATTCTGTCTTTATAGCCGAGATTCTTCGCCATTTCTTCCAGCAAATTATAGTTTAAATTTTGTCGTTTTTGCTTCATTAATTCAGATTCTTCCGAAGATGAATATGCATCTAAAAGGTTTTTCCAAGCGCCTCTGACAGCAGTATCTTTTGCAAAAACCACATCAATAAGATTGAGTGCATGAACACTGTCTACAGTCCAACCGTAAATTCGTGATGTCATAAGGGTACGAAAAATTTGCATTTTATCTTTCCGTTTTTCTGCACGGTTTTGCAGGTATTGACCTATAACAACTGCTAAGATTGGAATTCCTACAATTGCAACTAAATTTAAAACTGCCATTATCATTTCAAAACGAGTCATATTAATTTCCCTCACAATCAAGACCTTATCTTTAATCTATATTTGAGATTTCTGCCGCTACCAACTTTTACAATCAGTCCGTTATCCAACATTTCACGTAGAAGAATACTGGATGTAGACTGAGATACGCCCAGCAGATCATCTACATCTTTTCTTACAATGCTATCCTTTTTTCCAAACAATGAGAGAACCATTTTCATGCGCTCATTTTTAATCCCTACTTCGTGCATTTCTTGATTATAATTTAAGTTAGGCAAGGTGATCTTAAATGCATTGTTGCTCACTTCAATAATAGGCTTTACCGCTTGATCCGCATAGCATTCATTAATTTTCATAATGCCGGTGCCATAAGCTTCAATTAACTTAAGACGATAAAAAACATTTGCTAATTTTTTGTTACGCAAAACAGATACACCCAGCATTATATCCTCATAAGAAATCCCACGGACCAATCCACCAATGGTTACGAATTCTATGCGTCCATCAAAAATACTAATAAGGGTGGAACCGCTCACGGAATAGTCTCGATGCACAAGTGCATTTAAAAGAGCTTCACGTAGTGCTTCGGCAGGATAATCTCGCTTGTCAATTCGATCTAATCCTTTAAATTCTGCACGAGTGTGATTGAATTGGTCGATATAGGTGTACGCCTCCTCAAGCTGTTCCAGCAAAGAACCTGTCAGTTCCTTGCGATCCTTAAAAACACTTTTCTTACTTCCCTCAAAGACGGCCATTTTGATGGTATGCGTGCACTGATCAGACAGCAACATTCCAAGATTTGTGTAAGTGCCATCTTCACCGATTATATTCAGTGTGCGCTTCTGAGCATCGCCAAACTCCACCTTTTTCTTTGCAAAATATTCTTTCGCTTTTTCAAATGTCAGCTGCTGATTAATGGAACGTGCATCTTCATAGCAATCTCCGCTGGTTTCTCGAATCATATTCAAAATGGCTGTTTCAGAAGCTGGAACTGAAGAAGCACCTTGACGTACATATACGCCCTCCGGGCGAATACCTTTCGAATGCAAATAGTAAGGACGAGCTGTGCCACGTTGCACAGTTAAAACAATAACATCTTTATGTTCCATTTTCTCAACAGAGTAATCAGTGAACATAGTCACGTCTGGACGCACAATATCTCGAATCATATTAGTTAGGCGAAGCATAGTATCATCTACATTATCAACACCGTATATTGTTCCGTCATCATTGATGCCGATATAAAGCTTCCCACCATTTGTATTTGCAAATGCAATAACAGCGTACTTAATGTCGTCCATATATTCACGCTTGAACTCCACATTCTTTCCTTCTATCAAGAAGATTACCTCCTTTAGCCGTCACTATTATTTTAATTATATCTAATTATCATGTAATTATCAAGTGATTAGATGAGCTAACTTGATTTCTTTCAATTATGCAAAAATCTGCCCAGTGGATTAAGAATCATCAAAAAGTTAAACAATCTCTCGAAAGGGAATAATTTCACGCACAATTTTATAATTTCTGTGTGTGAAATTTTTTATTCTGGATTTCGACACTCGATATTTACCAAAAAATATATAAAAGTGTGATTGCAATCGCAAAATTATGAATTATTGTGTGATACATCCAAAAAATCAAGAAAAGCCGGATACCACTTCTTGCGAAGCAGCATCCGGCCTTGTTCTATGCTTTATTATTCCATAACCTCAACCATCATCTTGGCTCCCAGCTTAAAGCTGCTCTGGAACAGCAGGCACTCTACCATGGTCTGATGCTCATGGACAGCATCCGTATAACGGGAAAAAAGTTCCTTCTGCTCTTCCGTCATGATTGCCAGAAGTTTTTCCTCGTTTCTGGTAATCAAGCGGAGGGCTTCTTTCAACTCCTTGCAGGCGGCTGAAACATACTCTGTTGGCTCGATATTGCCATACCAGAATTCTTCCAGGATTCTCATACTGCACCCTCCCCGTAAATCAGCTCCCGGAGAATGATCTCCTCTGCACGATTATGAATGCTGTTCATGGCTCTGACCCAAGCCATCTGGTCACTGGCTTTCAGATCCTCTGTCACGCCCTCTGCGACCTTCATCTGCTCGATAATACATTTCAGGTGACTTTGTGCCTGCTCGTTCAGATTGGCAAGGTAAGTCCAGATCTGCCCCTCCAGAACCAGATCGTTGAACATCATTGGATTGTGCTCTTTCAGATACTCTCGGTGCATCCGCCCATATTTTCCGATAGGGCGTTCCTCATTGGGAAGCTTCAGATCCGGGATGTAGTAATCTCCAACCAATACATATTCCATATTGTTGATTCGTAAAAGGAACACTTCAGGAAGTAACTGAACAGTTCTACATTGTCAGAAACTTATACTATAAAAGCAATTATATTCCTCTCAGACATTTTGTCTTGTCTTTTGATCCATATTATGAATACGATATTACGCCTTTTCAGGCATATCAGATTGCTAAAAAGGTATGTAAAATCTTTGCGAACGCACAGTATCAGGTTATCTTCTCCGTCCATGAAAATACCAATCATCTTCACGTTCATATCCTTGTAAACACGATAGTTTTGACTAATGGTATGCTCTATAACTGTGATATGCATAATTTCTATGCCGTCAGAGACCATGTTAAATTTGTTCTGCAATCATACCGATTATGGTATGGAAATCGTCCACTACTTTTACATAAGCAGCCTTTCCTATAGAAGTATTCCTAGCAATACCCAGATTATCATTATATAAACAATTAACTTGAATAAATATTTTCTTTATAGTATTATAAATGCGGAGCATTAGTTTATTATGGTAGAACACCTTTTATGGAGGGAGGTCCCGGTTCAATTCCGGGATGCTAAAGCTCATTAAATCTTTAGTGATTTTTAGCATCTCGAAATTCCTGATATATTACTATGGCAGAAGAAATATTCACAGCAAGTACTGAAAATTTAAGAGATTTAAAAAAACAGCGAAAAAGAATTTGTGCTTTAGTTAATAGAGCCATTCGTGAAAAACAAGATCCTGATTTAATTTCTCTGACAAAAATGTATGCTCTTCTTTATTCTGCTTATGTCGAAACTTCTTTCTTAAAACTTATTCATACGCCCAAGGCATTTACAGAGTCAGAAATCATTCAAATAATGGCTGAACGTAATTTAGAACAAAAATGGTTAAAATGTGTCGATCTTGCATTTAATAAACTTAATACAACTAATTTGGGAGAAGTTGCAAATAAAAAACAAACATTACACAGACTTCTACACGAATATATTATTGACCCCAGCCAAATAAGAAACAAAGTTGCACATGGGCAATGGGTTTATTGCTTAAATAATGAATGTACAAAAGTAAATCACGATACAACTGCCCTAATGGCTAACTTAGATTTTGTTAAAATCGAAAAATACTTTTGTATATATGATAAATTCCATCAATGTATTTTAGATTTACTTATATCACACCGAACACATTATAGAGACTATTATCAAATAATAACAGAACTACAAGATTATGTTGATTCAACAAAATCTTGGTCATTAGAAACGAAAAAACATCAAATACTATCTTCTTCAAAATATCAAAATTATAAAGAAAAGAATTATGGTAATGGTACTCATTAAACGTCTTACATTTATAAAATCCCTCAGGAATGTTCCGAGGGATTTTTCTTTCAATTTAATTTCTTTAGCCATTCATCAGGTTCTATAGCTGACACTATAGAAGTCTCAAAATCTTCGGTATTTCGAGTAATTATATAATTTGCCGAAACTTCCTCGGCACATCTGTCCTGCAAACAATCTTCAAAATCTTTGAAGTTATTCATCTTAATAGCTTTCATGACTGCTTCCTGAGATGCAGACGCTACTTTTAGAATCTTGCAGACCTTTTCTAACCATGATCTTCTTGTCTCTGCTGGAACTTTTCTGAGAATGTACCACAGATTAGGCAAAGAGTGAAATGCTATATATCCCTCTGCTTCTCCAGATGCACATTTCTCCATCACATGCAACGCAGAATCGTAAAACGGTTCTCTTGCAACAAGAAAATCAATAATTACATTCGTATCAATCAATACTATCATATTTTTCCCTTCTTGCTGCTTCCAGCTCGGCATCCGGATCAAAGTCATCCGGCAAATATTTTTTTGCTTCACTTCTGGTAGCTACCAGTTCTTTAAACGCCTGCATTTTTTCATCTGGTTTCTGAGACGGATAAATAACACTGGTATATGTTTTCTTTGGTATTAATCGCCGAATCACTTCAATCAGAAAGCCTACATTATCATCGGACATATCCTGAATCATCTGAACAGCCTGCTCCTGTAACATAGTCATATGATACACCGCCTTTCCTTATCATTTTATGCAAATCATTATTTTCCTACTTTAATTATAACTGCTTTACACCTGTTTCTCAATCAATATTTTCCATGTATCAATTTTACTACTTTCTTCGACGAATTTTGTTCACCGTTATAGCCAATCCATCATGTCCATTTGTTTTTAGCTCATCGTTTATCATACTTTATATAGTTTTACTTCACATTATTTAATCAATATATAGTATATAAATCAATATCGAGATACTAGGAGACAAAATATTCCACTGCGTTCTCAGGGAAGAATTCTTTCATCTCACCGTAAAGCTGCGCCGCGAGAGTTTTGTTGTGGGCGAGGATGAGGGTTGGTTTGTTTAGCTGGGCGATGACGTTCGCCATGGTAAATGTCTTGCCGGAACCGGTGACACCCAGTAAAGTTTCGAACTGGTTGCCTTCTTTAAAGCCCCTGACCAGACGCTCAATTGCCTGGGGCTGGTCTCCAGTTGGCTTGTACTCGGAATGCAATTCAAAATGATCCATAATATTCTCCTGTTTTAATCAAATTTCACTTATCAAAAATTGAAATATGTTTAATATGGTTATATTTTCAGTATATCATCCCATATAAAAAAAGTACAGAGCAAGCGAATACCTGTTCTGTACTTTAACGTGTCGCGTTACTGTTCACTCTGGCTGCGTGAATTACTCGGTAACTGAGTTACCAGAGCATCTGAATTAAGGCGGGATACCGCCTTTTTTCAGGGTGCATCCATGGCACCACTACTGTTTGCTCTTTAGAGCTATACAGCTACTTTTATTATTTCCGGTGTTTTCAGTCCGGTTACGGACAGTTCTTTTTTTACTCCGGATACGGAGTGATATTTTCTCAGGATATTATATGCGCCTACGGCATCTGCGTTATAGGTTCTGTTTCCATCTCTATACAATCCTCTCTCTTTCCGGTTGGACGGCTCTGCATATCTTTTCCCCACTTTCGGTGACAGCGGACTGCACTGGCTGGTATAACTTTCTTCCTGTTTTATAAAACGGATCCCATATCTTTTCAGCTTATATTCCAGCATGATATAGATCCTGTTATACGGCAGGCTGTGGAACTTCTGGTTTGTCCTGTTTCCCAGGTCTTTTTCTCTCCGGATGTTCCGGATATCCCCTGTAACGACACAGGTGATTCCCTGTTCCCGGCAGTATTCTGCAAGATATCTTGTGATCTTGTGCAGATAATCCGTTACTGAGTCTTGTTTTCTCTTATATAACTTCCTGATATGTTTTGATGTGACCGGGTGCTTTACTCCCTTTCCGGACTGCTGTCCATACCACTGGGCCTGCACCCTTGCGATCTCTTTATAGAAATATCTTTCCAATTCAAGGTACTTCCTGCCCAGGATAAACGTCTTCCCATTTTCAGAATCATAACACGTCATAAGGTTGTGAAGCCCCAGATCAATAGACAGTTCATGTCCGTTCTGTGGAAGTTCTTCCTGGTCAGGAACCTCATAAACAACAATAATTTTACAGCTTCCCTTCTCCGGCGGATAGATCCGCAGCTGTTTGATCTGATCCATGCCCCTGAAAATCTTATTTTCAAGGTAAAGAAAGTTTTCATGGATCTGATATGTTTCTTCCATATATTTTTTTAATGTCTTTGGAAGGGACAGGCGGACTCTGTCCGTATCCCGTTCATGCACGATCCCCATCTGCATATAGGTAATGGGGATACTTTCCTGCTTAAACCGTGGCGGCCTGGGAGTCTCGATCCCCCCGGATCTTTTCAGGGCATAGAAAGACTTCCATGCCTTGTCCAGCAGCCTGCAGACTTCCTGGGCAGTCTGGGACGGGAGCTGTTTATACCACAACTCCTCTTTATGGGCTTTTTTCTGATAATACCAGTCCGGATACTGCTCCATCCCTGTTTCTTTGTAATGCTGACGCTCGTAATTACAGACATTCCAGAGCTTGGATGCTGCATAGCACATATGCCCGATGAGATTCGCATATTCCCGGCTGACCTTTATGGATGTTTTCTTTGACAGCAGCATTTCCTCTCCTCCATCGTATCAGTAAGCTTTGCTCTGATGTTCGATATACCTGCGGATATTTTCTTCCGATACAGATCCGACCGTTTCCACATAATAGGAATGGTTCCACAGCTCCCCTTTCCAAAGCTGGTTTCTTATTTCCGGAAAACGTTCGAAAAGCTTCCTGCCGGAGATCCCCTTCAGGTATTTCACGATCGCAGTTATGGATAATTTCGGAGGGGCTGACACAAAACAGTGTACATGGTCTCCTTCCCCACATTCAAACAGATGGACCGTAAAGCCCTTATCTTCTGCGATCTCCTGCACCAGTTCCTGCAGATATGCCTCGACCTCCGCATTTAATATCTTCCGCCGGTATTTTACCGACCATACCATATGGTAATTAATATTGCACACACAAGTGCGGTAACGTATAAGATTTTCTTTCATACATATAGTATACCATGATATCAAAAATTTCGCAATAAAATATCGAACATATTTTCTTTTTTATAATACCGGATACAGTTTTTTATAGGCTTTTTATAGGGAGAAATTGAATGAAAACCGTTTTGTTATTTTTATTTATTATGAGTGCAGATATGCACAGTTTGCGCTTTCATCTCGGTAATTGAATTGCCGAGGATTCCCGCTTATTATCCTAAAACCGAACAAATAGTCTTCTCAACTTTTTCTGCATCAACAGGTTTTGCAATATGTCCGTTCATTCCTTTTGCCAGTGCCTTTTTTCTGTCTTCCTCAAAGGCATTGGCTGTCATGGCTATGATTGGAATAGTGGCTTTGTCTTTATCTGACAGTCCGCGGATCATCTCAGTTGCCCTGTAGCCATCCATATTCGGCATCTGGATATCCATAAGGATCAGGTCATAGGTGCCTGCCGGAGACTGTTCGATTTTGCGGACACACTGAAGGCCATCTTCCACTCTGTCAACTACCAGTCCCGCAGTCATCAGAATTGCTGTTGCAATCTCTGCGTTCAGATCGTTGTCCTCTGCAAGCAACACATGCTTTCCTCTAAGGATTTCTGCTGAATCATCTGTTTTTTGCTCTGATCTTTTTTCATAACATCCTGCATCTGCAATCCTGTGCTGAAGTATGACAGTAAAACGGCTTCCTTTCCCGGATTCGCTTTCTACTTCGATGGTTCCGCCCATCATATCAACCAGGTTTTTCACAATAGACATTCCCAGTCCGGTTCCGCCTATTTTTCCGGCTGTTGTATTCCGTTCCCGACTGAAGGACTCAAAGATAATGGGGAGATATTCTTTGCTCATGCCAATTCCGGTATCCGTAACCTCTGTTTTTATCCTTACATATCCTTCCTCGCTACATGGAAGTTCTGTGGTTATCAGAGATACGGTGCCACCGTCCGGTGTATACTTAATTGCATTGCTGAGAAGATTAATCATAATTTCTCTTATCTTGGTGCTGTCACAGATAATATGCTGGTGTACCACATTATCCTCATGTAAAAAAGTAATCCCCTTCTGTTGTGCTTCCTCTTCGAAAACATCATAAAATTCTCTCAGTATGCTGCTTACTTTTACATAATCCTCATCCAGTTCCACCCTGCCACTCTCAATCCGCGCCATGTCAAGCACATTGTTAATGATCGATAAAAGCATATTTCCTGACTGCTCTATCTTTTTCTGATAATCCAGAAGTTTGGGATCTGTCAGTCTCTTTCCAAGCATCTGGTTGTATCCCAGGATCACATTCATAGGTGTACGGATATCATGAGACATATTATTCAGGAAATTGGTCTTTGCCAGATTCGCACTCTCTGCCTTTTCCACAGCAATCTGCAACTTTTTGTTCAGTTGTTGTGTTTCATCTGCAGCCTGTTTTGCAGCAGCCTCAGCCTGACGCGCTTTTTTCAGCAAGCCCAGGATTGATATCAGAATCAGCATAATAACCACTGCACTGCACAGTAAAACCACAGCCAGATTATCCTTTACAAATTTTGCCAGAGTGACCTTTCCCGGTGTACTCTCATACATGGCGATGGCACTTGTAAGCATATTGGAAGGCATGGCTTTAATGGTCTTATTCAGTATGGACAGCAGGTAATGATTACCGCTTTTTACTGCGAAAGCCGACTTCTCAGGGTTAGAAAGAGGCAAACTATATAAATTGTATTTTTCACTGTAATCCAATGCAGACGCAACTCCTGTAACAAATCCGTCTGCCTGCTTCTTTATCACAAGATTTGCCGCATCATCCACAGAATCACACTCTACGATTTCCCACTGAGGATAGTAATATTCAATATGCTTTTCCAACGGCAGATCATCCTTTGGAACTGCAATACGGTTTGATTCATTCTCATTAAAAGATGTCTTATTGGTGACAGCCATCAGATTATAGGTCCAGGCTGTATTGGTAAAAGCGAAGTGGTATTCCTCTGCTGTATCCGGATTCTGACTGAAATGAAAGATCATATCAATTTCATCCGATTTCAGGGCTTCAGTCTCCTCCTCGTAGCTGTTATATTCTGTCAGTTTAAAATCCAGCTTCTGGTTTCCCAGACAGCCTGCTGCATATTGAATATAGTCAGTCATTGCACCGCTGAATCTGCCGTCAGGCATCTCTATGGTGCTGATGCCTGTATCATCTTTCAGGAATCCGATGCGGATGGCCCCATGCTCTTTCAGCCATTTTTTCTCCTCACCGGAAAGAATCGGTGTATAATCCATGGAAAAATACTGCTTATACAAATCTGCCAGGTAAAATGGATTATCATCCTCCAGTCTGCGCATGGCATTATCCAGTTCTTCTTTGATCTCCGGATGATCCTTGTTGATCGCATAATAAATGCCAGATTTTCCCACATTTACAACTGTGGAAATCCCCTGGGCAGCCCATAAAGACTCCTCCAGGGAAACAAAGGCATCGATTTCATGATCTGCCAGCTTTCTTTTCACATCATCATTATTGGCTATATTCACATGTGTTGTTTCCAGGTTATATTTCTGCTCCCATTCTGTGAGCATGACTTCCGGCTGGGTTCCTTTCAGCACACCGATCCGTTTTCCATTCAGTGTCTGGAAATTATAAGCTGAAATATCCGTATCTGAAAGATCTACATACAGATAATATTTCTCCTCACCCATAGGTTCATCGGAAAACAGCATCTGTTTTGCGCGTTCCTCTGTATAGGAAATATCACCCATAATGTCAAATTCACCGTTTATAAGCTTTTCAAAACAGTTGGACCAGTCACAGGTGACATACTCAAACTTCCATCCTATATAGCCGGACAGAGTTTCCAGAAGCTCATATCCATAGCCCTTCCTTGCACCTTTCTCATTGACATAATTAAAGGTGTCCTCAAAGGAGCCTACGCGGACAACTCTTTCCGTGGTTTCTTCCTCCGCAGCTTTTGCTGTGGCAGGTGTCGCACACAGGATGCAGGTCAGAATCAGACTTAGGACCATGCATATGCATACAATCCTTTTTCCTGTTCTGCTCATTGATTCTTTTTCTTTCATTTAATTTCTGTATTCCCTTCCCAGTCTGTCGATTGCCTGAAATGTGTTTGAAAATACCTTCCACAAGAAATGATTTTTCAAACACGCTCTGAGGTAATCCATACTATCACTTAAAAGTATTCTGCAGAATTTCTCTCATCTTCTCAATATCCACAGGTTTCGCAATATGTCCGTTCATTCCTTTTGCCAGTGCCTTTTTTCTGTCTTCCTCAAAGGCATTGGCTGTCATGGCTATGATCGGAATAGTGGCTTTACTTTTATCTGACAGTCCGCGGATCATCTCAGTTGCCCTGTAGCCGTCCATGTTCGGCATCTGGATATCCATAAGGATCAGGTCATAGGTGCCTGCTGGTTTCTGTTCTATCCTTGACACACACTGAACTCCATCCTCAACACGATCAACCATAAGTCCCATATCCTCCAGGATAAACTGTGCGATTTCCGCATTCAGATCATTATCCTCGGCAAGCAAAATATGTTTTCCGCTGATTCTGTCTGTTTCATCCACATCTGAAGATTTTTCCGTATCCTGTTCATAGTAGCTCTTATCAGCAATCCTGTATTCCAGGGTAACTGTAAATTTACTTCCTTCTCCCTGCTTACTTTCTACCTCAATAGTTCCGTACATCATGTCAATATACTTCTTTATGATCGGCATTCCCAGACCTGTTCCCGCAATCTTTCCGTCTGTTGTATTTCGTTCCCTGGCAAAAGCCTCAAAGAGAGATGGAAGGAATTCTTCGCTCATTCCGATACCTGTATCAATTACCTGAGTCCGTATCCGCACATAGTCTTTCCTGTCACAGTCAAGCTCTGTGATCCTTATGGTAACTCTTCCCCCTGAAGCTGTATATTTTACCGCATTACTAATCAGATTGAGGAAAATTTCCCTGTTCTTCGTCTCATCGCAGATTACGTGCTCATGCTTGACATCGTATTCCATCTTAAGGTGAATACCTTTTTTCTCCGCTTCCGCCTGGAAAATTTTGTAAATTCCCTGATAAATATCTCTGATCTTCACATAATCTTCATCCAGTTCCACCTTACCGCTTTCAATCCGGGCCATGTCCAGCACATTATTGATAATAGACAGCAGCAGATTTCCGGACTGTTCCATCTTCTCCTGATAATCCAGAAGCTTGGGATCAGTCAATTCCCTTTTCATCAGCTCACTGTATCCCAGCAGGGCATTCATGGGTGTCCGGATATCGTGAGACATATTGAAAAGGAAATCTGATTTGGCGGCATTGGCCTTTTCTGCCTGAATCTGGGCTTTTCTCGCTTGTATCAGCAGATAAACTATAATCCACACAATAATCAAGACCACACTTACAAACCAAATGGAAACTACCCGCAGATTATCCTTTATGTATTCTGCCAGAGTAACCTTGCCAGGTGCGTTTTCATATACGCAAAACTGACTGGAAAGTCTGGAAGCAGGCAGAGTCTGAATGGTTTTGTTCAGGATATTCATTAATGTTGTGTTTTCCCTGGTGACCGCAAAGCAGGAAGCGCCGGATTTCGTAAGAAAAATACTGCGCATTTTGCTGTCTTCCAGTGTCTTTAATGACTGTCCTGCCTTCGCAACAAAGCAGTCTGCCTCTCCACTTTGAACTGCTTTATCGGCCTCAGCAGATGAGTCATATTCCTTTATTTTCCAGAAAGGATAGTTAAAAGAAATATACCACTTCCCCAGCAGGTTATTCCTGCTCACTGCTACTGTATTATCTTTATTTTCATCAAACTTCTTAACACCGGTGAGTACTGCAACATTGACTTCAAAAACAGTATTTGACAATATAACATCGTTTTGCTCTGATTCATATGAAAAATCATATCAATCCTGCTATCCTTTAATGCCTGCAGTTCTTCCTCCTGAGAATCAAAGCCTGTCAACTGAAATTCTATGTTTTTTTCTCCCAGACAGCCAGAAGCCAGACTAATATAATCGTTAATAATTCCTACCGGTTTCTCTGACTCCGTATCCACAAGGCTGATACCCACATCATTTTTCAGATATCCAATCCTGACCGCCCCATGCTGTTCCAGCCAGTTCTGCTCCTCATCCGTAAGAGTTTCAAGGGAATTTGCGGAGAGATACCTTTTATAAAGATCGTCTTTATAAAAAGGATTCTCCCTCTCTATCTTCTGCATTACCTGATCCAGCTCTTCTTTCAGATCCGGGCGTTTTTTGCTGATTGCAAAATAGTTATAGGAGCCACCAATCAGAATAGCTGGTGAAATATCGTCTCTTTCCCACTGTGGAGATTCATTTAAAACAAATCCGTCAATTTCATGATTTTTTAATTTCTGACGGACATCGTCTACACCGGTAATATCAACCTGCTGCGTGTTCACTCCATGACTTTTCTCCCACTCATGGAACATTTCGGCAGGAAGTGCATTCGGCAGCATACCGATTCTTTTTCCATTTAATGTAGTCAGATCTGAAGTGGAGATATCTGTATTAGAAGTATCCACATACAGGTAATATTTATCCTCTCCCATAGGCAATTCTGAAAAAAGCACGGAAGTGGAACGTTCCTCTGTATAGGAAATGCCTCCCAGCAGATCGATCTGTCCATTTTTCAGCATGCTCATCAGTTCTGCCCAGCTTCCCTCCACATATTCATATTTCCATCCGGTATGCGCAGCTACTGCCTGCTGGTATTCGTAGCTGTAGCCTCTCCTCTGACCGTCTGCTCCTGTGGTATTATAAGTTCCTTCATACCAGCCTACTCTGACTGTTTTGGATTTTGCTTCCTCTGCTGATACAGGAAGGGGAAGCACAGTAATATATAAAATAAGGCATAATAAAATGCAGATATGTCTCTGTACATTTAACTTAAACTTTTTCATATAACTTTCTCCAAATGATTTTGTGTCTGTCCGGTGAAGATATCTCAACAGATTATTGCCTTTTTCATTTACTTCACCCGGGTTATGGAAACATGTATCATGCTTCTGCAGATATCATACCTTATTTTCCGTCATTGCAACAGCCCTATATTTATTTTTTATACTCATTTTTCAGTTTTCAAATAATCTTTCCCTGCCAAAATTCAAACACACTCCAAAAGATAGTCAAATGAATAGTTTGATATCAGAAATCCATTGCAGATTGTCCAGAGATACCATAACGATTGATCTCCGAAAAATATATATAAAAATTTTATATATGTATTGACATTGTGGTAGCATCGAAGTATAGTATATATAAAATTTATATATATAAATATTTTACATATATACCAGGAGGTGATTTAATGTATTTTCCGGTATCAGCATTATTGATTGAATATATGATACTGTCAGTGGTAGAAAGCAGGGATTCTTATGGCTATGAGATCAGTCAGACAGTGAAGAAGGCTGCTGACATTAAAGAATCTACGCTCTATCCCATATTGAAGAAGTTACAAAGTGCAGGATATCTGACTACCTATTCGCAGGAGTATCAGGGAAGAAAGAGAAAATACTATTCCCTTACAGAAGAAGGCAAGGCACAGATTGCATATCTGAGCAATGAATGGCAAATCTACAAAGACACTGTAGATGGAATTATTGAAGGGAGGATAAGAGGTTGAGCAAAGAGGAATATTTAAACCAGCTGCATAAATATCTGCGGAAGCTTCCGAGACAGGACTATGAAGATGCAATGGAATATTTTACCGAGTATTTTCAGGAGACAGATGAGGAAGGAGCAGAAGAACTGATGAAAGAACTTGGTACGCCGAAGGAGGCTGCCAGAGAACTGATGGCGAATCTTCTGAATAAGAAAATAGAAGCTCATCAGAATTATGAAACAGATGGACAGACCAGAGCAGAACAGAAAGGTTCCGGAAAACATGTGGTATGGATAGCGCTATTGGTATTATTTGCAGCACCGGTAGGAGCTCCGCTTCTGGCAGCATTTGCTGCAGTCGTTATTGCATTAGTTGTGTGTGTATTTGCAATTTTGTTATGTGTAGTTTTATTTACGGCATGTCTGATGCTTATTGGCGGGAAAATCCTTATCCGCGGTATACTGGCAGTTCCGTTTTCTATGAGCGGTTTTGCAATGCTTACAGGAAGTGGGCTGTTGGCTGTGGGCGCTGGCATCCTTGGTGTACTGTTGTGCGTATATCTATGTAAATGGAGCAGCATGCTGATTGCGAAGCTGGTACGCCGGATCACAGGCAGAAAGAGAGAGAGGTTAGAACGATGAAAAGATGGGCAAAGGCATGGCTTGCAGTAGGAGTCGGATGCTGTGTATGTGGTGCAGCTTTGACGGGCATCGGTGTTGCGAGCGGTGGAAGTAAATATGTGAAATCAGCAGATTTAAACAAAATGGATGGAGCTGCAAAAAAAAGCGAAAATGAGATGGTTCTTGAGAAAACAAAGCTTGATGATTTCGACTCAGCAGACATCTCCATGACAGATATGAATTTGCAAGTAGTCAGCTCAGATGATCAGTACTGTTATATTTCTTATCGGGTATCCGATCAGAAAAAAGATCCGATCAGTTATCAGGTAAAGGATGGTAAATTAAGGATTCAGGAAAATAACAATGATGGGAAGACTTATTATCATGTTGATATCGGATTTTTGTCGGGTCTTTTGGGTGAAGGAACACTTACTACAGATGAAAATGTGGTAACAATTTACGTGCCGGAAGGTCAGAAATGGAAGCTTGCAGATATTAAATCGGATATGAGCAATATATTGCTGAATGGATGCGAAATCGAAAACGGAGCCGTTCAGACGGGTTCAGGAGATGTATTTTTTAAAAATTGCGATTTCAATAATCTGAAAGTGAAAACGGATATGGGTGATCTTTGTTTTATTGGTAAAGAAGACGTGATGCGCACATGGAACATACAGGTGAATACTGATATGGGAGATATCAATGTAGATGATGCGCTGACCGGTAAGATGGTGGAAGACCAGGATGACTGTGATATTTCTTACACACAAAAAGGAACGGGCGGAAATCTGGTGATCCAGACTGACAGTGGAAATATAAGGCTGAAGTGCAGATAACGTTACTGTTTACTTCATTCTCAACAACAGAGCCTTTCCCTGAAATTTTCCGATTGACAGTGAACCTCACATGACTAAAGTCACATGCTTCCAGACGCTTTAGGCGTCAGACTGAATATCGGCGGATACGCCTGTAACTTAGGTCTGCACAATTATGCGCTTTTTCCATGCCGGATACGGCAGGTTTCCACATTACAGGTAGTCCGCTGTATATCTGCCTGTATCTATGCTGCTTTTAAGAGTTCCATTTCTGAATGGAGTTTCCTCAGATCTGCATAGACACATGAAGTTCTACGCTTTACAGGAGGGACTTTTGCCTCCAGCAAAGACCTTTCCGTTGCCGGAAGGGGTTTTAAAAGTTCTCTGATAAAATATCTCGCTCCTATATTACAGGATGCTGACAGGTCACAATTATATCGTTTTCCTGTCTGAAAAGTACAGAGGCTGTGGTTTTTCCAGTCGCGTATTACCACCCCGGAACCATCATAAGCCAATCTGCTGGTATTCCATGCACAGATCCGGGATACCCGCATCCCTTTCCTGTGTGCCTGATGTTCACAACACTTCTGGATATCTCTTTTTCTCCACAGGTGCAGTTTCTGCTTTTTCTTTCCCGATATCTTCCCCTGCATCTCCAGATACTCGAACACGATCACATCTGCGTGGTTTTCTTCCGCATATCTTACAATCGCACCTGCAATTTTTTTGCCCAGTTCTGTATTCAGACGTTTCGTATATGCCCATCTTCCCTGTGTCTGCGCAGAACCATGTTCCCTCTGGGATCTGCGGATCCGTCCCAATGTACGGTACATCCGGTCTTTTTCACTGGGATGATCGATAAATTTTCTTCCCAGGACAGTTCCGTCTGCCCGCATGATGGTACAGACTGCATCGGTATTGATCCCTAAGTCCACGCTGCAGATAACCTGTTCTTTCACAGGTGTTTTGGTAAGTGTTACTTCTTCTGTATAGGAAAAACGCAAAAAGTACTTCTGGTGTCTCTTTTCCAGAGTCGGGGCAGATGCCTTTTTCCCTGACCAGTATTTTCTCAGATATTCCATATCTGTATGAGCCAGACGTACACAGAACCATTTCCAGTCATGGCCGTCATAGAGTTTCAGGTATGCTTCGTCTTTCCCTTCCGCTCCCTCACGATACATGACATCACGGTAGAAGACCGGCATGGCATGATTTTCATATACAAGCTTTGGTTTCCCGCTCTTTCCGTCTGTCTTTTCCCATAGATTCAGCCGTGTTTTATAAGAGGCTACTGTCCCCAGTGCATGCCGGATGGCAGATCTGCGCAGATAGGAAGGCATCTTTGGAAACCGGATATCAAAATCAAAACAGGCATGGTTTTTCTTCGTAGTATGTACCAGATGTTCTGCAGCATTAAAACGCCTCTTTGCATCCGGGATTTCTGCTAATTTTTCCCATACCTGCACATAAATCCCAATCAGATAACTGACAGCAGAACGGTAGATCTCCAGTGTCTGGCGGATCGGGATATTCTGTTTTCGTAATTCTACACCATAACTGGATATTATCTGCATTTTTATTTCTCCCTGATAACTCTTTTCTCAAATCCTGTTGTTTTTTCTACTACCCATGGCTATATTTTAGCACATATAGCGCCAGAAGTAAACGTGTGTTCTTTCTTTGAGTAAAAAATTTGCGCGTCTAACTCATCTAAGTTCACTAAAGTAACGAGAATGTGACGCGCAAATATTCAAAAACTCCCTATTATTCTGTAATGCCTGCCTATAAGATAACTAATAGTATATCATACTTCACATTTTTTTCCATGCCTCCTGTAACAGAAAAAACAGTAACTTTTTATCAGCGCAGGTAATTTCTCTAAATCATCCAGATTATAATCCTGATAAAGTTCTCATCACCAGATCTACATCTTTGTTCTCCAGTTCCTGAATAATGTGCAGGTATGTTTTCTGTGTTGTAGTCATACTTGCATGCCCCAGTCTGCGCGCAACACTGGCAATGGACACTCCTGCAAACAATAATAATGAGGCATGGGTATGTCTGAGTCCATGTATGGAAATCTCAGATATCCCACACCTTCTGCAATGCCTGGTAAGCACATCATTCACAGTAGAATTGTAAACCTTTGATTCTCCCACAAAAACAGGCTGATCTTGCGGAAGTGTTTTGGTCAGTTCTGAGAATTTTACAACAATCTGCCAGTCAATCTGAATTTTTCTCACAGAAGATTTATTCTTTGTTGGAAGGAAACCTCCTTCACCTTTATAATCCCAGGTTTTGCTTATTGACAGCGTCTGCCTGCCAAAATCAAAATCTGCCGGAGTAATCGCCAGAGCTTCTGAAAATCTCATTCCGGTTTTTGCAACAAGAAGAATAAACCAGTCCCAGTTTGGCTCCTCCTTAATATCCAGATCAGCGATCAATGTATGAAGTTCAAACTGATTCAGATATTTTATTTTCTTGGCCTTGGGAGTTTTTCCCTTAATGATGGCTTTTCTAGTCGGATCTCGTTCTATCATTCCTTCATCAACTGCATCCAGAATGGCACCTTTCAGCTGATGATGAAAATCCAGCGTAGTCTGTCTCTCATGTTCCCTTGCATAATCATTCAAAAGCTGCTGATATACCGTTCTGGTCAGCTCTGACACCTTCAGTTCAGGCACCAGCTTCTCCACCCACCTCTGTGTCATCAGATATTTTGCCATAGTTGCTTCACGAATTGCACCCTTTTTATATACATCAATCCACTGTGCATAATACTTCGAAAACAGTACATTGTTATTTGTATCATTTGACATAAGCATTCTCCATTTCCGAAATGACCTGCGCTGATATTTACAATGTAATGACTACAGCAATTCTGCAAATAGAGCGAATAAATTGATGGATTTATGCAGTCATAAGAAGAGGTTTTATCTCTTCATCCAGAGTTTTCTTCAATTCTGCCATCATGCGATTATAAAATTTATACTTCGGCAAAGCTGTTTCCTGTGCTTCTTTGTAGCTGGTATAATCAACAGTCGCTTTAATTGCCGTTTCATTGGGGATTTTCCCATTTCTGTAATGGATTGCCGCATACATTACATCATCCTTTGACGCATACCATTGAATACAGAAATCAGAGATAACTTTTTCCACACAGTCTCGTTTCATATTCTCAATAATATTAAGGATAGATTTTCCCCTGTACTTTTTGTCATCTTTCTCAATATCTGCAATCAGATTTGACATAAGGTCTGCTACTTTTTCATTATCTTTGCGAAGCTCCGCCACGTACTGTTTTACTTCTTCCAGCTTTTTCTGTCGTTCCTGTGGTGTAATTTCCTCATCCTCCTCTGTCGGAGTTACAATATTCTGGATCAGGTTAATGATATATTCGTAATCAATCTTTGTACTGCTGTATGCCATCAATTCATAATCCTGATCCACCTGTGTATCACCGGAATCTGAATCCCCATAATCTTTGGAATCACGAATCTCTTCCATTACATTTTTATAATGACCTGCATAATCCTCATATTCTGTCTCTGTAATTCCATACGTTTCCAACATACTGTCGTCATACTTTGTAAAAGATTTCAGTTGTGCAAACAGGCTGTCAAACTCCTGGAACATTTTTGCAAAAATTTTCTTCTCTTTCATGGACATACCCGGAATGTCCGAAGGCTTCTCAGCGCAGATTTCCAGTGCTGAAAGTGCTTTACGAAATGCAGGCTCTACTTCATCCCATTCTGCCAGCAACGCTGTCTCTGTGCTTCCGGCAGAATACAATTTCACTGCATTGTCCACGCACTTCTTAAAGAGCATTGGTGCCTGAAAGGTTACAATCTGTCCATATGTCTTATTGGTGTCATAAATACGGTTAGTTCTTGAAAAAGCCTGAATCAGATCATGAGGTCCCATAGGCTGACGGTCAATAAAAATCGTAGACATACATGGTGCATCAAAACCTGTAAGCAGTCTGTCTACCACAATTACCAGATCCAGCTGTTCTCGTCTGCTTTTAAATCTGGCATCTTTTCTGGCAAGACGTTTATTCAGATTGGCATTATAGCTCTGTATCTGAGACATTTCATATTTCGTTCCAAACATACCATTGTAATCATCCAAAGATTTCTGCATTTTTTCCTGATTTACATGAGAGCCTTCTTCGTTTTCGGTAACAGAATAGGTGATGGCGAATTTAGGAAAGTCCGGAAGCACCTGTCTGATTTTCTCATCAATCACAAGAGAAGTTTCTCCGTTCTTTACCCTGGTAAGCAGCTCATAATATTTCTGCGCAACCTGAATGGATTTGGTTGTAAGCATACACTCATATGTCATTCCCTTTCCATTCTGAAGACCTAATTTGTAATAGGATTTGTTTAAAATTACATCCAATACCTTTAACATATGCGTTTCATTGTCATACTGGCTGCTGTCCGTTTCATCTGTCATATTTTTAGGACCATTATGCTCAACCTGAAATCCCAGAACCGCCTTGTCATGAATTGCATTCTGTATGGTATAAGAATGGAGACATTTTCCATATAATTCTTCTGTTGTTCGTGGCAAATCGCCCATCTGCGGATATGGATTCTCTGCGAAGCGTGGAGTTCCGGTAAAACCGTACCATAAAGACCTGCCAAAGAAGCGTTCCAGTTCTCTCTTTGTTTTCGGTGTCACTGCCCTGTGGCACTCATCCACTACAAAAGCAATCCTCAGATTTTTGATTTTATCAAAGTCCGAGGTACCTTCCTGCAGTCTTTTACTTATGAGAATCTGCATTTTCTGGATTGTCGTTACAATCACCTGACGGTCAGCCGATTTTAATTTCTTTTTTAGATCATTTACATTATCTGTTTCATCCACATCTACCAGATCATTATTTGCATATGCCTGAAATGCCATAGTTGTCTGTGTATCCAGATCTTTACGGTCAATAAGAAAAATCGTCTTATCAATACTTGGAATATCCATCAAAAGATTTCTTGTTGCCTTATAGGATGTCAGTGTTTTTCCCGAACCGGTTGTATGCCATACAAAACCGGATTCTCCGGTTTTTGAAGCTTCACGTATAGACTCAATGGCATGAATCTGATATGGTCTGAGCAGAATCAGCCGTCTGGCATCTTCATCCAGAACTGTGTATCTGGCAATCATTTCATGAGCCTGGGGAATACGGAGTACACTCTTTGTGAAGCTAAGATAATCTGAAACAGGATTATTCTTTCTGTCTACCCATCCACTCATAAATTTGGGATTTAACTCTGTATCCCCTGCTGCCGCAAAATATCTGGTATCCACACCATTACTAACTACAAACATCTGCACAGCTGAGAAAATCCCGGTAAATTTACCCTCACCAATATATTTTTTTATCTGCCAGAATCCGTCCATGTAAGAATGCTGTTTATTCTTCAACTCAATATGTATCATGGGAAGCCCATTAATCATAAGAGTTACATCAAATCTTCTGTCCCGCACATCTGTGGAATCCTCATCATCTGATTTCAGTGCTTTATACTGATTAATCACTTCATAAACACTGGAACCGCCTGCAATATGCTCATGGTTCATCACTACAAGATGCAACTTTTCCGTATCCCGCTGTACATGAACCATTACCTTTCCATTCTCACCTACCAGCCATTCCCCGGCTTTATAAAATGAGGAAAACTGCAGCTGGTTCTTTACCTGTTCAAATTCAGAGTCAGAAAGACCCTCTCCATCCAGCCTGTCCTTATTATTCTGCTCCAGAATATATCTGAAATTCGCCCACAGATCCTCATCAGTTTTTAAATCCTCCCGGTATGTCCACTGGGAATCTCCGTAAATTAGCTGTTCTATTAATTTTTCCTCTATCATTGACTCTAATTCTGACATATTTTTCTTCTCCTTTGTGTTTCGTGTGGGTAGTTGGATGGTTGGGATGGGGAATTGGCTTTCGCTGGTGAAGAGTAATGAGGTTATCTAAACTTTGAAAATACTCACCTATTTGCTGTTGTTCTTCTCCTGATGGAATCATAAATTCCATTTTTGAGAACATATAACCTGTAATCTGATTAATAGTTGCTCCCATATTCTTTGCAATTTCATTTTCAAATACAGAAGTGTCAAGTAGTGCATTTACAAAAGAAGAATGTTCAGAACGCATGCCGCTCATAAATGCTCCAATTACTGTATTTGGCATAGAAACCTTAATTTGCGCATGTTTTCCAATAAGTGCACGTGAACCATTTCTTACTACAACTATAATATCACCTTCCTGTACATTTTCAGATGTAGCCACTTTATCATTCACATACACATTGTCAGCATCTATAATTTCTCCATTTTTCACATTTGAAGATCTCAATACCAATGTTCCTGTTTCTTCCACATCGTCTGGCGTATAAGTCAAACCATTAAAAAATGAAACAAATTCAGGAAGCTTACGCTGTTCCCAAGGATTAGCATTTACAACTGCTCTCTAACCATCATCAGAGCATACCCTAACAGATTTTTCCCCTTCCACTTACTTAGATCAAGTCTATTGGGATCTCTCATGGATAAACCTATCCCCCAAATCTGATCTCTTACTGCACATTCTGCCAATATTGCGTCACCTGTATCAACAAGTTTTTCTTTCAATTCTGCATTTTGACTGAATTTCGCCTTTAATCCTTCATAGACAACAATCTGCCTTACGCCATTCCAGGTATTTTCATCATACCCATGTACCTCACGCCCTAATTTCTTAATTTCCGCAACATCATTTGTGCCCAGTATCTCATTTACTACTGAAGCATCATGAAAGCGGCATGCTTTCTGATACATCATAAACTGTTCCATTGAAGAAAATTCTATTCCATCAACTGTGAAATGAGTCGGATACCAGTTACTCAAATATCCATTTTCTTCATTCGGGTTGTGAAAACAAATAATATTCATTAAACCTCACCTACTTTTCTGACTGCCAGCTCAAGTTCCAGATCATGAAGTCCGTAATAAGCTTTCTTCAAAAAATCCACCGGGATTTTCTGAACAACTTCTGAACTTGGCATATTATAATACCACTGATAATATGCGTAAAATTCTCCAATCCAGTCCGGAATAAAACCTTTTAAGTTTTCTCCTTCCTGCAATCTGTAATGATCAGTTTTAAGAAAATACGACCATAAATCTTCCACATTCATTGTATTCACATAAGCCTGTGCTTCATCTATGCTCTTTCTCGTTTTGCTCTTCATGTATGTGTTAATAAAATCTTCTGTATTTTTATCAGGGAATGACTGTGCTACAAAATCAAACAGCTTTCCCTGATTTTCTACAACATCGCTTAAATAAGCTTCTGCATACGCTCTCATAATCCTCTCCTAAAGCAATGTACTGAATACATTCGTTACTTTATTGGCATCAGAATCAATTAATTCCCGCATCTTTTGTCTTGCTGAAACATCTCGCTGATTATATTTTTCTCTGAATTCCATATAATCAACAGGCAGCAGACCGTCCTGTACTTCCTGCAAATGCTCATATGCCAGCCTGGATTTAATACAATATTGGATTCCCAGACCACCAAGAGAAAGCAATTCCGTCAGAATGTCCATATCAATATTATCTCTTACAAATTCCTTTGCAATATAAAAGTAAGAAGCATTGGCTCTCCAGCCCTTAATCACATCATATCCTTCTGTATCTATTCCATATTTCTCAATAAATTTTTTTGATAACACCCGATAACGTTTGGAATCGGAAGCATCTCTGTGTTTCATCAGCTCTGCCAGCCATGAGAGAACATCTTTTTCCTGAAAATCCAGTATTTTTAATTGGTCGGTATCCAGTTCATATCGATGAACCCAACCATTCTCATCATTAGGTTTACAAACAGCCCATTCCTTTGCAAGATTCAGGTTATCTGTCAAATAAAACCCCATGCCATAATCATGTTTTTTCTCACCAAGTCCGTATGTTGGCACTACAATTCTGTTCGGAGTTCCATGAAATAACGTAATTTTTTCCATTTGCTCACCTTTTTTCCTAGACAAACATTTTCTGTAGCATGAATTTCTTTATTTTTTTCAGTTCTTCACACTTTTGCTGGTGAAGGGTGATAAGGTTGTCGAGGTTTCTAAAATAATCTCCTATCTGTCTCTGTTCCATCTCAGATTTAGGGTACATAATATCCGTATCTTGTATTGCAGATTTGGAAATAGATGAAACCTTTGTACCTTGAATCAAAGGAAGCAATTGGTCATGATATGAACCCGAATTCATATAATATCCAAGATAGCCTTCTGCAAAATTTCCTCTTGGTCTACATGGAATAGTATGTAGTCCGGACAATACTTTTTCATCTGTCAAACCCGCTATTTCACTACATTTTCCTACAGTCTCATCCTCCGCTGCATCGGCAATAATGATATCCCCATTTTGCAATAAAGAAGCCAGATGCTTATTTACAAGAGATGCATCCAATAGGTAAGTCATTTCATCCTTTTTAACATCTAAAACCTCTCCATATTTAATCAGAACATCTCCATAATGCACATTCATAACATCTCCACCTGCACTACTTAAGTCTGCCCTAGACAGAGCGTTATTTTGCATAATGTCAAAGGTATCTCTGAACTTACGCTGTTCCCAAGCTTCCGTAAATCCCTTAAATCTGATCTCTGGAACTTTTTGTTCATTTTGAGGAAACATTTTTTGTAACATATATTTTTTTAAACTTTTTACTTCATCACACTTTCGCTGGTGAAGAGTGATGAGGTGGTCAAGACTTTGAAAATATTCCCCAACTTCTTTTTGTTCCTCAAAACTCGGCAAGCAAATCGGTGTATCCGATAATTGTGTAATCGTGTAATGTGCTATAGTTCCAACATGAGAAATATTTCCCAAATAATTTCTAAAGGTTGGAGAGAAGAAAAATTCATATAAAAAATATGGATGAAATTTCCCTTTGTTTTTTATCCATAACAGATCTGCATCTTTTGTGTATAATGACTTATTATCCGGCACAATATAGGGATTTCCAACTGATCCTCCGCCTGTAACAAGGATATCTCCTTCTTCCAATTTTCCTGATACTTTAGAAAGCTTTTCATACAATTCTTCTGAAATAAACGCTTTTTCATTTTCAGTTCCATTTATTGCTGCCATTACATCACTCGATCTATAAAAAGGTACACCATTTGATGTCCATTCATCTTTATGAACTCGTGATGCTGACTTTAATTCTGTTATTTCACCGAACTTACGCTGTTCCCACTCATCCGTATACCCTTTAAATCTAATCTCAGGTCTTTCCATAATTTACCCCTCCATTTTCGCAATCAGTTCATCTAATGATTTCATAATTGCGTCATCTGTAGAAGTTAAATCCCTGAGTAAGGACAGGAATTCCCCCTGTGTTTTTTCTAATTCATCATCTGTTTTTTTCATCTCGGATAACAGATCATTCAGGTCTATCTCTTCTTCTTTTTCAAAGTTGTCAACATAGCGTGGGATATTGAGGTTAAAGTCGTTCTTTTCTATTTTTTCAAAGCTGGCAAGAAACGATTCTTTTTCTACAGTTTCCCGTTTACTGTACAGTTTCATTACTTCATTGATATGCACATCTGTCATTTCATTCTGCTTCTTGCCTTTGTCAAATTTCTTTGAAGCATCAATAAACAGCACATCTCTGCCATCTCTGTGCTTCTTCAGCACGATAATACAAGTTGGAATCGAAGTATTGTAAAAGAGATTTGCCGGTAAACCAATTACTGCATAAATATTTCCGGAACGAAGCAGCTTTTCTCTGATTTTCCCTTCCGCAGCTCCCCTGAAGAGGACACCATGTGGAAGTACAATTGCCATAGTTCCATTATTTTTCAGATGGTAGAGTCCATGCAGTAAGAAAGCGTAATCTGCTTTTGATTTCGGTGCAAGTACCCCATAATCACTGAATCTTTCATCCTGCAGAAAGCCTGCTGCTGCGGTCCATTTTGCGCTGTAAGGCGGATTCATAAGTACCATATTGAAGTCTGTTTCTTCATCTGTTGGCCAGTCTCCGTCAAGAGTATCGCCATTTCTCAGATTCTGATTCTCTGCCGGAATGCCATGAAGAAACATATTCATTCTTGCAAGATTGTAAGTTGAAGTATTTAATTCCTGTCCATAATATTTAATGTACTGAGAATATTTCGCATATTTTTTTGCATTAAGCAGAAGAGAGCCGGAACCCATACATGGGTCATAGACAGATAATCCCTGTTTTTCTTCCTGTCCTGCGATTGCAATACGAGTAAGAATTTTGGATACTGCCTGAGGTGTATAGAATTCACCTGCTTTCTTTCCTGTCTCTGATGCAAACTGTCCGATCAGATACTCATAGGCATTTCCAAGTATTTCCGCATCTGAATTCAATAAATCTGCTTTATCAATTTCTTTTATCAGACTTGCAACTGTATCACTCTGCTTCTGATCTCCCGTTCCCAGACGGTTAGAATACAGATCAATATCTGCAAATAAATCTGCAAAGATAGGATCACTTTGTTCAATATTATTGAATGCTTTCTGCAGCTGCTCTCTGTTAAAAGAATTGTTTCTTGCAGCATCTGCAAAATACGTGTATGTAAATTCAGGCTCGATCACATAATGGCATTCTTCTTTCATTCCCTGTTTCAGTTCCTCGCTACCTTCACTTTCCAATTCTTTTACATATACATCCAGTGCTTCTTTTAATGTCTGTGGTTTACCATCACAGATCATATCATATACTTTGATAAGAAAAGAATCTGACAGGTATTTATAGAAAATAATTCCCAGAAGATAGTTTTTATATTCATTTGCATCCATTTTTGAGCGAAGAATATCTGCTCCGCTCCACAATACACTGATCAGATCTTTACTGTTTTCCATTTCAGCCATTTCACGTTCCCCCGTTTTTACTATCGCTTATGTATAGCGTAAGTATATCATATTTTTTTTGAACATGATACATTTCTGTATTAATTGTCGTGGGAAATTTCAGCTCTCTCAGATTCCCTTCACAATTTCATACAACGCTTCCACACTGCAGGGCAGTACTGCTTCGTCGATTTGGAACTGGTTGTGGTGGAGGGGGTGGCTTTTTCCGGGGATTCCGGCCAGGAATATGGCGAAGAGGCCTTTTGTTTCGCGGAAATAACGGTAAGCATTATCTCCGGAGAGGAATAATTCATCTTCGCCTTCCAGAATAAAGCGGTCTCCGAAAATCTTATTTCCCACCTGACACGCAATATCCACCAGCCCATCATCATTGGCAAAAGGATAGACCGGTTCTTTTGGGAAATCCATGGTGATCTGTGTGCCGGTCTGCTGCCCGATCTCCACCAGCTTCTCTTCCAGTTCTTTTTTCAGGGCATAATAAGTTTCCTCATAAGCTGCGCGGATATTTCCGTTCATCACTACATGATCTGCAATAATGTTGGTATATTTACCTCCCTGCACAGTTCCGATTCCCAGAATATATTTTCCAACATCCGGATGTTCTCTGCCAAAGTTCTCATTCAGATCATGAATGGCATTGATGACCTGAGCAGCCCCATAGATACTGTCTATGCCTTTCTGTGCTTCACACCAGTGGCTGGATTTTCCCCGGACATGAAGCTCCATACTGTTGATCATAGAAGAAGCCTGTCCCCGGTGGACTGCCATTCCAAAAGGCAGATCGGAGGCATAATGAAACATGACAAAGGCATCCGGCCTGGGCTCCTCCATAGCACCTGCCTGCAGCATCCGTCTGGCTCCTTCCCCGATTTCCTCTGCCGGCTCAAAGAGAAAACGTACCCTCACTGGGAAATCCTCCTGCTCTTTGGCCACAATCTTTGCCAGGATCAGGGCAGATGCAATAATGCAGTCGTGTCCGCAGGCATGCATACAGCCATTGTCTGCTGCATAGGGTAAACCTGTTTTCTCTGTTATGGGAAGAGCATCCATCTCTGCCCGAACTACTACCATCTTGGCCCGATTCTGTAGACCTGGCAGCTCTGCTATCAGTCCTGTTGGAGGGACTTCTGTAATGGTATATCCCAGTTTTTCCAGATAACGCCTTACATATGCGGAGGTTTCATATTCCTGCAGGGCAAGCTCCGGATATTGGTGGAAATGCCGCCTCAGCTGTATCAGTTCCTGTGTAAAATTTTCTATCTGCATAATTTCTCCTGTCTGTTATCAATATAGAATACTGCTGTAACTGTTTTTTACCTATATATATTATAGAGAAAGGCTGCCGGAATATCCATTCTGATATTTCGACAGCCTTTTACGTGCTGTATAACCTTATCGCACATCTCCCACAAAAAACAACGCCATAGTTCCCGGGCCTGAATGTGCACCGATGGTAGCACCTACCTGGTTAATAATGATGTTCTTTATATTATATTTTTCCTTCACCTTTGCCGCAACATACTGTGCATCCTGTTCGCAGTCACCATGACTGATAAAAATAGTATCGCAGTCAGCTCCAAAGCTTCCGATTTTTTCATCCATCAGCTTTACCAGTTCCTGAAGTGCCTTCTTTCTGCCGCGGACCTTACCAATTGCAGTCAGCTTGCCCTCATTATCTACATGAAGCACAGGTTTGATATTCAACATGCTTCCTACAATTGCAGTTGTTCTGGAAACACGTCCCCCTCTGTATAGATGGTTCAGATCATCCACAGTAAACAAATGTACCATTTTCAGCTTGTTTTTCTCTACCCAGTCTGCAACATCCTCCAGCGTCTGGCCCAATTCTTTTTTCTGCTGCGCCAGCCATACCAGAAGTCCCTGTCCCAGGGAGGCAGAAAGAGAATCCACCACTATAATCTTCCGGTCCGGATATTCCTCCATCAGTTCCTCTGCTGCGATACGGCTGCTATTATATGTACCGCTTAAACCAGAGGAAAATGCAATATGAAGAATATCTTTTCCTTCTTTCAGGTAAGGCTCCAGCAGTGTTTTTGCATTTTCAGGATTTACCTGTGCTGTGGTTGGCATGGAACCGTTTCTCATTGCCTCATAAAATTCATGCTCCGGAAGGAAATTTTCATGTGTATAATTTTTTCCATCCATGGAATAACTGAGATACATGCAGCCTACTCCATGGTCTTTGAAATATTTCTCCGGAAGATCTGAATTGTTGTCGGTGGTGATCACATATTCGCTCATGTTGTCGCCTCTCGTTTTCTGATATTTTTCAATTTCTGCCCATATAAATACAGATATATACAGTATAGCATCAAACTATCAACCAAACAACTACTTTTCCTTCTCAACTGCCTTAATCGCTTCCTGCAGCTGGTTATCCTCCTCATGTGTGATCTCATCTCTGGTCTTATTCAGCAGGTTATTATCCAGAGAAACCTCTATATCCGGTTTGATCCCAATTTTATTAATATTATTTCCCTTAGGTGTATAATAATTGGCAATGGTAAGCTTCACTGCACTTCCATCGTTCAACTGACGGATAGACTGTACTACCCCTTTTCCATATGTAGTAGTGCCCACAATGGTTCCGATTCCATAATCCTTCACAGCTCCTGCAAAAATCTCCGATGCACTGGCGCTGCTTTCATTAACCAGAACAGACAGGGGAAGCTGCAGTTCATTTTCTCCATCGCATTTTTCTTCTGTACGGTTTCCTTCTTTATCTTCTGTATATACAATCAATCCCTCAGGCAAAATATCCCGCAGGATTTCGCAGACAGAATCCAACAGACCGCCAGGATTGTCCCTAAGGTCTACGATCAGCCTTTCCATCCCCTGGGAATCCAGATCTGCAAAAGCCTTTCTGTACTGTTGGGCAGTTACACCTGCAAATTCTGTAATACGGATATATCCAATCTGATCCTCCAGCATTTCATGGAACACGTAAGGAAGCTCCACATCTGTAATGGAAACCGTAAGCTCCATAGCTTCCTTTACCCCTTCCCGATGAACAGTAAAAACAATACTGTCTTTGTCAGAATTTTTAACCAGTCCAGCCACATCTGAGACTTCCATATCTGTAATGTCCTCGCCGTCAACAGCACTGATAATATCCCCTTCCTTCAGTCCTGCTTCTTCCCCGGGGCCACCTTCATAGCATTTTTCCACACGCACGCCGCCCTCTTTATTCTTTGACATCAGGATACCGATTCCCACATAAGAACCCTGATTGGAGGTATTCTCCGCCTCATATTCCTCTGCAGTATAATACCTGGAGTAAGGATCATCCAGGCCATAGAGCAAACCTGTATACAATCCTTCCTTCAGTTTCTCCTCATCCTTATCTCCCAGATAATATTGATCAATCATACTTTCCAAATATGTAAGTTTTTCCGTACATTTCCGATCCCCAAGTACTGTATCTCCCCTGAAATAATTCACTCCTGCATAAACCCCGGTGCTTACACAGGCAGTAATCAGGACTCCTGCCAGTGCTCCTTTCCAGAATTCTCTGTTCTTCATGTTCTGTCTCCTGTTTTCTATTTTTTCGCCTTCTGTCAAAGGCCACACAACCAGCCAGTAAAAAAGGCTGCCGTTTTCCGTCCGGCAGCCTGACCTTTTCTCACTGTTCTCAGTAACAAGTGTCATACTCGTAAGTGTTTTCTTGTTGTAAAGAAGCTTCCTATTAATCCAATCCCAATTCCCAGCCCCAGGCTGATCGGCAGCAGAGTCCGGTACATCTCCAGAACAGGGATAAAATCCACCACTCCGGTCAATACATTAAATTTATTCAGGATATAGGAGATTGCTGCATTGTATCCAAAATACAGGCCAATCAGAGGAATTGCTGCCCCAATAATTCCAAGTACGATTCCTTCCAGCATAAAGGGAGCCCGGACAAAGGAATCTGTGGCACCTATGTATTTCATAATCCCGATTTCATCCTTGCGGACTGCAATACCAACTGATATGGTATTGCTGATCAGGAAAACAGAAATAACAAGAAGAAGTGCAATGATCGCAATGGAAACATAGGATACCAGCTTATTTATATTTCCCAGTGTTTTGGCAGCTTCTTCTGACTGATTTACCATTCTTACATGTTCCAGGCTTTGGATATAGGAAACCAGTTCTGTCTGTTTGGTAATATCATTCATATAAACACGGTAATTGGCTGAATTTGCCAGAGGATTGTCATCCTTAAATCCGTCTGCTGCATCAGAACCCTGGAAATATTTGTCTTTATACTCTTCCCACGCATCCTCTGCTGACTGGAACTCAATCTTTTCCACTTCCGGACGGGCTTTGATCTGCTTTCCGACTGCTTTCATCTGCTTACTGTTGGTTCCCTCATCAAAAAATACTGTGACAGGAACTTCTGACTCTACTTTATGTGCAATATTATTTACATTATTTACAATGGAGAAAAAAATTCCAAACAGAAAAATACAGGCAGCCATAGTAATAATAGATGCCAGGGAAAACATCCAGTTTCTTTTTATGTTTTTGATACCCTGCTTCAGGGTATACCATATTGTACTAGGCCTCATGATATTCTCCCTCTTTCTCGTCGCTTATTATGGAACCCTCATGCATGGTTACCACCCTTTTACGCATGGCATTTACAATTTCCTTATTGTGTGTTACTACCAGAACTGTGGTTCCTCTGTCATTGATCTGTTCCAGAAGCTTCATGATCTCTTCAGAAGTTTTTGGATCCAGGTTTCCGGTCGGTTCATCTGCCAGAAGAATATCCGGACGGTTTACCAGTGCTCTTGCCAGGGCTACCCTCTGCTGTTCTCCGCCGGAAAGCTCATCCGGAAAGGATTTGTATTTACCGGCCAGGCCAACTTCCTGAAGAACCTCAGGTACACGTTTGCGGATCACACGGGTGGGACGGTTGATCACACGCTGTGCAAAGGCTACATTTTCATATACATTTCTGTCCTTCAGTAATCGGAAATCCTGAAAAACCACACCAAGCTTTCTGCGGTATTTCGCTACTCTCCTGTGCTTCATTCCCTCCAGGCGTTCACCGCTTACAATTGTCTGTCCGGATGTGGAATCCAGTTCCTTCATGAGAAGCTTGATCATCGTTGTTTTACCTGAACCACTGCTTCCTACTACGAATACAAATTCACCTTTGTCTACGTGCAGGTTTACATGGTTCACGGCAGGAAGTCCGGGCCCATAGGATTTACTTACATCTATCAGATCTATCATTTATTTATTCCTCCAGTGGGGTCATTAATCTTTTCGTAATATTATTGTAATATATGTTTTGTCATTTGGCAAGAGGATTCTCGGTGTTTCATAGATTGTTCATATTTTTTGTCACAGTCTACTCCAATAAAGCTCCGGATATGTGACCGGATATTGACTTTCACATAAATACTGCCTGCAGATAAATACACTGCAGGCAGGTAAAGACCAATCATTTTTATTCTGCGTTATCAGTATTCCAGAGTCTCCATATATTTCATATATCGCACTACCATCAGGGCAATCTTAAAGGTGATGGCATCCTCGAATACTCTAAGGTCAAGTCCTGTGCTCTTCTGAAGCTTATCCAGACGGTAAACCAGAGTATTTCGATGAATATAAAGCTGTCTGGAGGTCTCAGAAACATTCAGACTGTTTTCAAAGAATTTATCAATCGTTACAAGAGTTTCTTCGTCAAAATCGTCCGGAGACTTTCCGCCAAAGATCTCTTTGATAAACATTTTACACAGCGGTATAGGAAGCTGATAAATCAGTCGTCCGATTCCCAGGGAACTGTAGGCAATCACTTCCTTATCTCCAAAGAAGATCTTTCCTACATCCAGAGCCATTCTGGCTTCTTTGTATGAACGTGATACTTCCTTCAGTTCATTGACAATAGTACCGTATGCCATATGAGTCCTGCCGTCATTTCCCATTCCCAGTGTATCCAGAATAGTATGAGCCAGAGCATCCATCTCCGGATAATTTTCGCCCTCATCCAGTTCCTTGACTACGATGATACTCTTCTCATCCACTGCTGTAATGAAATCCTTGCTCTTACCGCCAAAGAGACTCTTTACACTTTCCATGGAGCTGTGATCCTTCTCCTGAGGCATTTCCAGAATCATAACCACACGGCGCACATCTGCTTCTATGTGTAATTTCTTCGCACGGTTATAAATATCCACAAGAAGAAGATTATCAAGAAGAAGGTTCTTGATAAAGCTGTCTTTATCAAAACGTTCTTTATATGCTATGATCAGATTCTGAATCTGGAATGCAGCAAGCTTACCTACCATATAGGTATCCTCATCATCGCCGTGTGCTACCAGAATATATTCCAACTGATAGTCGTCACACACCTTAAAATACTGAAATCCCTTTACCAGCTGACTGTCAGCCTGGGATTCTACAAAAGCCTGTACATCTGCTGCTGCAATGGAAAAATCCGCAAAAGTGCTGGCCAGCACTTTGCCCTCTGTGTCAATAACACAAAATTCCGTTCTTGATATTTCTTTTAATCCTTCCAGAGTATTTTGAAGCACCTGATTCGATATCATCCCAATTCAATCCCTTCTCATCTACAGTTTATTTTTCTATTTTGCCGTTCTGTTTTACCATAAATATTTCTCGCTGAATTATATTTTAATACAAAATCACCAAAATAGAAAGAGGGAAAATGAAAAAACTTACAATTTTTTGCATGTTTTTTTTTATATTTTGCTCAGTTTTATCTTTCAATATAAGACTTTCCTTAGATTTACCTGTTTTTTTCTATAAATCCTTCTCCATGGACTTCTCTGGCATCCGTTACGATCACAAATGCCTGAGGATCAATTTCATCCACCTTTTCCTTGAGCATGACAATTTCCTTTTTATTTACCACCACAAAAAGCATAAGCTTATCCTGTCCGGAATACATCCCCTTCACATTAATCCCTGTAGCTCCCCGGTCCAGATCTTCCATGATCATTCCGGCAATTTCCTCCGGCTTTTCTGTGATAATATAGACAGCCTTGGAGAATTTCAGGCCTTCTATCAGTCCATCCGATACTTTTGTCACAAGGTACACTGCTATAATGGCATAAAGGGCCTTATGGATTCCGAATACATACATACCCACAACAACCACTGCCCCGTCAATAATCTGCATGATCTGAGAAATGGAATAATGCTGAAGAAATTTCTGGATAATAGCAGCCATCATATCTGTTCCGCCTGTAGTTCCGCCTCCCAGGAAGACCAGACCAATCCCCACTCCCTGGATCACGCCTCCATAGAGTGCTGCCAGAAGCAGGTCATCCCCGGCCAGATGAAACACCGGCTGTATTGCCAGCCATACAGACAGTGATATTTCACCCAGAATTGCCTTCTTTATAAAAGAAAAGCCTTTGACCCTCCATGCAATAAAAAACAGGGGAATATTCAGGACACAGTTGGTCACCCAGAGGGGAATCCCACCGTTCACCAGTCCCTTTGTCCAGGCTTTTATAATAATTGCGATGCCGGAAAATCCACCTGTTACCATTCCCGATGCATCAAACACCGAATTGATAGCCAGTGACATCAGTCCTGTACCTACAATAATCATCAGATATTCCAACCAGAGGGGTTTTCTGCCCTGCATACTTGATTTTTTTGAATTCATATTACTCCTCTCTGTTTTTACTTTAACACTGCGCCGTATTATTTTCTCTGCAAATTACAAGAACGGCAGCAGATCCGGTTAAGGACTGCTCCCGTTCTTATTATGGCTTATGATTCATAAATCAAACAATATATGCCATTATTTTTTCTCAGGCTTATTGATAAAATTTACAAAATGATAACTCTCCATTATCTGGAAGTATTTAACGATCCTTGGATATAAAGGCTCTGCCTTCTCCCCAAATTCGTCTTTTACCAGTGCAGCAATATCTTCCACTGTCTTCCTGCCATCTATGAGTGGCCAGATAAATGTGCCATTGTCATCCAGATGTATCTTCGTATATCTGGGTTTTCCAAACAGCTTCTGGGCAATCGTGTTAAACGCGCCCTTATTCTCTATTTCCAGCACCATTCTCCCCCTGATATCAGTATGCCAGCGAAGCTGTGCACTGCGCTCAGGAATGAGATCCAGATAATTGATCTGTAATTCTTTTTTCTTTTTACTCATTTAAATATTATCATCTCCGCCTGATCAGGCTTTCTTCTTGTTCCAGATACTGAATTTCAGAAGGCTTAAGATCATAAGTAACATCAGGATCACGCCGCCTGCATTACCAAGGTTAATGCTTCCGGAGAGATCAAATACACTGCTTACGTTTACTACTGCAAGGATTGCAAGAAGGATACCTACAAGACCTTCACCTGCGATCATACCTGCACAGTAAAGTGTACCGTCTGTTGCCTGTTCTTCTTTTGTCTTATCATCAACATTCTTTCTTCCGTCAACGAACATACGAACAACACCACCGATCATGATAGCAGCGTTGAGGTAGATTGGAAGGTAAAGACCGATAGCAAATGGCATAACCGGAATTCTTAAGATTTCCAGACCAATTGCAAGGAATACACCGATAAATACCAGTGTCCATGGAAGCTTGCCGCCCATGATACCTTCTACGATCATCTTCATCAGAGTTGCCTGAGGAGCAGGTACTTCTGCACTTCCGTATCCCCATGCAGTATTCAGAAGATAAAGAACACCACCGATAGCAAAACCGGCAGCAACAACACCGATAAGCTCACCGATCTGCTGCTTCTTAGGAGTTGCACCAAGAAGATAACCTGTCTTTAAATCCTGTGAAGTATCACCTGCGATCGCTGCTACGATACAGATTACGGAACCAATAGCAATTGCTGCTTTCATTCCGTCGATACCGGTATTGCCTGATGCTTTGATAACCATTGTTGCGATCAGAAGTGTAGCGATAGCCATACCTGATACAGGGTTGTTGGAGCTTCCTACAAGACCAACCATACGGGAAGATACAGTTGCAAAGAAGAAGCCGAAGATTACGATAATCAGCGCACCGATCGGGTTAACCGGGATAGCCGGAACAAGCCAGATGATCGCAACCATTGCCACAATACCGATCAGGATAACGTTCATTGGAAGATCCTGTGCAGTTCTTTCTGTACTTGTATTCTTGCCACCTTTCATGCTCTTCATGGAATCACGGAAGGTTGTAATGATCAGAGGCAGGGATTTGATCAGGGAAATAATACCACCTGTTGCGATAGCTCCTGCTCCGATATATTTTACATAAGTACTCCAGATTTTAGCTGCTCCGCCTGCTGCATAAAGAGCAGAAATTGTTTCTGTTCCGGGATACATAACTGTATCAGCTCCGAACAGACAGATTACCGGAATCAGCACCATCCAGCCAATAAGAGAACCAACAAACATAAAGGATGCGATTCTTGGTCCTACGATATATCCAACACCGAGAAGTGCAGGATAGCATTCCATACCAATTTCACCTTTGAATCCTTTAAATGCTACTGCAACGTCTGCAGGGATTACCTTTAAACCGTCAACGACAAATTTAAAGATCGCTGCGATTCCCATACCTGAGAATACTGTCGCAGCGTTTGCACCACCCTCTTCACCTGCAAGAAGAACATCTGCGCAGGCAGTTCCTTCCGGATAAAGAAGTGTTGCATGCTCTTTTACGATCAGTGCGTTACGAAGTGGTACCATAAAAAGTACACCAAGAACACCACCGCAAAGTGCGATTAATGTGATTTCCACGATACCCGGCATTTCACAAAGTCCTTCTTCTGCCCAAAGGAACAGAGCTGGCATTGTGAAAATTGCACCGGCTGCCAGTGATTCACCGGCTGAACCGATTGTCTGGACCATGTTGCTCTCCAGAATGGAGTTCTTTTTCATGATCTTGCGAATTACGCCCATGGAAATAACTGCTGCCGGAATGGAAGCAGATACAGTCATACCAACACGCAGACCAAGATAAGCATTGGCTGCACCGAAGATGACTGCAAGGATAACACCCATGATGATGGATGTCACCGTAAATTCTGGTGTGATCTTGTCAGCCGGAATATACGGTTTGAACTCTTTGTTTTCGTTCATGATTTCCTCTCCCTTTTGTATTAATTTATAAACATAAAACATTATAGCGAAATTTGTACAAAAAGGCAAGGTGAAAAACTGGTTTTTTATGCACTTTACCATATTGACGTGCTAATCTGATAATTTCTTAATATATCAGCACGTTCAAACAGCATATTTTCGCCCTGTTTTATCTGTCTATTCATCCGAATCCAACTGTTTAATCAGGTATCTCCCAACAATTCTGGAAAAATTCGAAATATCCCGGATATATGCGAAATCTTTTCCAAATATCTTTTTTTCTGTGGATAGGTCCTTTTCTTCCCCTGCAAACACTCCCAGAACACTTACTCCAAGGTTTCGCAGATGCCGTACTTCTGTTGCAGTGTCATTGACTGCATATTTTCCCATATAAGGTTCCGGATTCTTTGCATGAGGTCTGTTTACGATCACATCGTATGGTTTTCCATCACTTAATACAATGAGGATTTTTTTCTCCTCAGATCTCTGAAGCAGACCGTATCCTGCGGTTTTGATGGCAAGTCCATCCCTGTTATTGGAAGAAGTTACATAATTAAAAATATTTTCATTAGCTGACTGTGGATCATCGTACTCGCGGAATCTGTGAAGGATCGTATAGTCCCAGAATGTGCAGAAGCTCATGACACGGTGAGGCAGGTTTACATTACTTAATGCTTCACTGATGATGTAAGCCTGTAATGCCACATCCCCCTGCCTGGACATCTGGGAACCGCTGGCATCGATCAGCACATCTACTACGAAATCAGATGCATCAGATTTCAATTCTCTTTTAAACAGATTTGCTTCACTGCTTCTGCCCACACGCCAGAGTCTGGACGGAATGATCGTTCCTCTGTCTGACAGTACTTCCTGCGTCTCGCTTTTCAGCACCAGTGTCTTTCGCAAAAGGTCTGTAAGGGATGCGATGTTCTGCTTTACAATCCTGTGTTTGTCATGGTAGAGCCAGATATTCTTATTCTTTAATCGCACTGCATATTCGTACTGATAATTTCGTTTCACCGGATTCTTGAGAATTCCTTCTGTAAAATAAAGGCTGCAGTCCCTGTGAAGTTCCCTGCACATCAGATAATTCATTCGCTTCTCTTCTGCTGGAGTGAGATAAGTTTTTCCGAAATTCAACTCTACATAGGTGTATGCTTTCTCGAGTTCCTCCTCTGTGAGAATTGTAATTTTGTGTTTGGTCTGGCGCTGTTTTTCCATTTCTTCAGTGACAGCAGTATCTTCCATGTCCGTGATTTTGTTTGTCATCTGTTCGATGTAACTCTCCAGAGCTTCCTCATAGAGTTCTTCTGTAAGAAAATCTTCCCAGTCGTATTCTGTCAGTTCTTCCATGGTGACTGCCATAACCTGTTCCAGTGTTCCATGATCTTTCTCAAAATTCGGATCAATAATGGTGTTATAAAGACTGTCAATAATACGGATCAGTTCTATAGTGTCTGCAGCTGTTCTGGCTTTGTAAACCATGTGGCGGATTTTTCGAAGACGCTCTTCTACATAATGGTTTCCATTCTGTAAACGGTCACGCAGGATGGCAATCTTCAATCGGCCAAGAATATCTCCGTATGCGGGCATCTGTTCAAACTCCTGATCCAGGATATCCTCGAATGCTTCCTTCTGCATCTCCCGGACTCCCGGACGTTCCTGACAGATTTTGTCCCCGATTGCTTCTTCTACACATAGCTGTGCTACTGCAGTCAGTTCTCCTTCTCCTGCCTGGCAGAAAACTTTTTTTACCAGATATAAACCCAGCAGATTTCTGTCATAATATTTTGCCAGAGCGCCCTGCTTGATGCCGTCATACAGAGCGATTGCTTTTGAGCGCAGATACAGAGAAACATCTACTTTCATATTTAATGTGTAATCTCCGCTGATAGTCCAGAGGAGATTGCGGATCCTGTTTTCCAGTTCCAGACGGTAATCGTCAATTTCTACGATTTTCTCATCTTTCATATACATCATCCCTTGTCCAGTCTGCCGGAATTCTGGTTTTCACAATATCCTCTACGATTTCTTTCTCAAAAATGTCAAAGGTCTTGTTCACCACCCCCATAGTAACTGCTTTTCTCGGAGAAAGTCCGGTTTCTACAATCTTCATGGCTGCAAGGAGACCTCGCAGATCCAGAGGTTTGGTGGAAATTTCACTGTTTGTGGCTTTGAGCTGAAGATCCAGGAATACTCCGATGAACTGTGTTCTGGCGTTTTCTTTTATATTCGGGAACATCCGGCGGAAAATAAATTCCAGGGATTCTTCAGTCTGAGCCGGCATGTCTATGACCAGAAATCTGGATACCAGCGCTTCATTGAGTTCTTTGGTTCCTGCATAACCGTAATTCATAGTTCCAATAAAACGGGCAGCCGGATGAAGATCAATTTTGTCATAGCCCGGGACATCGATGGAACGGCGATAATCCAGGGTTGCATGGAGAACGGAAACTGCATCGTTCTTTGCCATATTAATCTCGTCAAGGATTCCGAAACCACCGTATTCTGCACACTGATAGATAGTTCCTTTGCGAAGCTTAACTTCGTTGTCCACGAAAGTGTCTGTGCCGATCAGATCTCCACTGTTTGTGTTTACATGAAAGGAAACATTATATGCGGGACGGTTGAAAATATATGCCAGGTTCTCTGCAAGGATATTTTTTCCTGTTGCCTTTGGACCGGTGAGTAACAGGTTCTCCCCTTTGAGCAATCCGGCAATGGCCATTTCCAGAATGTCTTTTCCGTAAAATGGAATGGATGGTTTCACAATCCTGTCTGCGGTCTCCGGTGCCACCTCATACCGGCTGCGGAATTCTTCTACTCTCTTTATCAGTTCAGGAGCTACCTGCTGCTCCTCCAGAAATTTCAGTTCTTCCATTTAGTTCTCCTTTATATAACTATTATAGTCCAGTTTGTGTTATAGAAAAAGGCCGCTTATCTTTTACAGATTCACGACCCTTTCATTATAGCATTCTTCTTTATATTTTTACAACATTATACTTCAAATACAAGATCTCCATAAGAAGGCATCGGCCACATTTCCTTATCTACGATCATTTCCAGTTCATCCACCGGCTCACGTAAAGCTTCCATTGCAGGAACCACCTTTTCTCTGCAGAATACGGCTCTGTCCCGTCCCTCTGCATATTCCGGGATCTTCTCAACCAGTTTGCTCAGCTTACTCATGGCACTGTTTGCAGCCTTTAAGAGTTTTGATGCTTTCTTGAGCAAATCAAGCTGTACACTTACATCGATCAGTCCTTCGCCCGCTGTTTTCACTGTATTGATAGATTCGCCAAGAACAGTGGTATATCTGATAACTGCCGGAATGATCTGCTTGGTTGCCATGTCGATCATGGTCTTTGCTTCAATATTGATTGCTTTAGAGTAAATCTCATATTTAATCTCTGCACGTGATTCAAGCTCAGCTCTTGAGAATACATCAAAAGATTCAAAGAGTTTCACTGCCTTCTCTGTAGTAAGTGCAGGGATTGCATCCACCATGCTCGGAAGGATCGGAAGTCCGCGGCGTTTAGCTTCTTCCTCCCATTCCGGCGCATAGCCGTTTCCGTTAAATACGATCTTCTGATGATCTGTGGCATATTCTTTGATCAGGTCATGTACCGCCAGTTCGAAATCAGGAGCTTTTTCCAGGCGGTCACATGCTTCCTTAAATACTTCTGCTGTGATCGTATTCAGGACTACGTTACATGCGGAAATAGAATCTCTTGAGCCCACCATACGGAATTCAAATTTATTTCCTGTGAAAGCAAAAGGTGAAGTACGGTTACGGTCTGTGGCATCCTTCATGAAATCAGGCAGAGTCTTAACACCTGTTTCCAGCTTACTTCCCTTTTTACTGTGAGTTGCTGTTCCTGTGCTGACCAGCTGTTCCAGAACATCCTCCAGCTGCTCTCCAAGAAATACGGAAATCACTGCCGGCGGTGCCTCATGGCCGCCAAGTCTCTGGTCATTTCCCACATCTGCCGCAGATTCACGCAGAAGATCTGCATGTTCATCTACTGCTTTCAGGATACAGGTGAGGACCAGAAGGAACTGAATATTTTCATGAGGTGTTTTGCCCGGATCCAGAAGATTGATTCCGTCATCTGTGGTAAGAGACCAGTTGTTATGCTTACCGGAACCGTTCACACCTGCAAATGGTTTCTCATGAAGGACACAGCGCATTCCATGACGACTGGCAACCTTTTTAAGGATACGCATCATCATCTGGTTCTGGTCTGCTGCGATATTGACCGGTGCATAGATCGGTGCAAGCTCATGCTGTGCAGGAGCAACCTCATTATGCTGTGTCTTTGCAGGAATTCCAAGCTTCCAGCATTCTTCATTTACCTCTTTCATGTATGCGGAAATTCTCTGGCGGATACTTCCAAAGTAATGGTCATCCATTTCCTGTCCCTTCGGAGGCATAGCTCCAAAAAGAGTTCTGCCTGTATAGATCAGGTCTTTTCTCTGAAGCCATTTCTCTTTATCGATCAGGAAATATTCCTGCTCTGCTCCTACTGACGGAGTTACTTTCTTAGAAGTTGTATTTCCGAAAAGTCTCAGCAGACGGAGTGCCTGGGTGTTGATTGCTTCCATAGAACGAAGAAGTGGTGTTTTCTGGTCAAGTGCTTCTCCTGTATAGGAACAGAATGCAGTAGGAATACAGAGTGTTCCGCCTGCTGCATCATGGCGCACAAATGCCGGTGATGTACAGTCCCATGCTGTATATCCTCTTGCTTCAAAAGTTGCTCTTAATCCACCGGACGGGAAAGAAGATGCATCCGGTTCACCTTTGATCAGTTCTTTTCCGGAGAAAGACATCAGGACCTTGCCGTTATCCATCGGAGCTGTGATAAAAGCATCGTGTTTCTCTGCTGTCACGCCTGTAAGGGGCTGGAACCAGTGGCTGTAATGTGTGGCTCCCTTTTCAATAGCCCATTCCTTCATCTCATGTGCTACTACATCTGCAATCTCCATAGACAGTTCTTTGCCCTCTTCTATGGTTTTTTTCAATTCCTTGTATACCTTCTTGGGCAGACGTGCCTGCATAACAGAATCATTAAACACATCACATCCGAATGTCTCTACTACATTGATATACTCACCCATTGTTGTTCTCCTTTTTATTTATTAATGCAGAAAATCCCGTTGTTTTGGAATCTTCATCTTTTGTACTTTTCAGATAAAGATTCAGTGCTTCATGGCAGTTCGAAATCTTCACCTGTGTATGTTCTCCCCCGAACTCCCCATCCAAGGTCCAGGGTACCACTTCCTCTGAGGTAATGGTCAGCTGCGCTGATTTAAAAGAATAGATCATGTCTGTATTATCCTCAGCTGTCAGCATTGCTGTCATGATCTCCTGTAATTCCAGTGGATTCTTGGGTTGTCTGATCATGGTCACTTCAAAAAGACCGTCATTCATATCCACATTCTTTCCAGTAAGATTCTTGAATCCTCCCACAGATCTGGAATTAGTCACCATTCCATAAATGAAATCATCTTCAACAGTCAGCTCCTCTGATTGGATTTTCATATGATAGAATTTAATATCAAAGAGACGCTTCACTCCTTCCAGAAGATAAGCCACATGTCCCAGAATATTCTTCAGATCCTGGTCTGTCTGGTAAGCAACATCCGTAAAAAGCCCAAAGGCTGCTATGTAAGTAAAGCTTTGATTATTAAACCTGCCAATGTCACAATGATAAAGCTTCTCTTCCATAATACCTTCAGCAGCCTCAACCATATTTTTCGGCATAAAAAGACTATTGGCAAAATCATTGGTACTTCCTGCAGGAATATATCCGATAGGAACAGAACTGTCTACCTCCATCACACCGGTGACCACCTCATCAAGTGTGCCATCACCACCACTGCATACGATAAGGTCTACTTTAGATTCGTATTCTTTGGCTTTTTCATAGGCATCTCTTGGTTTCTGTGTGGAATAGATGATGACTTCATAGCCACCTTTATTAAATATATCTACAATATCAAGCAAATTGGTTTTTATCTTACCTTTGCCTGCTTTGGGGTTGAAAACAAAGAGCATTTTTTTGTTCATTTCGAGCAACTCTCCTTTTTTTCAGAGTTTGAAAACGCATACAAAAAGAGATATGCAATTTCTATCTATAATAATATAAAAAAAAAGGGGGGAAAAGTCAATGGGGTTTAGGGACGGCAGGAAATATTTTTGGTTTCAGGTGCGGTTTCGCGGGCTAATAACTCTAGGTGTGTGGAAATCTGCTAAAAACATTCAAAAATTGCTCAAACTCGCTTCGCTCAGACAGTGAGCAATTTTTGAATAACGCAGATTCCCACGCACCAAGAGTTACTACGCCCACTGCAAATGCACCTGAAACCAAAAATATTTCCTGCCTGTTGGCTGGCTGTGGAACTGTCGGGCTGTTACTGCTCACTTCGTTCACAGTAATGCGCCTTGCAACGACAAGCTACGCAGATGAGATTTTTTTACAAAACATTTTGTAGGATAGTAACGCATGAATCGGAACTGGTGAATAGTTGCAATTTTTCTATATTTTTTATGGCAAGTTATATTTTGGCGTGATAGAATGGGGATTGTATTTATTATAAAAGGGACTTATTACAAAGAGAATTTATAAAATGGATTTTATAGAAAGGATTTCTTGTTCATATGATTAAATTGATTGCTTCAGATATAGATGGAACTTTGGTGAAGGATGGGACTCTGGCGATTGACAGGGAGTATATGGAGGTAATCGGTCGGCTGCTTGATAAGGGTATTATTTTTGTTGCATGCTCAGGGCGGCAATATCGAAGTGAGAGGAAGCTGTTTGCTCCAGTCGCAGACAGATTGCTTTATATCTCTGACGGAGGAACTGTTGTACGGACTCCGAAGGAGATTTTGAAAGTGGATACTCTACCGGACGAAATCTGGAAAGGAATGTGTTCTATGGTAAGAGAGGATATGCCTTCCTGTGATTATTTTATTTCCACACCTGAACGCTGTTTCGCAGAAGACGGAGGCAGCCAGATGTTTCACTGGCTGAGAGATTCTTACGGATATGATATCCATGAAGTTCCGGAAATGTTAAAACTTGAGGGACAGAAGGTAAACAAATTTGCTGTTTACCACCCCAATGCCTGTGAGGAAATGTGCGCCCCTTTATTCACTCCCACCTGGAAAGACAAAACAGTTATGGCTGCCGCCGGCAAAGAATGGATGGACTGTACTGCCCCAGGTTCCGGCAAAGGTCCTTCCGTTGCTTTCCTGCAGGAATATCTGGGAATTTCACCTGACGAAACCTGTACTTTCGGAGATAACCTCAACGATATTGAAATGCTTCAGAATGCTGGTCTCAGCTACGCAGTCTCCAACTCCCGCCCCGAAGTCCGGGCTGCCGCCAAAAATATCTGCCCGCCCTACTGGGAAAACGGAGTTCTGCAGATTCTGAGGTCTTTCTTATAAAAGATACGAATTACTCCAGTTCATACTAATACACAGCGCAGAAACATATTTCATTTCGTGTGCATTTGCAGGAGTCTTAGAACTTCTTAACTGATAAAAATATGCGCTATAAGAAAAATGACCCACTGTCTGAGCTGCAGCATGCGGCGAGTTTGGGTCATTTTTCTTATGTTTTTAGCATATTTTTAGCAGCTTAGAAGTTCTTAGGCTCCGAAACCGCACACGAAATGAAATATGTTTCTGCGCGTCCCCTTTTCAATATTTAAGCTTCCATTACCGCATCCTTCATAGCCTTCACATACTCTTTCACATACGGCACGCAATCTTCCCCATACTGTGCGCACAACTTAACAATAGCAGATCCCACAATCGCACCATCCGACTGCGCTGCCATCTTCTTCGCCTGCTCCGGCGTAGAAATCCCAAACCCTACTGCACAAGGGATATCTTTTGCAGCTTTTACCAGTTTCACCATCGCGCCGATATCTGTAGTAATATTTGTTCTGGTTCCCGTAACACCCAGAGAGGATACACAGTATACAAAGCCCTCTGCCTCTTTGGCGATCTTCGCGATTCTCTCATGAGAAGTGGGGGCGATCAGAGAAATCAGATCAATTCCATATTTCTTACATACAGTATCAAACTCTTCTTTTTCCTCAAATGGTACATCCGGAAGAATCAGCCCATCCATGCCAATCTCTGCGGCAGTTTTAATAAATCGCTCCGTTCCGTAGGAGAATACTACATTCGCATAAGTCATAAACACCATAGGAACAGAACTGTTCTTTCTGATCTTTACTACCATGTCAAATACCTTGTCTGTAGTCACACCACCTGAAAGTGCTCTCACGTTTGCGCCCTGGATCACCGGTCCCTCTGCTGTAGGATCAGAAAACGGAATCCCAAGCTCGATCAGGTCTGCACCAGCTTCCTCCATTGCATAGACAAGCTGCTCTGTCACTTCCAGAGACGGATCTCCGCAGGTAATAAACGGGATAAATGCCTTTCCTTTTTCAAATGCTTCTGTAATTCTCTTATTCATGAATATTCTCCCCTCTGTAACGTGCGATTGCTGCACAGTCCTTATCTCCACGTCCGGAAATTGTAATGACCACGATCTGGTCTTTTCTCATCTGCGGAACAATTTTCTTTGCGTAAGCTACTGCATGAGCACTCTCAATAGCAGGAATGATTCCCTCTGTTCTGGAGAGATATTCAAATGCCTCTACTGCTTCTTCGTCTGTGACAGGTACATATTCTGCACGTCCTGTATCATAGAGATGCGCATGTTCCGGTCCGATTCCCGGATAATCCAGACCTGCGGAAATGGAATATACAGGTGCGATCTGACCATATTCATCCTGGCAGAAATAGGATTTCATTCCATGGAAGATTCCCAGTTTGCCGGTTGCTATAGTAGCTGCTGTCTCTGCCGTATTTACTCCACGTCCCGCAGCCTCACATCCGATCAGACGGACATCTTTATCATTGATAAAGTTGTAGAATGTTCCAATTGCATTGGAACCACCGCCCACACATGCCAGCACTGCATCCGGAAGTCTGCCCTCTTTTTCAAGGATCTGCTCTTTGATTTCTTTGGATATCACTGCCTGAAAATCGCGAACAATTGTAGGGAACGGATGAGGTCCCATTACAGAACCAAGTACATAATGTGTATCGGAAATACGGTTTGTCCACTCTCTCATTGTCTCGGAAACAGCATCCTTCAGTGTTGCAGTACCAGAAGTAACTGCATTGACCTTTGCGCCCAGAAGACGCATTCTGTATACATTTAATGCCTGACGTTCTGTGTCTTCTTTTCCCATGAAGATTTCACATTCCATCCCCATAAGAGCTGCTGCTGTTGCTGTTGCCACACCATGCTGACCTGCGCCTGTTTCTGCAATGACACGGGTCTTGCCCATTTTTTTTGCAAGAAGTACCTGACCAAGTACATTGTTGATTTTGTGAGCGCCTGTATGGTTTAAGTCTTCTCTCTTTAAGTATACTTTTGCTCCACCCAGATCTTCTGTCATGTGGGATGCAAAGTAGAGACGGGATGGTCTTCCTGCATATTCGTTCAGAAGCTCTGTAAGCTCTGCGTTAAACTCCGGGTCATCTTTATAGTGGTTGTAGGCTTCTTCCAGTTCAATGACAGCATTCATCAGTGTTTCCGGAATGTACTGTCCTCCATGGATGCCGAATCTTCCTTTTGACATCTGTATATGTCCTCCTTTTATGTATGTAATCCCTGGCCTGTCAGATGGTCGGTCAGAGTATTCTATATTCTTTCTGATTTTATATGCACCAGTTGAACTGCCTTCAAAATCTTATCTCTGTCTTTCATTCCATCCGTCTCCACACTACTGCTCAGATCTACTGCATAGGGATGAATAGTCCGGACGGCTGTTTCCAGATTTTCCACACCCAGTCCTCCTGCCAGGAAAAAGGGTCTGTCTATCTCCGGAATCAGTGACCAGTCAAAGGTCTGTCCTGTTCCACCGCAACCCTGATCAAGCAGTATATAATCTGCCGGACTTTTCAGGGCATTTTCAATATCCTGAGCTGTTTTTACGGAAAAGGCCTTTATAACCTGATGACCTGTATTCTTTTGGATTCTCCGTATATATGCCTCATCTTCCTGTCCATGAAGCTGTGCAATATGGATAGTTCCGTCAAGAAGCAGTTCCTCCACACGCTCAGGTGCTGCATTTACAAAAACACCTACAGGGATAATGTCCGGATTAAGTTTTGCAGTAAGTTCTCTCACCAATGCACCTGTAACATTTCTGCTGCTCTTTGGAAATTCTATGATAAATCCACAGTAATCAGGTTTTGCTTCATTTACATAGGTAATGTCTTCCGGGCGTTTCAGACCACAGATTTTGATTTTGGTTCTTTGCTGTTGTTCTCTGGTCATATTCTATCCTCTCAGATAATATTCGATCTTTCATCGTAACGGGCTGCCATTCAGGCTTTCCAGCGCTGCTTTCTTGTCCGGACTTCGCATCAGTGTTTCCCCGATCAGTACCCCATCCACTTTATTCTCATAAAGAAGCCAGATATCCTCCGGGGTGCGGATTCCGCTCTCGGAAACAAAAACCACATTGTCCGGTGCCATTTTTCTCAGGCGAATGCTGTTGTTCATATCTACCTGAAAGGTTCTCAGATCCCGGTTATTAACTCCCACGATCTCTGCCCCGAGATTTAAGGCTCTGTCCACTTCGTACTCATCGTGTGCTTCTACCAGTGCATCCAGTCCCAGCTCTTTTGCAAGCTGTCTGTATGCTCTTAATTCTCCGTCATCCAGGATAGCACAGATAAGTAATACCGCGGAAGCACCAAGGGATTTCGCCTGATAGATCATATATTCATCTACTGTAAAATCCTTGCGGAGTACAGGTATCTGTACAGTGGCTGCGATTTCTCTCAGATACTGGTCTGCTCCCTGGAAATAAAAAGGTTCTGTGAGACAGGAGATTGCACTTGCACCTGCCTGTTCATATTCCTTTGCAATTGCCAGATATGGAAAATCCGGTGCAATCAGTCCCTTTGAGGGGGAGGCTTTCTTTACCTCGCAGATATAGGACATACCATCTTTTTGTAATGCCTGGAGAAATGTGATTTTCTGCCTTGCATTTTTATTTACTTCCTGAATCCGGTTCTCCAGCTCCGAAACAGAAATACAGGACTTTTCTTTTGCAATTCTTTCTCTTGTTCTGGCTGCTATTTCTTCTAATATATTCTTCATTTTTATTTATTAGTCTCTTCTACAAATTCTTCCAGTTTCTTCAGTGCTGCACCGTTGTCGATGAGGGATTCTGCCAGCTTCACTCCTTCTTCTATGGAAGCGGCTTTTCCTGCGATATAGAGTGCTGCACCTGCATTTAAACATACCGCCTGACGCTTCGAGCCTTTTTCCTCACCCTTCAGGATTGCTTTTGTGATCTCTGCGTTTTCTGCAGGTGTACCACCTGTCAGGGCACCCTTCTCACATCTCTCATATCCAAACTGTTCCGGTGTAATCTCATAGGAAGTAAATTTGCCATCCCTGATCTCACATACAGAAGTAGGTGCGCACATGGAAATCTCATCCAGACTGTCCTGTCCATAGACAACCATTCCTCTGTTAACGCCCAGGTTTGCCATAACCTGTGCCAGTGGCTTCACCAGTGACTGATCGTAAACTCCCATCAGTTCCATGTTTGCACCTGCCGGATTGCTTAATGGTCCCAGAATATTAAATACAGTACGGATTCCTAGCTCTTTACGAATCGGTGCCACATATTTCATTGCAATGTGATAATTCTGCGCAAACAAGAAGCAGATGTTGATCTTTTTCAGGAGCTCTGCACTGCGTTCCGGCGTCAGTGTAATCTTCACTCCCAGTGCTTCCAGAACATCTGCTGCACCGGATTTGGAGGATGCTGCCCTGTTTCCATGTTTTGCAACCGGAACACCGCCTGCTGCGATCACCAGAGAAGAAGTAGTGGAAATATTGAAGGAATTGGAACCGTCTCCGCCGGTACCCACGATTTCAAGCACATCCAGATTGTGGAGAAGTTTGATACAGTGAGCTCTCATTCCTGCTGCGGAAGCTGTGATCTCATCAATTGTCTCTCCTTTTAAAGCTAATGCAGTAAGATAAGCAGACATCTGTACAGGTGTTGCCTGACCGCTCATAATCTCGTCCATTACAGCTTCTGCTTCCGCATAAGCTAAATCCTGTTTCTTTGATAATTTAATAATGGCTTCCTTAATCATTTCTCACTACCTCCATAAAGTTCTCTATCATCACTCTGCCGTCCGGTGTCATTACCGATTCAGGATGAAACTGTACTCCGAACACAGGATATTTTGTATGTTCCACTGCCATGACCTCTCCGTCCTCTGACTCTGCTGTCACCTTAAGTTCTGCCGGCAGGGTATCCTTTAACGCTGCCAGGGAATGATATCTGGCTGCTGCAAAGGTATCCGGCAGGCCCTTAAAAAGCTGACTTTCTCCTGTTTTATACATCAGCTTTTTCTTTCCATGCATCAGCTCTTTTGCATAGGAAACTGTTCCTCCAAAGGCTTCGCAGATGGACTGATGTCCCAGGCACACACCCAGGATGGGGATTTTTCCTGCAAATTCTTTAATCACCGGAATACAGATACCTGCATCCTCCGGCCTTCCCGGACCAGGGGATAAAATGATGGCTTCCGGTTTCAGCTCTGCGATTTCTTCCAGTGTACACTCATCGTTTCTCACTACTTTGATGTCCGGTTCCACTGCGCCGATGAGCTGATATAAGTTATAGGAAAAGCTGTCATAATTATCGATCAGTAATATCATTCTAATCCCTCCTGTGCCTGTTCAATTGCCTGTACCACTGCTCTTGCCTTGTTGCAGCATTCCTGAAATTCCTTTTCCGGTACACTGTCTGCCACGATTCCGGCACCTGAACGGATACAGATTTCTCCGTTTTTCTTATAAACCAGGCGGATGGCAATACAGGTATCCAGATTTCCTGCAAAATCCAGATATCCGATGGCGCCTCCGTAAATTCCTCGTTTGCTCTGTTCCAGTTCCTCGATGATCTGGCAGGCTCTGAATTTGGGTGCTCCGGAAAGGGTTCCTGCCGGAAGGATTGCATCCACTGCATCCACAGCATCTTTATCATCCCGGATAATCCCTGTTACTGTAGAGCCCAGATGCATTACATGGGAAAAACGTTCTACGCAGAGATACTTTTCTACTTTTACAGTTCCGATCTTGCTGATCTTTCCAATATCGTTTCTTCCCAGGTCTACCAGCATATTGTGTTCTGCCAGCTCTTTTTCATCTTTCAGAAGTCCCTCTTCAAGTTCTTTATCCTCTTCTCTTGTCTTTCCTCTTGGTCTGGTTCCTGCCAGAGGGAAGGTACTTAAGGTGCCATTTTCCAGCTTCGCAAGTGTTTCAGGGGAAGCACCTGCCAGTTCAATATCATCACTGGAAAAATAGAACATATAGGGAGATGGATTGGTTGCACGGAGGACACGATAGGTATCAAACAGGCTTCCGGCTGCTTTTGCACGCATAGGATTGGAAAGTACCACCTGGAAAATATCGCCTTCTTTGATATAGTGTTTCGCTTTTTCCACCATATCTGCGTATTTTTCTTTAGGAAACTTGGGCTGGATTTCGGACTGGAGCTTCAACGGCTCGAATTCCATGTGTTCTCCATTTCGGATGAGTTCTGCCATTTCATCCAGTTTCTTTACTGCAGCTTCATAGGATGCCTCCAGATCATCTGTCATTACTCCGGTGATCAAAAGAACTTTCTGTTTAAAGTGGTCAAATACAATGACCTGGTCAAAAAGCATTAAGTTCATATCCCGGAAATCCTGCTGTTCCTTATCTTCAAGCTTCAATTTCGGTTCACTGTATTTAATGTAATCATAGGAGAAATATCCTACCAGACCCCCTGTGAAGGGAGGCATATTTTCCATAACAGGAGTTTTGTATTCCCGGATGATCTCACGGAGGGTATCTCCGGGATGTGTAACCTGCTTTATGATTTCTTCTGTCTTTCCCTGTACATCTGTTTTACGGATCTTCAGGATACCGTCTGTACAGGTAATTTCCATAGATGGTTCATATCCCAGGAAAGAATATCTGCCCCATACTTCTGTCTGGCTGGCACTTTCCAGCAGATAGCAGTGACGGCTGGCTTTTCGCAGGGTGCGCATTACTTCTACCGGCGTGTATCTGTCTGCGTAAAGTTCTCTGCACAAAGGGATACGACGGTATTCTTTTCTCTGTGCAAACTGTCTGATGGTTTCTAATGTTGGATACATGGGAACACCTCCTGTGGTTGATTTAACCATCTGTCAGGGAAAATGAAAACGCCCGTCCCTGACAGATTTATACTATCTGTCAAGGACGAGCGTATATAATTCACCCGCGGTGCCACCTTGATTTACGGTTTGATCCGTACACTTTGCGAAATACCTGCATATTTCCGGCAACTTACGTATGCCCTACGTCACAGGATACTCAGCCAGCTCTATGAACTCCGGCTTTTCACTGTGCCCTCAGCGGCCCATTTGGCAGCCTGCATTTCCATCCGGCTCTCACCTGCCCGGATTCTCTGTGCGCGCATAACTGCTTTAACTTCCGCTTCATCAGTTTAGTCTGTTAAATTTTGACTATACTTTACCACTGTGAAGACGGTTTGTCAATCCTTAATTTTAAATATTGAAATATTTTATTTCGCCTGTGCTTCTGCCTCTTTCGGCAATACAATATTCAGAATGATGGCGATCAATGCTGCCGGTACGATTCCGGAACCGCCAAAAATCAGGCTTATAGAAGACGGAAGCTGTGCCAGTACTGCAGAGTTAGAACCAATTCCATATCCCAGACCCAGAGCTACAGAAACAATCGTTACGTTTCTCGGGGTTACCGGCCACTTGGTAATCAGCTGAATACCGCTGACTACAATGGATGAGAACATCATAACTGCAGCTCCGCCCAGTACACTCTGAGGCATAATGGAAATTACCGCTGCAAGCTTTGGAAACAGTCCGCAGGCAATAAGGAAAATACCTCCGGTTGCAATGGAAAATCTGTTCACGACCTTGTTCATGGCGATAAGGCCTACATTCTGGCTAAAGGATGTGTTTGGAAGGACACCAAATAAGGATGCCAGGGAAGATCCCAGACCATCACACATAACGCCGCCTGAAAGCTCCTTGTCAGTAGCTTCTCTGCCCAGACCGCCCTCAGTAATACCTGAAATATCTCCTACAGTCTCCACTGCTGTTACAATAAACATAATACATACAGGAACAATAGCTCTTGGATCAAATACCCATTTTACAGGCATCAGCTTCGGAATTGCAAACCAGGAAGCCTGTGCAACTTTATCCCAGTTCAGAACCCAGGATTTGGTTGCTTCTACCGTTGCACCTGCATCATCTACATAAGTAAAGGTAGTAGGCAGAATCAGTGCCATAATGCTTACCAGAATATATCCTACGATAATACCGATCAGTATAGATGAAAAACTGGTAAATCCCTTTGTCCCGTGCTTCAGGGCAATGATCACGATCAAAACCACCAGACCTACAAAAAGATTCTCCATAGAACCATAATCATGGGCAGAACTTCCGCCTCCAAAAGAATTGATTCCAACAGCGATCAGCGAAAGACCGATGGACAAAACCACGGTACCTGTAACTACTGACGGGAAAAATTTTCTCAATGGTTTCAGAAAGCTTCCCAGTATGGTTTCAAACAGACCGCCAATAAAGCAGGCTGCCATAATTGCCCCATATCCGCCGATGCTGTTGCCCATTACTGCTGATACGCTCTGACATACGCCGATAAATCCGGAGCTGGTTCCCATTACGATAGGAAGTTTGCCACCGATCGGTCCAATCGTAAAAATCTGTACCAGAGTCACAATTCCAGCGATCAGCATGGCATTCTGTAAAAGTGCCACCTGAAGTGCTCCACCAGCCTCGATCCCACAGGCTCCTGTGATGATCAGCAAAGGTGTAAGATTACCAACAAACATTGCCAGTACGTGCTGCAGACCAAGGGGAATCGCAATTTTCAGCGGAGGTCTTCCATCAAGGTCATAAGGTGTTGCCGTTTTTTTCTCTTGTGTTTCCATTCCTTTTCCTCTCTTTCGCAACTGTGCACCAATTCCCGGTACACAATGCAGATTTTTCGTTACAGTTCACTAGTACATCGTTTTCGAAATAACGAAACGATGTACTAGGTGACCTGTAACATTTTATGAAATTGCAGCGTTCACAACAGGAAAAAAGACGGCTATCCTGTAGAATAACCGTCTTGTAGTTTTCACACCTCTGCTGGCATATCCTGTTATGATTCTCTACAATCCTCTAATTCTTTACCAGTATACCGTATCTGTCCTTATCTGACAATACGGCAATTTGTGAAAAATATCCCTCTTTATATATAAAATACTGTATATTTCATGTAAGTCCCCTGTTTCAATATCCACTTAACTTTGCACAAAAAATCCGCAGATCTTAAATTCAGATCTACGGATTTTTTATTATAGTAGCGAGAGGGGGATTCGAACCCTCGACACCACGGGTATGAACCGTGTGCTCTAGCCAACTGAGCTATCTCGCCATATTCTTTTATATCTATGGGACCTATAGGGCTCGAACCTATGACCCTCTGCTTGTAAGGCAGATGCTCTCCCAGCTGAGCTAAGATCCCATATTCTTTCACAGATTTCTCTGGTCAATAGCGAGAGGGGGATTCGAACCCTCGACACCACGGGTATGAACCGTGTGCTCTAGCCAACTGAGCTATCTCGCCATATTCTTTTATCTATGGGACCTATAGGGCTCGAACCTATGACCCTCTGCTTGTAAGGCAGATGCTCTCCCAGCTGAGCTAAGATCCCATATTTACAAGTCTGTAATCGTTCTCGTTCACAACTCGCTTTGCTATTATATAATGGATTTTCATGAATGTCAACACCTAATTTTGAATTTTATATATTTTTTTAAATTTTTATACAATTTTCTCCAAAATTCTCTGCAGAAAAGAGCTGTATTTTTCCTACAGCTCTTTTCCCAGCTTTACATTCGCTTTTTATTTATGGAAAAACAATATTGTAACTTTCATATATCCCTGCACAAGTAAATCTGTTGCCACCAGTACTGCCACTGACCACAGCAGGCATTCCTTTACATTATATGGGTAAAATGCAGAGAAACCGGCAATTGCCCAAAATACTCCTATATGTATTGCATACATCTTGGATATCTGTTTCGAAAAATAACATAATTTGTTATATCCGAATTTCCATTTTTCCACCAGTGGCATGATCCCGAATGCAACTGCAAATACAAATATGATCGCACAGAAGCTTCCTGCTACCTTTAAAAGTCCCGGTGTCCTGTATTGCACCAACATATAATCAAAGAATTTCTCTACGCTCGGATGTGATATGATACAGCCCACAAACCAGATGACTGCGATTACTCCACATACTGTTCCGCTCTTTTTATAGAACTCACCTTTTTCATTTTCAGGCACTCTTCTGATCACTTTTCCGAAAACATATCCCAGAAATACATAGCTCAAATAGGGAAAGAAGCAAAAGCTTGTCTCACCTTTTCCGCCAAAAGTCATATCTAAGATCCAGTTAAGGGCCTGATTGTCAGAAATCAACAGCTTTGTAAATGGTGACAGGATTCCTACTATTACAGCACTTATGATATATCCGCTTAGCTTTACCTCTAATTTGCGGTAGATTGCAAGTACAAGGTAACACATACCGGATATAAAAAATATGTTTACAAATGTAAGCACTGAGTACAGGTTTGCTTCATATAATTCTCTGCTGCCAGCCACTTCTCCTGTGATCAAAATTCTTATGTGAAAACAGATTATGATTGCTGCCGCATAGCACAAATTACACAAGCCCTGATATACCAGAAGCCTTACCCCATTCCTGACCATATCCTTAGGTTCCGAATGGCGGGTAAAAACACTTCCAAACCCCATGGTAAACAGATACAGACAGGCACCTGTAGGCATAAACAGCGCAAACAGGATTTTATGTACATTGGATTCTGCTGCCGCTGCACCTGCAATGCTCTGAAAGGAATGTATAAATACGATCATAATCATCAGGAAACCTTTTACCAGATCCAGCTCCCTCTGCCGCCCTACATTTACTTCCTTATCCTTCAAAGAAAACATATTTATCTCCTTCTCTCTGAAACAGAGGTATATTCTCATCGTAATATCATAAATACATTATATGGTATAAAAGGTTTTCACGCAATTACTTTTCGTATTTTTCATTTTCCGAATTTTAAGAATAAACCATAAGGTTTTATTATGTTTATGGAACACTACTGAGTAATTTCCTATAGCATAATAAAAAGATTCCCTTTTCAATTTTACCTGAAAAAGGAATCTCCTGTTATTTATCATTATTATCTGTTATTATTCAGCATCTTCCGCTGCTTCAGTTGTTTCTGCATTTTCTTCTGCAGCATCCTCTTTTGCTTCATCCTTGCTGTCTGTTTCTTCTGCATCAGCTTCTTCAGTGTCTGTGCTGTCATCAAAAGGAATTACTGCACCGTCATATTTCTCGTTGATAAAGTCTTTGATCTCATCGGATTTCAATACATCAACCAGAGCTTTAATCTTGTCGCTGTTTTCGTTGCCTTCTTTGACTGCGATCACATTTACATATGTTTTCGCTGCTTCAGAATCGGATTTCTCATATGCAAGTGCATCTTTCCCTACTGAGAAGCCAGCTTCCAGAGCATAGTTTCCGTTTAATACCACATAAGCTGTCTCGCCTGTAACACGTGCTACCTGTGCTGCTTCCAGCTCTACGATTTCTACATTGTGAGGATTCTCTGCAATATCCTTAACAGTTGCATTTAATCCTGCACCATCTTTCAGAGTGATGATTCCGTTATCCTGGAGAAGAAGAAGTGCTCTTGCTTCGTTTGTGGTATCATTTGGTACTGCGATAGAATCTCCGTCTTCCAGATCATCCAGGCTGTCTTTTGTTCCAGGATAGATTCCGAATGGCTCATAGTGAATACCACCTGCATTTACAAGGTGTGTGCCCTTCTCCTCATTAAACTGATCCAGATATGGGATATGCTGGAAGTAGTTTGCATCAAACTCTCCACTCTCAACTACCTCGTTTGGTCTTACATAATCATCAAATACAGTAACCTCAAGGTCATATCCTTCTTTCTCAAGAAGTGGTTTTGCCTCCTCAAGGATCTCTGCGTGAGGTGTTGCAGATGCTGCAACTGTGATGGTTTTGTCATCATCCTTTGCATAAACGCCTGTGCTTAATGTTCCTGCCACTAATACTCCTGTTAAAACTGCTGCCACTAATTTTTTCATAATAACTTTCCTCCTGAATTTTTCATATTTTTATTGATTTTTTAACTTGTTTCTATTTCTTCCAGCTACATTTTTACAGCCTTTTTTTACTTTCTTCTGTCAATCTTATTTGCGATCATCATTCCCACTGACTGGAAAATCTGTACCAGCACTACCAGCAGGATAACTGTGACGATCATAATATCTGACTGATATCTATAATATCCATAGCGGATGGCAATATCACCAAGTCCGCCTCCACCTACTGCACCGGACATTGCTGAATAACCAAGGATAGTTCCGATTGCAATCGTTGCTCCTGTGATAAGTGAAGTTCTGGCTTCTACCAGAAGAACCTTCACGATGATCCTTATATTGCTGGCACCCATAGCTCTGGCTGCCTCGATCACACCTGCATCCACCTCTTTAATAGAAGATTCCACCATTCGTGCGATAAAAGGAATGGCTGCCACTACCAGTGGCACTACCGTTGCTGTAGATCCATAGCTCTTTCCTACCACTGCTCTGGTAAAAGGAATCAACAGGATCAGCAAGATCAGAAACGGAATACTTCTCACAATATTTGCGATGGCATCCAGTATCTTATACAACACTGCATTTGGTTTCAATCCCTCTTTATCAGACACTGCCAGCAGCACTCCCATAGGAAGTCCGAACAGGTATCCCAGAACTGTGGAAAGAACTGTCATGTAAAGTGTTTCTCCCACACCCTGGACGATCATCATTATTGTCTCATGATCCCACATATTCTGTCACCTCCCCGATTGCTAAACCTTTTTCTTTCAGATACTGTTTCATCATTTCTGTCCTGGTACTGCCCTCCATAAACTCCAGTATCATCTCTCCCTTGGCTACACCACCTACATTCTTGGTATCTGCCTTCAGGATATTTACCGGTTCTCCGAAGGTAAGGATCAGATTTGCGATCACAGGCTCAAAAGCTGAGTTCTCGGAGAATACGATTCGTATCTTCTCACCGCTTTTAATCTCTGCCTGTCCCTTTTCTCTGCCGGCATCCGGTCTGCTGTCTGCGCCGATATCGGAGCCTGTATCCTTTCGGATCAGTTCTTTGGCAATCTCTGACTGAGGATTTGCAAAAATATCTGCAACCAGTCCTTTCTCAACCACTTCACCCTCATACATGATCGCCACATGTGTACAGATTTCACGCACAACCGACATCTGATGAGTAATGATCACTATGGTGATTCCAAACTGTCTGTTAATCTTTTTCAGCAATTCCAGAATGGAAGAAGTAGTCTGCGGATCCAGTGCACTGGTAGCCTCATCACAAAGTAAAATCTTCGGATCCGATGCAAGTGCTCTTGCAATGGCAACCCTCTGCTTCTGTCCACCGGAAAGCTGTGCAGGATAAGCATTCTGTCTGTCCCCCAGACCAACGATCTCCAAAAGCTCTGCTGCCCTCTTTCTGGCCTCTGCCTTCTTCTTTCCTTTTATATAAAGTGGAAAACAGACATTATCAATCACTGACTTCTGCATCAGCAGATTGAAATGCTGAAAGATCATACCAATCTCTTCCCTCTGTTTCCTCAATTCCTTCTCTGTCAAATCTCCAAGAGCCTTCCCATCTATCAGAACCTGTCCCTCTGTGGGAACCTCCAGAAAATTCATACATCGTACCAATGTACTCTTACCTGCCCCCGACATACCGATAATTCCATATATATCACCGGAATCGATATTCAGGTTCACATCCTTCAAAGCCTCGACCACGCCATCCTTCGTGTCAAAAGACTTCCGGACCTTCTCAATCACAATCCCAGACATCTCATTCTCCCTTTCTCTTATTCCCCGCTCCGTTGAGCATGAACATACTATACCACTACACTTCTGATTATGCCAATTCATAATACCTAGTGCCAGTTATAGTTTAAAGCTATCATTTCATTACTTTACCATATTAAATTCTATATCTCTTGAATTTCTTCCAACCTACAGAAACCATACTGTCTTTAATCTCCAACAAAACCGTCATAATTAATCATTGTGGATTTGTTCAGAAAGAAAAACAGCAGGAGAAAGGTCATATTCCTTTCATCCTACTGCTTATTGCTTTTCGCAACCCCCGCAAGGGACTTACTTGATTCGGTTAAAGACCATATTCCTTATATAGTTGCTCACGTCTTTTAGAATCTGTTGATACAATCGGGATTTCTTCAGTTCTCTGATCCTAAACCAGTCGAGTAATCAGGCTTCCCAGTCGAGCTTCTCCCTCTGCTTTAAGTCTTTCAGATTCCAATTCCAGAACTTTTTCTCCCATAATATCACCTATTCCCTTCCGAGCATTGTCATCTTCGCGGAAAATATAATCCGCAATTTTTATAATTAGTTTTGTCAAATCTGTATTTACCATTAATAATGGTAAATACAGACAAATAATTGATTTTCTCCGAAAGGCATCTGCAATTAGTGAAAATTGTAATTTTTAAATCCTAAAGTTAGCATCAACACTTGCCATCACAAAAAGAAAGGCGCTGGATTATACCCAGCCATCCATACAAGGAATGCTGTACATTAACCAGCGTTTCCATTATTTATCACAGACTATTTTTCATAATTTCCATATAGTTTTCCGGAAATCCAATCAAGTTCAAATCAATATCATCACTATGCTCACTTATCACATTTTCCACGTTTTGAATCAAAGATTTTTTACTACTCTCATCTGGTAATCTTTTTAACAGGACAAGCGTATACGCAAATAATGAATTATTCTTTATTTCTGGATGTTTTCTCAAAAATGATGTTGTAAACTTTGCCGGAGGATTAAAATCTGTATTATACATTCTAGCCGCATGTGCACATTTATTTCGTAAAACCGATAAACAATGAAGATGATTTTCTAACGTATCTCTTCCAATACCAACCATATGAGCAATAGCATCTTTTTCTGAATAATACATAGAACTATATAATTTAGACATATTAGAAAAAGACATTAATTCCACAATAACCCACAATGGCATTTTACTAGAGTATTTCATTTTATGATGCTTCACAATCAGACTATCTTTATAATAATTTTTCTCCCTGCTGAAATTTTCCATAACTTCCCTATAACCCTTTTTGTTATAGAAATTATTCTCATCATAATGCTGATCATACGGAGTCTCCGTACATTTAGCAATTGAAAATCCATATGCAATCTGCGTCCTATAATATACTTCTGCTTTTTCAATATACCGTCGGAATGTATCACGTAATATTTCATCCACTTTATATAAATGATATACCGTTTCAAATGTAGTTCCCACTATATAGTCACTACCAGAAGGATCTTGTCTGAATTGTAAAGCATAACCCGTAAAACGATAATAATTTACTCTTTTCAAAATATCTTTTGCTTTTTCTCTGTCTCTGATAATCATCCCATGGGCAGCTAACTTATCCAATTGCTCATCAAAGGTCAATGGCTTTTTCAAATCCATAAAATCACTCCTTAACGTAAAAAAGCTGAGCACAAGTCTCAGCTTGGTCCCCAATGCCAAAAAGGCTTCGGGCAACTCTGTTACATATAGTATATTCAAAAAGCCCCGAAATTGCAATAGTTTTTATTATTTTCATCAATAAAAATCTATAACATTGCATCTAAGCAGTTCATTACTACTATAGTAATTTCCTCAAATGCCTTAGTAGTCTAAACTGCAACAAATTCAATGCTTTCCGGCATATTCTGCCCCGTGGCGACCTTCACACTCAAAAAAGGGCGCTGCCCAAGCAGCCGCCCTTTCGTTAAATCACATCTTTTTTTGAAACTATACTCTAATCTTCTTCACTTCCCACTTCACAACCTACCCAACCAGGCAAATCCGCAAAGTTAATACTCTCCTCCACACCACAATCCCAGCGCTCCCAAAAAGAAGCGCAAGGGTGGAGTCCAGAGGAGGGACAGCGCTTTCTGTCCTTCCTCTGGGAACCTTCCGTCCCGGAAAGAGTTTATTTAAAATATTCCACACCAGACTCGAATATTTTAATATCCTGCTCTCCATAGATATTAATGGCAACTCCGTCCCCGCGACGTTCGCTATGTGCCATCTTACCAAGGATACGTCCATCCGGGCTGGTAATACCTTCAATGTTCATATAAGAGCCATTAACATTCCATTCTTCATCAACGCTGAGCTGTCCATCCGGAGTTACATACTGAGTTGCAACCTGTCCGTTTGCAAACAGCTTCTGCAGCCATTCTTCATTTGCAACGAAGCGTCCTTCACCATGTGAAGCCGGGTTACAGTATACACCGCCAAGCTGTGCTTTCTGCAGCCAAGGAGATTTATTACTAACAACCTTAGTATAAACCATCTTGGAGATATGGCGTCCGATAGTATTAAATGTCAGTGTAGGAGAATCTGCTTTCTGTCCGCAGATTTCACCGTAAGGTACAAGACCAAGCTTGATCAGAGCCTGGAATCCGTTACAGATACCAAGTGCCAGACCGTCTCTTTCATTGATCAGCTTCATAACAGCTTCTTTGATCTTCGCATTCTGGAATGCAGTTGCAAAGAATTTCGCAGAACCATCCGGTTCGTCACCTGCGGAGAATCCGCCCGGGAACATGATGATCTGTGCCTGATCGATTGCTTTCTCAAAAATCTCTACAGAATCATGGATATCTTCAGCAGTCAGGTTCTTGAATACTTTTACATCCACCTCTGCACCTGCACGCTCAAATGCACGTGTGCTGTCATACTCGCAATTTGTTCCAGGGAATACAGGAATAAACACACGAGGTTTTGCAACTTTGTTCTTGCATACATAAATGCTGTCTGCACGATAAAGCTTCTCATCTCTGTCAGCTGCCTCTTTATCATTCTCAGAAGAAACTGTCTTAAACACTTTTTCCAGAGTACCTTTCCATGCATTTTCAGCTTCGTCTACAGTGATCACTGTATTTCCATAGGAGAAGTTACCGTCAGCAGTTACTTCACCGATCACTGTATAAGTAATGGAAAGCTCTCCAACCTTACCATCCGGAACTTCCAGGATAATATCACCAAATCCAGGTGCAAAGAAATCTCTCGGATCAAGGTTATGCTCAATCTTTACGCCCATGCCATTACCAAATGCCATCTTTGCAACTGCAGCTGCAATACCATGGCGGTCAAGTGCATAAGCAGAAACAACTTTGCCGTCCTGCATATCTTTATGAAGTTTTTCATACTGATCCATGATTCCTGCATAATCCGGCAGATCATACTGATCCTTCGGTGCGCGAAGCCATACCAGTTTGTTTCCTGCTTTCTTTAATTCCGGTGTGATCACATCCTGGATCTTCGCAACGTCAACTGCGAAAGATACCAGTGTCGGAGGTACATCAATATCATTGAACGTACCGGACATACTGTCCTTACCACCGATGGATGGAAGTCCGAATCCCATCTGTGCTGCATAAGCACCGAGAAGTGCTGCGAAAGGCTGGCTCCATCTCTTAGGATCTTCTGTCATACGGCGGAAGTATTCCTGGAATGTGAAACGGATTTTCTTATAGTCACCACCTGTAGCCACGATTCTTGCAACGGACTCTGTCACTGCATAAGCAGCTCCGTGATATGGGCTCCAGGAGGATAAATACGGATCAAAGCCATAGCTCATCATGGTTACAGTATCTGTTTTACCATTCTGTACCGGAACCTTGGCAACCATGGACTGAGTCTCTGTAAGCTGATATTTACCACCGTATGGCATAAATACGCTGCCTGCTCCGATAGAACCGTCGAACATTTCCACAAGTCCCTTCTGAGAGCATACATTTAAGTCTGCAAGAGTTTCCATCCATTTTGCTTTTACATCAGCAACGTCCGGGCGTTCTTCAAAGAGATTACCTTCTTTATTCGGGATTTCTACTTCTACAGTTGTTTCCTGATGTGCACCGTTAGTATCCAGGAATGCACGGGAAATATTTACGATCTCCTTACCTCGCCATACAAGTACCAGACGAGGATCCTCTGTTACAACTGCAACCGGAATTGCCTCCAGGTTCTCTTCATTTGCATAGCCAAGGAAAGTATCTACATCTTTCGGGTCAACTACTACAGCCATACGTTCCTGAGATTCGGAAATTGCAATCTCAGTTCCGTCAAGACCTGCATATTTCTTCGGAACCTTGTCAAGGTCTACCCTCAGACCTGCTGCCAGCTCACCGATAGCAACGGAAACACCGCCTGCACCAAAGTCATTACATTTCTTGATAATATGGCTGACTTCTTCACGGCGGAACATACGCTGGATCTTACGCTCAGTAGGTGCATTACCCTTCTGAACCTCAGCACCGCACACTTCGATGGAAGCCTCTGTATGAACCTTGGAAGAACCGGTAGCACCACCGATACCGTCACGTCCTGTACGTCCTCCAAGTAAGATAATGATATCTCCCGGATCAGAATTCTCACGGATTACTGCGCGTCTGGGAGCAGCACCCATAACAGCACCGATCTCCATACGTTTCGCTACATAGTTAGGATGGTAAACTTCTTTTACATAACCTGTTGCAAGACCGATCTGGTTTCCATAGGAGCTGTAGCCATGAGCTGCGCTTCTTACCAGTTTCTTCTGCGGAAGTTTACCCTTGAGAGTTTCTTTTACAGAAACAGTAGGATCTGCTGCACCTGTTACACGCATTGCCTGATATACATAAGTACGTCCTGAAAGCGGGTCACGGATTGCACCGCCAAGGCAGGTAGCTGCACCACCGAATGGCTCGATCTCAGTAGGATGGTTATGTGTCTCATTCTTGAAGTTGATCAGCCATTCCTCTTCTTTACCGTCTACGTCTACAGGAACTACAATACTGCAGGCATTGATCTCATCAGATTCTTCCTGATCAGCAAGCTTTCCTTCTGCTTTCAGTTTCTTCATAGCCATCAGAGCCAGATCCATCAGGCAGACAAATTTATCCTTACGGCCTTTGTAAAGTTCTTCTCTGTCAGCAAGATATTTCTTGTAAGTATCTACGATCGGTGCTTTGTAATCACCTTCGTCAAATTTTACATCTGTCAGCTCTGTGGAGAAGGTTGTATGACGGCAATGATCTGACCAGTAGGTATCAAGTACACGAATCTCTGTCATAGACGGGTCACGTTTCTCTTCTTCCTTGAAATAATGCTGGATATGCTGGAAATCCTTGAATGTCATTGCAAGATTTAAAGAATCATAAAGTTCCTTTAATTCTGCTTCCGGCATTTCCTTAAATCCATCGAAAATCTTAACATCTTCCGGTTCCGGAAATACAGTTACCAGTGTTTCCGGTTTCTCCAGACCTGTCTCACGGGAATCTACAGGGTTGATGCAGTGATGCTTGATAGCATCAAATTCTTCATCTGTGATAGTTCCTTCAATTACATAAGTAGTTGCGGAACGAATGATAGGCTGTGCGTTCTCATCCAGGAACTGTACACACTGAACAGCAGAATCTGCTCTCTGGTCAAACTGTCCCGGTAAAAATTCTACAGAGAAGATGCGGGAGCCTTCTGCTGACTCAAAATTCTCCAGATATAAATCATCTACAGGTGGCTCTGCAAAAACAGTTTTGCATGCTTTATCAAAAACTTCATCAGAAATATTCTCTACATCATAGCGGATCAGCACACGTACTGCTGTTACGGACTTAATTCCCAGATAGCTGCTGACCTCATGTTTTAATTCCTTTGCCTGTACAGCGAAGGCCGGTTTCTTTTCTACATAGACACGTCTTACGTTACTCATAGAAACTCCTTTCTTGTGTATGCATTGTTTTAAAAATGCTTTAAAAGCACCTTGCAGCCCGACTCCAGTGAACCTGCTGCTTGAACTATTGCTTTCTTTATAGTATCATAGGAAATATCATTAGTAAAATTAATATATCTTATATTTTTATTAATGTAACTAATTAATCACTATCCGTGAAATGTTTTGGAATGAATATGCTAAAATCCAGAGACATACAAGCTCTAAAGTTCCATTGCTGCAGACAATTTATATCATCATATTATTTTATGAAAGGATTTATTTCTATGGATATTAATCTGGAATTATACAAAGTATTCTACTATGTTGCCACCACCCTGAGCTTTTCTGAGGCTTCCCGACAGCTTTTTATCTCCCAGTCAGCAGTCAGCCAGTCCATTAAAACCCTGGAAAAAAAGCTGAATCATCCTCTTTTTATCCGAAGTACCAAGAAAGTATTATTAACTCCTGAAGGAGAACTTCTGCTCCAGCATGTAAAACCTGCGCTCCAGCTTCTGGATGAGGGAGAATCTCTCCTGTCCGGAGACAATCTGCTGAAAGGCCAGCTGCGTATTGCTGCCAGCGATACGATCTGCCGGTATTTTCTCATTGATTATCTGCAGAAATTCCATCAGACCTATCCTGATGTCCGCATTAAAGTCACAAACAGTACCTCCATCGGCTGTGCAGAGCTTCTGGAAAAGGGTCAGGCAGATCTGATTGTATGCAACTGTCCTAATTCCAGGCTTGGCAGTCATTTTCAGACCCGTGTGTTAAAAGAATTTCACGATGTGTTTGTTGCCAATACGGATTACTTTCCTGTACACACTGTTCAGACCGAACTGCAGGAGCTTCTGAACTATCCGATCCTGATGCTTTCCCCCAAAAGTACCACCAGTGAATATTTGCGGGAAGCATTTACAGCCCATAATCTCAAGCTTCTTCCTGAAGTAGAGTTAAACAGTAATGACCTGCTTCTGGATCTGGCAAGGATCGGACTGGGAATTGCCTGTGTTCCTGATTATATGTTAAAAGAAAATGATCAGCTGACACCGCTCATGCTAAAGGAGCCTCTTCCCGGACGTCAGCTTGTACTTGCTCAACATGACAGTCTTACTGTCTCTCAGGCTGCTGAACGCTTTATTGAAATGTTTACTTCCATATAATAAAAGAAGTCCTCACTCAGTACTGAAACAACAATTTTCATAATCGCGTTTCCTACTGAATGAGAACTTCTTTTTCTTATTTCGGCATTACAGCCAGTGCATCAGTAATATACTGATTATCGATTGCTGCAAAGAAACCACCGTCTGCCTTAGTTGCATAATCCATATCGATCGGCATTTTTCCAAGTACAGGAACCTTCAGCTCTGCTGCGATCTCATCAATATGGCTCTCACCAAATACTTTGATCTCTTTTCCGCAGTCCGGACATTTCACATAGCTGTAATTCTCTACGATTCCAAGTACCGGTATCTTCATCATCTCAGCCATATTAAAGGCTTTCTTAACGATCATCTTAACCAGATCCTGAGGTGATGTTACGATCACGATTCCTTCAATCGGCAGAGACTGGAATGCTGTAAGCGGAACATCACCTGTTCCAGGAGGCATATCCACAAACAGATAGTCTACATCGCCCCAGATAACATCTGTCCAGAACTGTTTTACCATATTTGCAAGAACCGGACCTCTCCAGATTACAGGAGTATCCTCTGTAGGAAGCAGAAGGTTGATGGACATTACCTTGATCCCGTTTTTTGTGATCATCGGGTAGATACCTTCATCATTTGCCATTGCTGCACCCTTTAATCCATACATTTTCGGAATGGACGGTCCTGTGATATCCGCATCCAGGATACCAACCTTGTATCCCTGTGCTGCCATCATATTTGCCAGGGAGCCTGTTACGAAGGATTTACCAACGCCACCCTTTCCGCTGACAACTCCGATCACATGTTTTACATTTGACTGAGCATTCATTTCTGCCAGAAAGCTCTGCTGTTTTTTGCTGCTGGAACAACCCTCGCAGCTTGCTTTGTCGCATGAAGTGTTGTTACATTCTTTTGCCATAATTAATCTTCTCCTTTATATTTATCCATATTATTTTACAAATCTGTCAATTGCTACCTCAAGTTCTTTGATTGCATCTTTGTCACCATGTTCCACTGCATCTACAATACAATGCTCAATATGATCCTGCAGAATAATCTTGCCAGTATTATTGATGGCAGATTTCACTGCTGAAAGCTGTATCAGAACTTCCGCACAGTCTCTTCCGTCCTCTATCATGCGTTTAATAGATTCCATATGCCCGATTGCTCTGGACATACGATTCAGCACTGCCTTTGTATGTGCATGACTGTGATGATGTCCATGTTCCCCGTGAGAATGTTCAACTACCGTCCCATCCTCCAGTACATGTGTATGTGTCTTTTGTTCCTCGGCCATAACATTCTCCTTTCTTTTTCAGAATGTATCTGAGATATCAGGGACAAACTAACTTTTGATCCTGACATCTGTCTGAATTTACAGCATAACTAATATTATACCACATTTGTCAAATTTCTGTAAAGGAGCAACGCTGTTTTATTTGTGAAGTTATAATATCAAAAATAATGGTTCCGTCCTCCAGAACGGTTTTCTCATAGGAAACCTCTTTTCCTTTGAATTTATTTCTGATATATTCTTCCGGATCCTCAAGTTCCAGTTCTTCCACAAAAACATCTCTCATCTGATTCCGCGGACATTTATTAAAAATTTCCCATATCAGTTCATATTCTTTCATCTCTTATGTCCTCCCCTGCGGTTCATTTCTGGTAATATTATAATTTTTTTCTCCTTTTTTGTCAAAAATAATTGCACTGAGACAGATTATATCGTATCATAGATACAATTATCAATAGCACATCAGTTGCTTTATCATACTATAATTAATTACATAGAAGGAGAGAAATCTAATGAAACTTTTAAAAGACCGTATTCTTAAGGATGGAATCGTAAAACCGGGAAATATTTTAAAAGTAGACAGTTTCTTAAACCATCAGATGGATATCACTCTCATCAATGAAATCGGCAAGGAATTCAAGCGTCGTTTTTCTGACTGTCCCATCACCAAGATTCTTACCATCGAAGCTTCCGGTATCGGTATTGCCTGTATCGCAGCACAGTACTTTAATGTACCTGTGATTTTTGCAAAAAAAGCGCAGAGCGTAAATCTGGATGGCGAAATGTATACTACAAAGGTAGAATCCTTTACCCATAAAAAAGTATATGATGTTATTCTTTCCAAGAAATTTCTGGGACCTGAGGATCATGTGCTCCTGATCGATGATTTTCTTGCCAATGGCTGTGCACTTCTGGGCCTGATCGACATTGTAAAGAAATCCGGAGCAACTCTTGAGGGTGCAGGAATCGTTATTGAGAAAGGCTTCCAGCATGGCGGTCAGGAGATCCGTGATATGGGTATCCGCCTGGAATCTCTGGCAATCGTAGATTCCATGACTGATGACTCCCTTACCTTCCGTGAATAATCCATTTTTCTGTTTACAACACCATCAAGAATATCAGAACCCCGTCAGCAGGTTGCTTTGTAACCTGCGGCGGGGTTCTTAATATTGTCAAGAGGATATTCTCAATCCGGTTATATTGTTTTGTCTGCTGTAGCCGGAGTCCCACTTGCTGTGGGTGTCACAGTTGCCTTCGGAGTTATCGTTGCCTCCGGATCGGAAGTTACTTCCGGGGTCAATGTTGGTTCGGGGGTAGCAGTCGGTTCCGGGGTAGCAGTCGGTGTTGGATCCGGCTTGATTTCTTCCTCATCATAGGTTCCGTTATCAACCAAAATCTGATAATTATCCTTATCGATCAGCTGTGCCCCACAGGTAAAGGTTCCCACAATCTTGGTACCATTATCATACTGGGAATAATCCTTCACATCTACTTTCTCTCCTGCAAGATAGTCAAGCGCCATCTTTGCTCCACCCTGCGCCAGCTCTTTTCTATCCAAATATGTTGTCAGTGTGATCTTACCCTCTGCCACATCCTTTACAGCCTGCATCTCACTTCCATATCCTGTGATCACAGGCCATTCTTCACTGTCTGACAGGATTCCACGTTCTTCCAGAAGCTCCTGCACTCCAATTGCAAATTCATCTGACGCTGTGATAATAATATTCGGTGTTTTTTCTTCCTGGTAAAACTCATCCAATATGGATTTCATCTTCGCCTGTGCAGCGTCCTGGTCCCAACGAAGGATTCCGGTAGAATCAAAGGTCATATTTCCGGATTTGCATACCAGAGTTCCATCATCCAGATATTCCTGAAGCTTTTCCAGAACACCATTACAAAAGAAAAGTGCCCCATTGTCATCTGTAGATCCCATCAGGAACTCAATGGTATAGGATTGTTTTTCTTCCTGTGCCTTATCCAGATCCATGTTCTTAATAATCTGACCGGCAACCTCTTTTCCGATAGCTCGGGTATCATCGCAGGCATAATAATTCACTGCTGCCGTATTTCGGATCAGCGTGTCATAAGAAATCACAGGAATACTTTTCTCCTTGGCAGTCTCCAGAATATCTGTCAATGCATAAGGGTCCACCGGATCAATGATCAGTGCAGATACTTCCTGATCAATGAATTCCTGAATCTGTGAAATCTGCTGAGTGGAATCTCCCTCTGCATTTTTCACTTCTGCCTCATAGCCACCCTCTGCGATCGCCTTAGACATTTCTGTCTCATCCACAGCTGCATTATCATTCTTTTCCGGAAGAAGGATTCCTATTTTCCCTGCCGGTGCTGCTGCCTGGGCATCCTCGCTGTTATCCTCTGCCTGCGGTGCTTCCGACTGATCCTCTGCGCTGTCTTTGGAATCGCTGTCTTTCTCATCACTGCTTTGGGCAGTATCTTTCTGCTCTGCCTCTGTAGTCTCTACTTTTTCTCCCTCTTCCGTTCTCTCACCGGTTCCCTCTTCTTCTACCTGCACACTCTCGCTTGCTGCCTCTTTGGCCTCATTGCTTCCGCAGGCAGAGAGGAGCATGGAAGAAACCATCACTCCCACCAGAATTCCCACTGCTCTTTTTTTCATAGCCGATCCTCCCAGTCTTATTTTTCAATTCCCTTATAGTCTCTGGCAATACTTTTCAGATAATCTCGATAAGCAATAGCCACTTTCTTTGGCTTCACAATATGTACAGTTCTTCCCATAGAAGTCAGCCAGCCATAAAATTTTTCGTCAGGCTCTGTCTGTACAACAACAAGAAAATTATCACTTCCCTTGGCTTTACAGGAAATATCTTTTCCAAAAGTATCAAAAATCTTTTCTTTTACAGAATTTCTGCAGAGAAACTTCAACTCCTTTTCCCCTTTTACAGGGATTTCAGGAGCTACAGTCTTTACCACTTCTGTCTTCACTGTTTCTGTAGCTTCTGTTTTCTTTTCCTCCTGTACAGACTTCTCTTGCTGTATCTCAGGATCTGCAGACCGCTCCAGATAGTAACCGCCCTCACGGCCTCTCTTATACTGTATCTCCATACCAAATTCCCGGAGAGTTTCCATATCATCATAAATACTTTTTCTCTCAGCACGGATTCCATGCTCTTCAAGAGTTAACAGGATTTCCTGCATAGTAATAGGCTTTCCTCCCGCACTTTCGTTCAGCATCTTTTCCAGATATAAAATCTTACTCTTTTGATTACATGATTTCGCCATATTATCCCCTTACAAATCTGTGGTATACATACTCATTTGCTTCTTTTTCCTGACTGTCATCCAGCGGTGCAAGTTCTATCTTTTTTCCATACTTCTGTTCCAGCGCATGGCTGATCAGCCAGTCTGCAAGCTGTGGATTTTTTGGCAGAAGAGGTCCGTGAAGATAGGTTCCGATCACATTTTTATATACAACGCCCTCATATCCTGATTTTCCGTCATTTCCTGCACCATATAAAACCTTTCCCAAGGGCTTATTATCTTTAATATAGGTTCTTCCTCCGTGATTCTCAAAACCTACAATAGGCATATCAAACAGATCGCTTTGCAGTACGATATTATCAATCAGACGTCCTTCTCCCTGCTCTGTGTACAGATCTACCAATTCCAGTCCCTTCATGGTTCCCTGCTCTGTTTTGTAATAATTTCCCAAAAGTTGATAACCACCACAAATTGCGATCACAACTCCATAATTCTCTACATAGGCTTTAAAATCCTTCTGAATTTCCTTAAGCTTTTCGCATACCAGCATCTGCTCACGGTCGGAACCTCCGCCCAGCAGCACAATGTCCAGCTTTGAAAAATCAATTTCATCCTCCAGTTCAAAGGGAATAGTCTCGGCCTCAATTCCACGCCACTGACATCTCTTCATCAGACACTGGATATTTCCTCTGTCCCCGTACAGATTCAGAAGATCCGGATATAAATGCCCTATTGTAATTTTCATGATTTCTCACCCTCCAGCTTCTTCAGAATATTCCTGGTACTGAACAATGCGGTGTAATTTACCAGTACATACAGATTTCCTACTCCATCTTTTACACGGTCACGGATTGCCTTCTCCACATCGCCCTCCAGAATAGAAGGAATATCCACATATTTCAGACGGAGACGCATATCCTGACAACGGATACCACTGACTGTAATTGATCGGATGCTCTCCTCACCCAGAAGATCAAAATCCACATCCCACAGCCAGGAAATATCTGTCCCGTCCTGGGCATTATCATTAATGGCAATTATGATGTCCTTAGGTGATTTGTCCTGCATCACAGCAGAAATATTCTGGTTAAATCCTGCCGGATTTTTTGCAAGATTCAGGGTAACTCCGGTTCCCATGATTCGGAATTGCTCCATTCTGCCGTTTTCAGGATTAAATTTCTGAAGCATATCCTGGAAATGATCTCCCGCAAATCCTGCTGTACGTACTGCGGCATAAGCAGCCAGAATATTATATACATTATAAAAACCCTTATAATTGGCAACTATATGCTTATCCTCCACCCGGAAACTTAACTGATCTCCCACCTTTACATCCTCAGCATCAAAGTTAAGCTCAGGTCTTGCAAAACCACATTTCGGACAGTGATAGTCACCTAACTGGCTGTAATGATAGAAACCATACTCCAGTTTCTCTCCACAGCGTTTACAGAAACGTCCCTCTCGTATCTCATTAGCTGCAGACTGTATCACAGGTTTACTGATTCCATAAGTAACATATGGGTTTCCGGCATCCATAGCCAGGTAGGCTGACAGGGCATCATCACCATTGACAATGATCTTCATGTCCGGAATCTTCTGCATCATTTCCTCCAGGATCTTCATGGTAATATCAATCTCACCGTAACGATCCAGCTGATCCCGGAACAGATTTGTCAAAAGCATATAGTCCGGTTTGATCCGTGGGAAAATATGTCTGGTTGATGCTTCATCTGCCTCAATGCATGCATAATCTGCATCAATCTTTCCATTCCATTTCGCAGCAAGTACAAAAGCTGCCACTACTCCATTTAACATATTGGAGCCTGTATGGTTACAGATTACCTTCTGCCCTTCAGCCTCCAGAGCTGCGCAGAGCATATTATTGGTTGTGGTTTTTCCATTGGTTCCACAGGTTGCAAAAATGCCCTTGCGCACCTGAGAGGAAAGCTGTTCCAGAATATCCGGGCAGATACCCAGCGCGATCTTACCAGCCCAGGTCACCCCCTGCCTTCCCATTTTCTTGCAGATGTATCCTGCCAGTTTTGCTGCAGTCACAGCAATCATCACTCTAATTTTCATGTTTATCTATATCCTTTTTATCCAAATTCAGATCTCTGTCCTGAAGATAATCGGAACATATGCCGGCAACACCTTTCTGCATATATTCTTTTGCTTCCTTCAGATCATTTACAGTATAAATATAAAGCTTTATTCCCTTTTTGTCAAAAATATCCTGCACATCTTCACTCCAATATTTGTAATATACGGTAGCTGCAGGAATCCCTTTTTCCTTGCAAAAAGATGCAATTTCCTTCAGGTCCTTTACAGAATATTCCTGCCACAGAGAATAGATATAAGTTGGGAAATTATAAAGCAATGCAGTTCCTGCAAACATAGGCTGCGTATAAATCTCAGGTATGATCTGATCCAACACTTCCTCTGCTCCCGCAGCTTCCGCGATCTCCAGATAGTCTGCATAATCCTCCACTGTGGTCTGGTAGCTTCTCACCGAATACTGTTTGGAATCCAGCATCACAAATGCATCAGGATAGTTTTTCAGCAGTTTCAGAAAATCTGCCAGGGTCATAGGTGTATATTTTTTATAGATAGGACTGGAAAGAAACTCTGCTTCAGAAAGAACTCTTGCCTTATCTCCTTCCCACTGTCCCATAGGCTGTGTCCAACTGTGGCGGCATACCCAGACGCCATCAGAAGTCTTTGTCAGGTCTACCTCAAACAGTCTGCATCCCATCTGATAACTGGCCAGAAAACTTTCCTTTGAGTTCAGATAGGTCTTATCTCCGATTCCTCCCAGTGCATGTGCCACAGTTTTATAATTCTCCCAGGAAAAAGCCGGTGTAGTTACAGAAGCAGGAAATACCTCCTGCCCCCACAAAAAAGCTGCAATCCCCATCATTTCCAAAAAAAGAAGCAGCATTCGGCCAAATATTCCTGCTTTACTTTTCTTCTTATCTTGTTTCAATTATGTTCTCCTGATCACAGGTTCCTATGCATTTTCCCCTGCGATCTTCACTTATGTATTTTATAAAGATTTGCTAAATAGTATAAATCATTGTTCTCTACGATTTTACGCTATCCTCATCTAATAATCAAGGAGAAAATTATTCCTGCAAATTTTTATGTTATAGGCACATTATAGAGTAATTTCCTATAACGTAAAAAGCTGTATATACATGGCTTACGCCACATATATACAGCTCTGTTTTTGGAAATTTAAGCAATTATACTAACTCGATGAGTACTTCCATTGCTGCATCACCTTTACGTGGTCCGATCTTTACGATTCTTGTGTAACCACCGTTACGGTCAGCATATTTTGGAGCGATCTCTTCGAACATTTTAGCAACCATATCTACGTCTTTTGTGTTTTTCTTTCTTCCGGCGCCCTTTGCAGGTACTTCTTTAACCGGATAGAAAACTTTCATCATCTGACGACGAGCATGAAGTCTGGAAGGAGTATCTTTCTTGATCTCTTTCTGAACTTCATCGTATACAGTTTTCTTCTTTCCGTCAACAACTTCTTTCACTCTCTTGCCTTCAGCATCTTTACGTGCAACTTTAGCAGTTACAGTAACAGTTTCGAAGTTATCTTTTTCGCGAACAGCCATAGCTACCAGGCTCTCTGCGATTTTACGGATTTCTTTTGCTTTAGCTTCTGTGGTAACGATTTTTCCATGATATAAAAGGCTTGTTACCTGGCTTCTCAGTAATGCTTTTCTCTGATCAGAAGTTCTGCTTAATTTTCTATATTTTGCCATTTGATTTTCCTCCATCTGTGGGACAGCCGGACACGCTTGTTCGGTCTTACTGTCCGGCTGCTTAGGCATTCCCACCGTATAATCTCTTCGTTAGGGGAGTTCTTACTCTTCTGTTGGCTGAAGCTGTAATCCCAGCTCTTTCAGTTTTGCAAGAACCTCTTCTAATGACTTGCGACCCAGGTTACGAACCTTCATCATATCATCAGAAGTCTTGTTACATAATTCTTCAACTGTATTAATGCCGGCTCTCTTCAAGCAGTTATAGGAACGAACTGATAACTCAAGTTCATCAATGCTCATTTCCAGAACTTTTTCTTTTTCATTGTCTTCTTTCTCGATCATAACCTCAGCGGTCTTTGCATTCTCGGAAAGATCAATGAAAAGGCTTAAGTGCTCGCTTAATACTTTTGCTGCAAGGCTTACTGCCTCATCCGGATCCAGTGTACCATTTGTATACACATCCAGTGTCAGCTTATCATAATCAGTTACCTGACCAACACGGGTATTCTCTACACTCATATTTACTCTGTCAACCGGTGTATAAATGGAATCCACTGCAAGTACACCGATCGGCATATCATCAGATTTACCCTTTTCAGCACTGATATATCCACGACCCTTTGTAATAGTAAGCTCCATAGCCAGTCTGCAGTCTTTACCACCATTTAAGGTAGCGATCACCTGATCCGGATTCATGATCTCGATATCCTGGTCAGCCTGAATTTCTGCTGCAGTTACCACACCGGAACCTTCACACTCAATGTATGCTGTTTTCGGCTCATTATCTGTACTGTGGTTCTTGATCGCAAGGCTCTTCAGATTCATGATGATTTCGCTTACGTCCTCTTTTACGCCCGGAATAGAGCTGAATTCGTGAAGCACACCATCAATTTTGACCTGGCTTACTGCTGCACCCGGCAGGGAAGACAGCATAATTCTTCTTAAAGAATTTCCCAATGTAAGTCCATATCCTCTTTCCAGAGGCTCAACTACAAATCTGCCAAATCTCTTATCTTCGGATAATTCAGTAATCTCGATTTTTGGTTTATTAAAATCAAACACTATAGGGTTCCCTCCTTCTGGGTTAATGAAAGTTTGAGGGTATTAATTATAATCCTATGGATTATTTGGAGTACAACTCGACGATAAGCATCTCGTTAACCGGAACATCGATAGCAGCTCTGTTTGGAAGCTCTTTTACAGTTCCTTTCAGGTTTTCCTGATCTACATCGATCCATTCTGGAACAAGACGTCCACCTGTTACTTCGAGAACAGCTTTGTATCTCTCAGAACCTTTGGATTTTTCTCTGATTTCGATCTGATCACCAGCTTTTACAAGGTAGGAAGGAATGTTTACACATTTTCCGTTTACAAGTACATGCTTGTGGTCAACGATCTGACGAGCTTCTCTTCTTGTTCTTGCAAATCCCATACGGAATACTACATTGTCAAGTCTGCTCTCCAGCATGATCATCAGGTTTTCACCAGTCTGTCCAGGCATTCTGTCAGCTTTGTCATAGTAGTTGTGGAAAGGTTTTTCCAGAACTCCGTAGATGAATTTTGCTTTCTGTTTTTCTCTTAACTGTAAACCATACTCAGACATTTTACGATTTGCACGTTTTAACTGTCTTGTGGATTTTTTGTCAATTCCTAAATAAATCGGATCCAGGCCAAGGGATCTGCATCTTTTCAGAACAGGCACTCTATTTACTGCCATTTCTCAAATACCTCCTAATATTCTAAATCAATCAGACTCTTCTGCGTTTTGGTGGGCGGCAACCATTGTGTGGTACCGGAGTTACGTCACGGATGCTTGTTACTTCCAGTCCGCATGCCTGAAGGGCACGGATTGCTGCTTCACGTCCAGAACCTGGTCCTTTTACCATAACGTCTACAGTTTTTAAACCATGAATAAGAGCAGCCTTTGTTGCAGTCTCAGCTGCCATCTGTGCTGCATAAGGAGTAGATTTCCTTGAACCTCTAAATCCAAGACCACCGGCACTTGCCCATGAAAGAGCATTTCCTTCATTATCAGTCAGGGTAACAATTGTATTGTTGAAAGAAGACTGAATATGTGCCTGTCCGTGTTCAACGTTTTTCTTGACACGACGTTTTGTTGTCGCTTTTTTTGTCACTTTAGCCATTTTAAAACTAACCTACACTTTCCTGATTATCAAATATATTTGTTACAAAGAATTATTTCTTCTTGTTAGCTACTGTTCTCTTAGGACCTTTACGTGTTCTAGCGTTGGTCTTAGTCTTCTGACCACGAACCGGAAGTCCTTTACGATGACGGATACCTCTGTAGCATCCGATTTCCTGCAGTCTCTTAATGTTGAGGGCGATTTCACGACGAAGGTCACCTTCTACTGTCATTGTTTCATCAATTACTGCGCTCAGTCTCTTTACTTCGTCATCAGTCAGATCTCTGACACGTGTGTCAGGATTAACCTCAGCCTTTGCAAGAATTTTGTCAGCGCTTGGTCTACCAATACCATAAATATAGGTAAGACCGATTTCAATACGTTTTTCTCTTGGTAAGTCTACACCAGCTATACGAGCCATGTACTGTTTCCTCCATTTTCTTACTTGAAAGCTTCCATAGTGCCTGTACACCACTTACTGATCCATTTGATCCGCAAGGTGAAATGGGGTGCATCTGTCACCTGCTTTCATTATTTCTTAGTTCCTAATTGGGGTGCCTCGGTAAAACACCCAGCTGCAATTGGCGAATAGCAGCCTTTCCGAATGTTGCGGCCAACGGGCCAACGTTGCCTCTCGGTATTAGGCAATACATGCTAAAACTATTTAAACAGTCTGAACAACCCTTCCGGGTGTCTCACACTGCAGCCGCACGTTTCACAAACCTGAATCAGTGAATCAACCCTGACGCTGTTTGTGTTTTGGATTCTCACAGATAATTCTGATGGATCCTTTTCTCTTGATGATCTTGCATTTCTCGCAGATCGGCTTTACAGATGATCTTACTTTCACTGGAAATCCTCCTTCCGTAAATTCATTAAAATCTGCAGTTTTGAACACGCAAAAAGACATACTATCTGCGCGTTCGGGTTATATAGTATCACAACAAAAAATAAAATGCAAGCACTTTTTTAAATAAAATCGCATTTTCTACGCATTTCCTTTACAGCGCAAAAAAAGAGAACCAGATTTCTCCGGCCCTCTTTCTCATCACTGCACCAAATGCAGTCAATATTTCTTATTTATCTCTCCAGATAATTCTGCCCTTGGACAGATCATACGGAGACAGTTCAATTGTAACTTTATCTCCGGGAAGAATACGGATGAAATTCATACGTAACTTTCCACTGATATGTGCAAGCACCACATGTTTGTTCTCCAGTTCCACTTTAAACATCGCATTAGGCAGCTTTTCCAGAACAGTGCCTTCCACTTCAATTACATCTGCTTTTGACATTTTAAACCTCCTGTATGTCGTCCAATTATTTCGTAAGAGTCAGAATCTCCGGATCTCCGTCTGTAATAAGAATCGTATTCTCATAGTGAGCAGAAAGAGAACCATCCATAGTTACAACTGTCCACTCATCATCCAGCCATGCCACATCTGCTCGTCCCAGATTGATCATAGGCTCTACAGCAAGTGTCATACCCGGCATCAGACGAACTCCTCTTCTCTTCTGTGGAAAATTAGGGATCTGCGGATCCTCATGAAGGTGAGTGCCGATTCCATGTCCAACCAGGTCACGGACAATTCCGTAATGATATTTGGCAGCGTGAGCACCGATCGCTTTGGAAATATCATTCAGATGATTTCCTGCACGTGCGGCCTTAAGTCCTTCAAAGAAACACTCTCTGGTCACATCCATCAGCTTACGTGCCTCCGGTGAAACCTCACCGACAGCATAAGTCCTCGCTGCATCAGAATGATACCCCTTATAAATAAGACCGGCATCAATCTTTACAAGGTCTCCCTCCTGAATGATTTTCTCTTCAGACGGGATTCCATGAACTACCTCATCATTCAGACTGATACAGAATGATCCGGGAAATCCTCCGTAGTTCAGAAAATTCGGGATACAGCCCATATCACGTATCATCTGTTCTCCGATACGGTCAATCTCCTTGGTGCTCACTCCCGGTTTAATGTACGGGATCAGTCCATCATGCACTTCCTCAAGCAGATGTCCTGCCTCTCTCATAAGTTCAATTTCATGTTCTGTCTTGATAGAAACCGACATTTTACCTCCAGATGGTGTTTGAAAACACCCGATTACTCTCCCAGGATGGCAACAATATCTGCAAATACCTCTTCCAGATCCTTTGTGCCATCTACTGATTTTAAAATTCCCTCTTTAGTATAATAATCGATCAGCGGCTGTGTCTGCTCATGGTATACATTAAGACGTTTCTGAACTGTTTCAGGCTGGTCATCATCGCGAAGCACCAGTTTCTCTCCACAGGTATCACAAACGCCCTCAACCTTCGGTGCTGCATGTACTACATGATAAGTAGCACCACATTTCAGGCAGGCACGTCTTCCGGACATACGATTTACAATATTGGAATCCGGAACATCCACATCGATTGCATAGTCAACTTTACTTCCCAGTTTGTTCAGAGCTTCTGTTAAACACTCTGCCTGAGGAATTGTTCTTGGAAAACCATCCAATACATAGCCATTTGCTGCATCCGGCTGTTTTATTCTATCCACAACCAGATCACAGGTCAGTTCATCAGGTACAAGAAGTCCCTGATCCATATAAGTTTTTGCTTTTTTACCCAGTTCTGTTCCATTTTTGATGTTTGCGCGGAAAATATCTCCGGTAGAAATGTGCGGAATCTGATATTTCGCAGCAATTTTCTTCGCCTGAGTTCCTTTTCCTGCTCCCGGTGCACCTAACATAATGATTTTCATAAGATAATACCCTCCGTTTTCTTTTTTAGCAAATCAAGGCTGTGATGCAATGCACCACAACCTCTCATTTTTAATTGTTCAGGAAGCCTTTGTAATTACGCACGAGAAGCTGAGATTCAATCTGTTTCACTGTCTCAAGGATAACTCCTACGATAATGATGATAGATGTACCACCAAAGGAAACATTTGCTCCAAATACACCATTAAAGATAAATGGGATTACGCACACAATAATAAGACCTACTGCACCTATAAATATAATATAATTTAAGATATTAGTCAAATAATCTGACGTAGGTTTTCCAGGACGGATGCCTGGGATAAAACCACCCTGCTTTTTGATATTGTCTGCTACCTCCAGCGGATTGAATGTGATGGAAGTATAGAAATATGCAAAGAAAACGCAAAGCACGATGTAAAGAACCAGTCCCCAACTATACTGAAGCTGAGAAGGATTACACCAGTTATTAGAAGAAAGACCTCTCAGGATCTCACTTCCGATTCCTGTTCCGTTGCCTTTACCGGTCAGCTGTGCAATAACAGTTGGGAAAGACATCAGGGATGATGCAAAAATGACAGGAATAACACCTGCAGTATTTACCTTCAGAGGGATATTGGTGGACTGACCGCCCATCATTTTTCTTCCCACCATTTTCTTGGAATACTGTACAGGGATTCTTCTCTCTGCTCCGTTAAGGATAAGTACCAGAACTACTACTACAAGGATAACAGCTGCAATAATGATTCCTGCAAGAGTACCTTTTGCAATGGTCTTTCCTTTAATAAAGTTCTCATATAACAAAGCTAAGTCGCTTGGCACTCTGGAGATGATATTAATAGTAAGTACGATGGAAATACCATTTCCAACACCTTTTTCTGTAATACGCTCACCCAGCCACATCAGCATAGCTGAACCGGCTGTAAGGCAGGCTACTACTACCACACCTTTAAAGAAATTCATGTTCGGGATCATGCCCTGGCGGCCAAAACCAATTGCCATCGCAACAGATTCAAACAATGCAAGACCGACTGTCACATAACGTGTGATCGCGGTCATCTTTTTTCTTCCCTCTTCACCATCACGCTGCATTTCTTCCAGTGACGGAATGGCAATGGTAAGAAGCTGAATGATAATGGAAGACGTAATGTATGGTGTGATGTTCAATGCGAAAATTGACATTCGCTCAAATGAGCCACCGGTAAATGCATCAAAGAAGTTAAATGCATCTCCGGTATTGCTGCTGAACCACTGTTTGAAGAAATCACTGTCAACACCCGGAACCGGGATCTGGCAGCCGATACGGATGATAAATATCATCCATATCAGATACAGCAGTTTACGTCTCATTTCTTTCACTCTAAAAACATTTTTAAGAGTTTCAAACATTAGATCACCTCTACTGTACCACCAGCAGCTTCAATTTTTGATTTTGCAGTCTCGCTGACAGCGTTAACCTTGACATTAAGTTTCTTTGTCAGCTCACCGTTTCCAAGAATTTTAACGCCATCAGCGATCTTGGAGATTGCACCGTTTGCAAGTAAGCTTTCTACTGTAACTTCTGCACCATCTTCAAAACGGTTCAGTACGTCAACGTTGATTGCAATGATCTCTTTTGTATTTCTGTTTTTGAATCCTCTCTTAGGCAGACGTCTGTATAAAGGCATCTGTCCACCTTCAAATCCCGGTTTCTTGTGACCGGAACGAGCTAACTGTCCTTTGTGTCCTTTACCGGCTGTCTTGCCGTTTCCAGAACCATGTCCACGGCCTCTTCTGAAGTTATCGCTGTGCTTAGAACCTTCTGCTGGTCTTAAGTTTGATAATTCCATGTTGGCACCTCCTTATTATTATTTCAAATCTATAAGTTCAGATCGTATCTTTTCTGAATATGTTTCTGTATGTTCCCGCTACTCTTGTGAATAACAGGCTTAAATCAGATCCATATCAGAGTTCTCTCTGGTTAAATCGCAATTAAGCTTCTTCAACCTTTACCAGGTGCTGTACCTGCTGAATCATTCCTCTGGTTGCAGCATTATCTGGCATTTCAACTGTTTTGTGCATTTTTGTAAGACCCATAGCTACAACAGTTTTTTTATGCTTCGGAACTGCACCAATAGGAGATTTTACTAATGTAACTTTTAATGTATCTGCCATTTTTGTATTCCTCCTTAAGCCAGAATCTCATCAACAGATTTTCCACGAAGTTTAGCAACTTCTTCTGGAGTTTTTAACTGTCTTAAGCCTTCAATTGTTGCAAGAACAACGTTCTGTTTGTTTCTGGATCCCATACATTTTGTACGGATGTTTTTGATACCAGCTAACTCGATTACCGCACGGGCAGGACCGCCGGCGATAACTCCAGTACCTTCCGGAGCTCTCTTCAGAAGCATTTCAGCGCTTCCGTATTTTCCAACGAAGTCATGTGTAATAGAGTTGTTTTCGTCTCTTGCTACTGTAACTAATTTTTTCATAGCATCCTCTTTTCCTTTGCGGATTGCTTCAGGAATTTCGGCTGCTTTACCTAAACCTGCACCAACGTGTCCGTTGCCGTCACCTACAACAACTAAAGCTGTGAAACGGAAGTTACGACCACCTTTAACAACCTTGGTAACACGCTTGATTGATACTACTTTATCTTCTAATTCTAACTGACTAGCATCAATAAGATTACGTTTCATGTGTTTCGCTCCTCCTTATTAGAATTTCAGCCCAGCTTCTCTTGCTGCGTCTGCCAGTGCTTTAACTTTACCGTGGTACATGTAGCCTCCTCTGTCGAAAACAACGCTTTCGATACCAGCTTCAACAGCTTTCTTACCAATAACGGTTCCTAAATGTGCAGCTGCTGCTACATCATCAGTATTCTCTAACTCAGCTCTTACTTCTTTCTGAAGAGTAGAAGCAGATACTAAAGTTTTTCCTACAGTGTCATCAATGATCTGAGCATACATATGCTTGTTGGAACGAAATACTGCTAAACGAGGTATTGTTGCAGTTCCGTTTAAATGATGACGTAATCTTCTATGCTTATTCTCACGAATTTTCGCTCTAGATGCTTTATTTACCATTTTCTCACCCTCCTGAATTATTTCTTACCAGTCTTACCAACTTTACGTCTGATAACTTCATCAGCATACTTGATACCTTTGCCCTTGTATGGCTCAGGTCTTCTCTTGTCTCTGATCTCAGCTGCAAACTGGCCGACTTTTTCTTTACTGATACCGGATACGATAATCTTGTTACCATCAACTTTGGTTTCGATTCCGTCTGGATCTTCCATTTCTACCGGATGAGAATATCCAAGGCTAAGCACAAGCTTTTTGCCCTGTTTTGCTGCTTTATAACCTACACCGTTAACTTCAAGCTCTTTTGTATAGCCTTCGCTTACACCAACAACCATGTTGTGGATCAAGCTTCTTGTTAAACCGTGAAGAGATTTCATTTTCTTTAAGTCGTTTGGTCTGGATACTACTACATGACCATCTTCAACTTTGATTTCCATTTCTGTAGGAAGTGTTCTTTCGAGTGTTCCTTTTGGTCCTTTTACAGTTACTACGTTGCCTTCAGCGACTTTTACTTCTACGCCTGCAGGAATAGCAACCGGAAGTCTACCAATTCGTGACATATGTTTGTCCTCCTTACTTAGATTATCGGAGAGGATGTTTCATCCTCTCTGTTTTCAGTTTGTTCTCTATAAAAAATCTTGGTTCAAATTACCAAACGAATGCTAATACTTCGCCGCCAACCTGAAGTTTGCGAGCTTCTTTGTCAGTAATAACACCTTTGTTTGTAGAAAGGATTGCGATTCCAAGTCCACCAAGAACTTTTGGAAGCTGATCCTTGCCTGCGTAGATACGAAGACCAGGTTTGGAGATTCTCTTTAAACCAGTGATGATTTTTTCGTTTTTGTCTTCACCGTATTTCAGTGTGATATGAAGAGTTTTAACAACTCCGTCTTCAACTAAATCATATTTTGCAATATATCCTTCATCAACAAGGATGTTAGCAATTGCAATTTTCATTTTGGATGCCGGAACATCTACTGTGTCGTGTTTTGCAGTATTTGCGTTACGGATTCTTGTAAGCATATCTGCGATTGGATCGCTCATTGTCATGTTAGTTTCCTCCTATAATTCAGACTTTACATGTGCATCTATATTTATTGTTTACATTGTTACCTGTTTTATCATAAATCTCGCTTGGACACATGACCGGACTGATAAATCAGCCGATCGTTTATTAATATTGAAATCCGGTTCCTACCAGGAAGCCTTCTTAACGCCCGGGATCTGTCCTTTGTAAGCTAATTCACGGAAGCAGATTCTGCAGATTCCGTATTTTCTTAAAACAGAATGTGGACGTCCACAAATGTTGCAACGTGTATATTCTCTTGTGGAGAATTTAGCTTTGCGCTGCTGTTTGATTTTCATTGCTGTTTTAGCCATGAATCGTTCCTCCTATTATTTTGCAAACGGCATATTGAATAATGTCAGTAATTCACGAGCTTCTTCATCAGTCTTTGCTGTAGTAACGAAGATGATATCCATACCTCTTACTTTGTCAACTTTATCATATTCAACTTCCGGGAAGATCAGCTGCTCTTTGATACCCAGAGCATAGTTTCCACGGCCATCGAATGCGTTCGGGTTAACACCACGGAAGTCACGTACACGAGGAAGTGCAAGGTTGATCAGACGATCAGCGAACTCATACATCTTTTCTCCTCTTAATGTAACTTTACATCCGATCGGCATACCCTCTCTGATTTTAAAGTTAGCGACAGATTTTTTAGCCTTTGTAGCGATTGCTTTCTGTCCTGTGATCAGCTCCATATCTGCGATTGCAGCATCCAGAAGCTTAGCGTTTTCTTTGGCTTCACCAACACCCATATTGATTACGATCTTATCGAGTTTTGGCACTTCCATAACATTTTTGTATCCAAATTTTTTGGTCATGGCATCCATGATCTCATTTTTGTACATTTCTTTTAATCTACTCACTTGTCATGCCTCCTCTCTTAATTAGTCGATAACCTTACCGGTCTTTTTAGCAACACGGACTTTTTTATCTCCGTCCATCTGGAAGCCTACTCTTGTAGCCTGTCCATCAACAACTAACATAACGTTGGAGATATGAAGAGGAGCTTCTTTTGTGATGATTCCACCCTGCTGGTTTGCAGCAGATGGTTTGCTGTGTTTTGTAACCTTGTTGATGTTCTCAACAACTACGGTATTGTCTTTTGCGTTAACTGCAAGGACTTTACCCTCTTTGCCATTATCTTTACCAGCGATAACCTTTACAGTATCACCTTTTTTAATTTTCATAGCTGACATTAGGCACCCTCCTATAATACTTCCGGAGCTAAGGAAACGATCTTCATGAATTTCTTCTCACGAAGTTCTCTGGCAACTGGTCCAAAGATACGTGTTCCTCTCGGAGTTAAGTCGTCTTTAATGATTACGGCAGCATTTTCATCGAAACGGATGTAAGATCCGTCTTTACGACGAGCGCCTTTTTTAGTTCTAACTACAACAGCTTTTACAACGTCACCTTTTTTAACAACGCCGCCTGGTGTTGCATCTTTAACAGTAGCAACGATTGTATCGCCAATGTTTGCATATCTTCTTGTAGAGCCGCCCATAACACGAATACAAAGGATTTCTTTTGCACCAGTGTTGTCGGCAACCTTCAGTCTTGTTTCCTGCTGAATCATACTGGTATCCTCCTTATTTAACTTTCTCTACGATCTCAACCAGTCTCCATCTCTTATCCTTGGATAACGGTCTGGTTTCCATAACTTTTACGGTATCACCGATATTACACTCATTATTTTCGTCATGAGCTTTTAATTTATATGTTCTCTTCACGATTTTTTTGTAAAGAGGATGTTTTACATGGTCTTCAATAGCAACAACAATGGTCTTGTCCATCTTATTGCTGACAACCTTACCCACGCGGGTTTTTCTCAGATTTCTTTCCACGATAGTTTCCTCCTATTATTTGGAAGCGTTAGCCTGCTCAGTGATCACTGTCTGGATTCTTGCAATGTTCTTGCGAACCTCTTTGATACGGCTTGTATTGTCTAATTGGTTAGTTGCATTCTGAAATCTCAGATTGAAAAGTTCTTTTTTAGCAGCTACTAATTCTTCATTCAATTCTGCAGCTGATTTTGCCTTTAAATCTTCCACGAATTTATTAATTTTCACTGTTATCACCGCCTTCTAAGTCTGCACGAGAAACGATTTTGCATTTACATGGTAACTTGTGCATAGCAAGACGTAATGCTTCACGAGCGATTTCTTCAGAAACGCCTGCGATTTCGAACATTACACGTCCTGGCTTAACAACTGCTACCCAGTATTCAAGAGTACCTTTTCCGGAACCCATTCGTGTTTCTGCTGGTTTCGCTGTTACTGGTTTATCTGGGAAAATCTTAATCCAAACCTGACCACCACGTTTGATATAACGGGTCATAGCAACACGGGCTGCCTCGATCTGGTTGGAACGGATCCAACACGGTTCGGTTGCAACAAGTCCGAATTCACCATAATTGATCTTATTACCTCTAAGGGCTTTTCCTCTCATGGAGCCACGGAATTGTTTACGACGTTTTACTCTTTTTGGCATTAACATTATTTATCGCTCCCTTCCTTAGTTCCTTTTGTTGGAAGTACTTCGCCATTGTAGACCCAAGCTTTTACGCCAACTTTGCCGTATGTTGTGTCTGCTTCTGCGAATCCATAGTCAATATCTGCACGAAGTGTCTGAAGCGGAATAGTTCCTTCGCTGTAGAACTCTGTACGAGCCATATCAGCTCCACCAAGACGTCCGGATACGGATGTTTTGATACCTTTAGCTCCAGCCTTCATTGTTCTCTGCATTGTAGATTTCATAGCACGTCTGAAAGAGATACGGTTCTCAAGCTGCAGTGCGATATTCTCTGCTACTAACTGAGCATCCTTGTCTGGTCTCTTTACTTCTTTGATATCTACGATAAGTTTTTTGTCTGTGAATTTCTTTAATTCAGCTTTTACTTTTTCGATCTCAGCTCCGCCCTTACCGATTACGATACCAGGTTTAGCTGTGTAGATGATGATCTTAACTCTGTCAGATGCTCTTTCGATTTCAATCTTGGAAACACCTGCGCTGTATAATTTCTTTTTAAGGAATGTTCTGATGTTGTAGTCTTCTACCAGGTAATCAGCGAAGTCTGCATCAGCATACCATCTTGAATCCCAATCCTTGATAACACCGACTCTAAGGCCATGTGGGTTAACTTTCTGTCCCATGCTTTTCCTCCTTATCTTTCATCCAGCACGATGGTGATATGGCTTGTTCTCTTCTCGATTCTGTAAGCTCTACCCTGTGCTCTTGGCTGAATTCTCTTCATTGTAGGTCCTTTATCTGCATAGCAGGCTGCAACGTAGAGGTTGTCTGCATTCATTCCGTTGTTGTTTTCAGCATTTGCAATTGCTGACTCAAGAAGTTTCTTGATCACGCTGGAAGCGTATCTTGGGTTGTATGTTAAGATACCAAGTGCTGTCTGCACATCTTTACCGCGGATTACATCTAACACGTAGCAGGCTTTCTGAACAGAAATTCTTGCGTAAGATAATTTTGCAGACGGTCTTGTCTCTCTATTACTCTCATTTCTGGCTCTTTTTATCTGGCTTCTATGTCCCTTTGCCATTTTAAAGTGCCTCCTTTCCATTTTCTCTCAATATCAGGTTAACCTGCCTGCTGCATTGCAGCAGACAGAATATAAAGTCAAATACTAGCGAACACCGGATTTCTTTTCGTCTTTTCCGTGTCCTCTGTAGGTTCTGGTTGCAACGAACTCACCAAGTTTGTGGCCAACCATATCCTCTGTTACATATACCGGCACGTGTTTTCTTCCGTCATGGACAGCGATTGTGTGTCCTACGAAGGACGGGAAGATTGTAGAACGGCGTGACCAGGTTTTGATAACGGATTTATCATTTGCAGCGTTTAACGCATCTACTTTTTTCAGTAAGCTTGCATCTGCAAAAGGTCCTTTTTTCAGTGAACGAGACATGCTTAATCCTCCTTATTATTTCGATAAAGCTTTTCCATCGCGTCTTCTTACGATGAGCTTGTTGGACGGTTTGTTTTTCTTTCTTGTCTTCAGACCAAGAGCAGGTTTTCCCCATGGAGTGCATGGACCTGGGCGACCGATACCGGTCTTTCCTTCACCACCACCATGTGGATGGTCATTCGGGTTCATTACGGAACCACGAACAGTAGGTCTGATACCCATGTTACGTTTACGTCCGGCTTTACCGATGTTAATCAGGTTGTGATCTCCGTTTCCGACAACACCAACAGATGCGCGGCATACGATCGGAACCATTCTCATTTCACCAGATGGCAGACGCAGTGTTGCGTATTTGCCTTCTTTAGCCATTAACTGAGCGCCGTTTCCAGCAGAACGAACCATCTGTCCGCCCTTTCCAGGATGAAGCTCAATGTTGTGTACCATAGTACCAACCGGGATAAGCTCTAATGGTAAGCAGTTACCAACACGAACTTCTGCTTCTGCTCCGTTCATGACTTTCTGGCCTACTTTTAAGCCTTCCGGTGCAAGGATATATGCTTTCTCGCCATCTGCATAGCAGATAAGAGCGATGTTTGCTGTTCTGTTTGGATCATACTCGATGGAAACTACTGTTGCAGCGATTCCATCTTTTCTTCTCTTGAAGTCGATGATTCTGTATTTTCTTCTGCTTCCGCCTCCGCGGTGTCTAACTGTGATTTTACCCTGGTTGTTACGTCCAGCGTTTTTCTTTAAAGACACGGTAAGAGATTTCTCTGGTGTAGATTTTGTGATCTCTGAGAAATCGGAACCAGTCATATGTCTTCTAGACGGTGTATATGGGTTATAACTTTTGATTCCCATTTTTGTTCTCCTTTCAAATTTGTCCTCACGCTTTTGAATGCGTATACTCGCGATAATCAGAGTGCCGGGGATTCATAAGAAGCAGACCGTCATGCTCGCATGTAAGGTCGGATTCTTGTGAAGACTCATAAGCGTGTAACGCGGCTGAGGAAGCAAAGCTTCCGAAGTGGCACCCGTACCGCTGAAGCCATCAATTAAAGTCCTTCGAAGATTTCAATATCTTTGCTGTCTTCTGTCAGAGCTACGATAGCTTTTTTGGTTTTAGCAGTTGTTCCAACTGTCATACCACGGCGTTTTTTCTTTCCATCCATATTCATGGTGTTAACGCTCTTTACTTTTGTTCCTTCGAACATTTTCTCTACAGCTTCTTTGATCTGAGATTTATTTGCTTCTGGATGAACTAAGAAAGTGTATTTCTTTTCAGCCATTGCATTCATGGATTTTTCTGTAATCACTGGTTTCTTGATTACGTCATAGTACTTGATATCAGCCATTATGCATATACCTCCTCGATGGATGCTACAGCATCTTTGGTTACGATTACGGTGTTGTGTTTCATAACATCGTATACGTTGATTGTACTTGGAGTTGCAGTCTGAACATCAGCGATGTTTCTTGTAGAAAGGATTACGTTCTTGTCATCTGTTGCTGTGATAACCAGAGCTTTTTCTGCTTTCAGGTTTGTAAGAACCTTCTGCATTTCCTTTGTCTTAACATCTGCTAATGTAAGAGCATCAACAACTACTAATTTATTGTCCTGAACTTTAGAAGTCAGAGCAGATTTTAAAGCAGCTCTTCTTTCTTTCTTGTTCATTTTTACTTCATAATCTCTTGGTACCGGAGCGAATACAACACCGCCGCCAGTCCACTGTGGTGCACGGATGGAACCCTGTCTAGCATGACCTGTTCCTTTCTGTCTCCACGGTTTTCTTCCGCCGCCGCTTACTTCAGAACGAGTTCTAGCTTTCTGAGTACCCTGGCGATTATTTGCAAGCTGACGAACAACAGCAAGGTGAACAAGATGCTCATTGACTTCTACGCCAAACACTGCATCATTCAGTTCCATTGTTCCAACTTCGTTGCCTTCCATATTATAAACAGTTACGTTTGCCATTTGTGTGCTCCTCCTTTCTTATTATAAGGACTTTACTGTCTCTTTGATTGTTACCAAAGATTTCTTAGGTCCTGGAACAGCACCCTTAACTAACAGTAAGTTATTCTCTGTATCTACGCGTACGATCTCAAGGTTCTGTACAGTAACCTGAACATTTCCCATATGACCTGGCATGTGTTTTCCTTTGAATACCTTGCTCGGATCAGAACAAGCACCATTGGAACCTGCATGACGGTGATATTTGGAGCCGTGAGCCATAGGTCCTCTGGACTGGCCATGTCTCTTGATCGCACCCTGGAAACCTTTACCTTTGGAAACAGCTGTTGCATCAATGTGATCGCCGTCTGCAAAGATATCAGCTTTAATTTCCTGTCCTACTGCATACTCAGCAGCGTTATCAAATCTGAACTCTTTAACGAATCTCTTTACTGCAACGCCAGCTTTGTCAAAGTGTCCTTTTTCCGGTTTGTTAACAAGGCTTTCTCTGATGTCGCCGAATCCAACCTGAACTGCAGCGTATCCGTCGTTTTCTTCTGTCTTAACCTGAGTTACGACACAAGGACCAGCCTGTAAAACTGTTACCGGAATTAACTGGCCGTCTTCATTGAAGATCTGAGTCATTCCGACTTTAGTAGCTAAAATAGCTTTCTTCATTTCTTTCTTCCTCCTTATAGCGGATTACCGATTACCGGCAATCATATAGTAAATAGCTTAATGCTTAAAGCATTATCATAATTTAAGATGCTTATTTGGTCTTCATTTTGATATCAATATGAACACCTGCAGGCATTTCCAGTCTGGACAGCGCATCTACTGTCTTCTGGGTTGGTGTAAGAATATCGATCAGTCTCTTATGTGTTCTCTGCTCAAACTGCTCTCTGGAATCTTTGTATTTGTGAACGGCTCTTAAGATTGTAACAACCTCTTTCTTTGTAGGAAGTGGAACCGGTCCGCTTACCATTGCTCCGTTCTTTTTAACAGTTTCGATGATTTTTGCAGCAGATGCATCTACTAACTGATGATCATATGCCTTTAATGTGATTCTCATTACCTGATTTGCCATAAAAAAAGTCTCCTCCTATTCGTACTTTTCAAGCAGTACGACAAGCGGCGACTGTACACATCTCCGTGTGTGTCATCAATTTTTTCCACACACGCCCATCCCATGATGGTCTTTCTGAACTTGTACAGTGACTTGTCGTCAGTTTTCAAACTTGACATTCGCTCCACGGAAAACCTGCCATCTGTCTGGCAGCAACCTCGCGCTTCATTGCTATCAATGTCACAACAAATAGGAGTATACACGACCTTTTGGGAAATTGCAAGTATTTTTTTTACTTTTTTATTTTTTGTTTATTCTACCCTGTGATCAGGCATTCACCCGAAAAATGCAGACATTTTGCACAATAACAAATGCGAAACCTGAATTTATATCAGATTCCGCATTTACTCATTCCTAATTCTGTTTTTCCGCAGATGCAGGTTTGGCACCGGCTACAATATCTGAGTAATCAAAAAGTGTAACCTTTGTAATATCATCTTTCACTATATCAGGGGCATCTCCCTGGTTTTTGGCACTCTCTGCAATCTGTGCTGCTGACCATACCGGGATTGCCATACGTCTTATAGGAAGTGATTCTGTTTCTTCTTCCTCATCCACAGGTGCTTCCGGCTCCTGTTTTTCTTCTTCCAGCGCTTCCTTTAGATGTGTCACAATATTTTCTGTAGGAGAAATCACCACTTCTTTCTCCGGCTCCTCCTGCTGTGTCTCCGGCTCATCTGCTGTTGCTGCTGCAATTTCCTTTTTCAGCAGCTCATGAGCCTCGCTGGTAGCAGTCTGTACTGTAACCGGCTTTTCGTTGTCCGGTTCCAGTTCATCCTCATAGATCGTATCCACGAAGCCACCGGTACGTATTTTTTTTCTGGGGGCATCTGCTCCCTTTCGGTTCTGCTTTTCTTCTTTTCTGATCTGTTTTTCTTCTTCTTTATATCTCCGTTGTCTGGCTTTTTCTTCCCGTTTCAGTTCTTTCTTACTTTTCACATAACCGGGCTCTGTATCCATCTCATCATAATCATCCTGGGGATCTTTCTTCCACAGCTCTGCTATAATATAGAGGATAATCAGGAAAAGTACAGCCAGTCCCAGAATAATAAGTCCCTCAATACTTTCAGTGGCGATCAGAAGATATCCTACATATCCTATAGTGATCACTACCTTTGGGAAGTACTCCTTCGCCTGTACTGTAAGAGCTTTCTCTTTGGAATTGGAAGCATCGATAACCTGAAAGGTCTTATTCTTCTGGTCGATCTCGGTGATCATATATTTGTAAGCCTTGGAGTCTCCCTGATAAAGAATGGAATCTCCCACAGCAGCTTCCTCCGTTTTCACAGGAATTGCATAGGTAACTGATCCCATCGGAAGATTGGTTTCCTTGCTGGAGTCATCCAGGATCTCTGTTGTAATTCCCAGAAAAGGCGGAACAGCCAGGCCGACAACGCATATAATAGTACAGATAACAATAAAATGTACAATAAATTTCAAAAACTTCGACATAGGTAATGCCCCTCATTTCTTCTAATCTCTCAAAAACACATCCAGAAAGCGGTCTTCCTTTCCGGATGTGTTTTCAGTTTTCAGATCAATAATTACTGATTACTCAGATACTGCTCAATACTGTTCATAGCAGCCTCTTCATCCTCACCATTTGCTGAAAGGGTTATCTCCTCACCAGAATCAAGTCCCAGAGTCATCATACCCATGATGCTCTTTGCATTTACCCTTTTCTTTCCAATCTCTACATATATCTCGCTGTTAAACTGGCTTGCCACCTGTACCAGCTGTGCCACAGGGCGTGCCTCCAGACCGGTTGACAGGTTAATGGTGATTGGTTTTTTAATCATAATACTTCTCCTCCTTGTTTCTCCCGCAGTTCGTCAGCCAGCTCACTCAGCTTTCTGAGCCTGTGATTGACTCCCGATTTGCCCACCTGCGGATTCAACATCATCCCTAATTCTTTTAATGTAGCTTCCGGATATTGCATCCTCAACTCCGCGATCTGTACAAGTCCCTCATTCAGCTGTTCAAACCCTATTGTCTGCTGAATCAGTCTGATATCCTCCATCTGCTTGACAGCCGCATTTACCGTTTTATTAATGTTCGCAGTTTCACAGTTCACTTTTCTGTTAATGGAATTTCTCATTTCCTTCAGAATGCGGATGTTTTCCAGGTCCATCAATGCCACATTCGCTTCCATTACGGCCAGCATGTCTACAATCTGTGCACCCTCCTTCACATAGACCACATGTGATTTCTTACGCTGCACGATCTTGGCATCTACTGAAAAGCTACGAATAATTGTCTGCAGTTCTCTGGCTTTTCTCTCATTGGGATATACAATTTCAAAATGATACCCTTTCTCCGGATCACTGATGGAACCGGATGCAAGAAAAGCCCCCCTGATATACGCCCTCTTACAGCAATTCTGCTGTACTACCAGCAGATCCTGCAGAAAAAGCGAATCATGGTCTTTACTGTCCGGGGCCAGCTTTGCCGCCTGAAGAATTGCCTGGATCTCTTCTGGTCTGGATATCTCAATTGTGTATACCTTGAACCATTTCAGGTGACTACTCTCCCGCACAGATACTTCTTTCTCTATATTAAATGTTTTTTGCAATAATGTAAAGCACTTTCTTGCAACTGCTTCATTTTCTATCTGGATTTTAAGTTTATCCCCCTGAGGCAGATGCTGCAATTTTCCGCAGGAACAAAGAATAGCAGCCAGTTCTGCGATCATACAGTGTCTTGCCGTTCCCACCTGTCTGGAAAGTTCTTCTTTCACCATCCCTGAAAAAGACATTTCCCGGTCTCACCTCTCATGTTTTTTTAGCAGTCTGTCCTTACCTATATCTCTGTGTTCCAGACGGAATCCATATCTCTCATTCCCGGACAGCCTGGAATATAATTCTCTGGCCAAAGTCACAGAACGGTGCTTTCCGCCTGTACATCCAATGGCAATGACCAGATTGGTCTTGCCTTCCTTTACATAGTTGGGGATCAGAAAATTGATCATATCCTCAAGCTTATCTGCAAACTTCCTGGCAGTATCACAGTTCATTACATAATTGAACACTCCATCGTCCATTCCTGTCATGGGACGAAGTTCATCCACATAATATGGATTGGGCAGAAAGCGCACATCAAACACCAGATCCGCATCAGCCGGTATCCCATACTTAAACCCAAAGGAAAGCACAGAAACCATCATATTACAGAAATCCTGATTTGCCACAAAAATCCTCTCTATTTCCTGCTTCAGCTCCCGTGTAAGCAAATGGCTGGTATCTATAATATAATCTGCCCTTTTTTTGAGGAACTGCATTTTTTCTCTTTCCAGGCGGATTCCGTCATCCACTCTGCCCCCCATAGCCAGAGGATGGCTTCTGCGTGTTTCCTTGTAGCGCTTCACCAGCACACTATCCTCTGCATCCAGGAAAAGGATCTCAAACTCATATCCTGCTTTCTTCATCCGATCCAGCACAGCCTCCAGCTCATCCAGGGATCTGCCACTGCGGGCATCGATTCCCAGTGCCACATTCTGTACATCCTCTCCATGTATTTCCGGCATCAGAGATGCAAATTTCTCCAACAATGGAATAGGAAGATTATCCACACAAAAATAATTTGCATCCTCAAGCATTTTCAATGCTGCTGTTTTTCCTGCCCCTGATACTCCCGTCACGATCACAAAACGCATGATTTATCTCCTGTTCTGTCTAAAATTCTCCAAGGAATTTCACTTCCGGTTCCAGTGTTACACCAAACTGCTCCTGAACCTTTTCCCTGACATTCTCTATCAATGTAAGTACATCTGCTGCTGTTGCATTTCCTTTATTGATCACAAAGCCACAATGCTTCTCTGATACCTGGGCATCCCCCACCTGATAACCTCTCAGGCCTGCATCCATGATCAGCTTCCCTGCAAAATATCCTTCCGGTCTTTTGAAGGTACTTCCTGCACTTGGATATTCCAACGGCTGTTTGCTCACTCTCTTTTCTGTCAGATCCTTTGTTATGTCTCTGATCTTATCCATATCTCCCTGTTCCAGAACAAGTCTTGCCTCCAGAACCAGATAACCGGCTTTTTTGATCCTGCTGGTTCTGTATCCCATGTCCAGCTTTTCCACAGGAAGTGTCAGGATTTCTCCCTGCTCTGTCATAACAACTGCTTCCTTCAACACATCCTTCAGCTCTCCGCCGTAGGCACCGGCATTCATAAATACAGCTCCTCCCAGAGTTCCCGGAATCCCGCCTGCAAATTCAAATCCTGTCAGAGATGCGTTCCTTGCGGCTGCCGCGATCTGGGAAAGCAGTGCTCCTGAAGAAGCACAGATTTCATTTCCTTCTACTGAAATATTGCTGAAATTACGGTACAGCTGTATGATCACACCTCTGTATCCCTTATCACTTACCAGCAGGTTACTTCCATTTCCAAGTATAAAATAGGGAAGCTCCTCCTCACGGCATATTTCCAGTATTCCCCTTACCTCATCTACTGTAGACGGAAGTAAGAAGAAGTCCGCCGGACCTCCGATGCGGAAAGTAGTATGGCGTTTCATAGGCTCATCTACAAGTACCCTGTCCTTTCCCAGCAGATTCCAAAATTTCTCTATTACTTTCTGATTCACAGATTCTATTCCTCATACTTTCTATTTTTATTTTTCCTGCCCATTCTTTTTCCCCTGGGCTGATTGTCCCATTCTTTCCCCAGAAGGTCTCTCACCACTGCTCCTGCCAGCATAAATCCTGCTGTCCCCGCTACAAAGGAAAGGCTGTTCCCCTCTTGGCTGTTTTCTGTTTTCCAGTCATTTTTTTCTCTGGAACAAAGCACCTTTACCTTTCGGATTCCTTTTTTTCGAAGCTGGGTACGAACCACCCTGGCCAGCGGGCCTACACTGGTTCTGGAAATATCCATAACCTCAAGTCTGGACGGATCCAGCTTATCACAGACATCCATACAGGAAATCACCGGAGTTTTGCTTATTCTTGCATTTTCGATCAGCAGCACCTTGGATGCTGCACTATCAATGGTATCTACAATATAATCATAATTACTCAGGTCAAACATTCCCGCTGTTTCTTCATTATAAAAGGTCTCATAGGTATGAACCAGTATTTCCTCATCAATATCTCTGATTCTCGCCTTGGCTACCTGCACATTGCTCTCGCCAACAGTAGAATGAAGGGCATAGAAAGTTCTGTTTATATCATTTACAGATACCCTTCCATTATCCACAAGGGTCAGACTTGCCACCCCACATCTGGCCAGTGCCTCAGCTACATAGGAACCTACACCTCCCAGGCCAAAGACTGCGATCCTGGCCCGCCCCAGTACATCAGCCACAGCAGTTCCGGCCAGAACCTTTGCCCCTGAAAATGCCTCCGCCATACATAAACCTCCTCAAACTCTCTTCATCCGCAGTCAGACAGAGCTTTGACAAAAGCCAGTCTGTCCATACCAACGATATTTCTAATTATACTATCTATCCCTGTAAAAGTACAGTTTTTCATACATTCCCCTATATTTTCCATTTATGTATAGTTTTCCGGCATTTGTGCATACTGATTTCTAAATGGCTGCTATCTTTGGAAGGGGCAATTTTCTTTACCATATCCATTTTTTCGGAGGTATTTATGTTTCAGTATATTTTTCTCGGCTTTGTAGGGCTCTGCTCCGGTGTAATCATAGCCGGCGGAATCACCGGACTTCTTATGGGGCTTTCCATTGTTCCCCGCTATGCAGGGATCACCCGGACTGCAGACCATATTCTCTTATATGAAGACCTGGCACTCCTGGGTACTGTCACCGGAAATCTGTTTTATCTTTTTCAGTGGAAGCTTCCTATGGGATCTCCTTTTCTCATGCTGTACGGAATTTTTTCCGGAATTTTCCTGGGCGGATGGATCATGGCCCTGGCAGAAATGGCAGATGTTTTTCCAATCTTCACCCGAAGGATCCGTTTCCAAAAAGGGCTCTCCATTGTAATCCTCTGTATTGCCCTTGGAAAAGCCACAGGCTCCCTGATTTACTATTTCAACAGATGGCTGCCCTGATTTGGTCAACAATAGCACCATTATAAATAGAATCCCCCAAAAAGTCAAAATAAGAAGTATATTCTCTGCTCTTTTTTCACATACTAAAGAAAAACAGAAGGGAGAATGTCTATGACTTCTGAAAAACAACAACAATATGAAAAATATGTAAAGCAGATAACTCCCACCCACAGCCTGGGCCTAAATATGCTGAAAGCCTTCCTCACAGGCGGCCTCATCTGCATGTTTGGACAGCTGATCCTGCATTACGCATACAGCCTGGGACTGGACAGGGAATCTGCTGCCTCCTGGTGTTCCCTGATCCTGATACTGATCAGTGTCCTGCTTACAGGCCTGAATCTTTATTCCAAAATCGGCAGGTTTGCAGGTGCCGGAAGCCTTGTTCCCATCACCGGCTTCGCCAATTCTGTTGCAGCCTCAGCTATTGAATACAAGGTGGAAGGCCATGTATTCGGAATCGGCTGTAAAATATTTACCATTGCCGGGCCTGTGATCCTGTACGGAATCCTGAGTTCCTGGTTTCTGGGCCTTATCTACTATCTTCTGAAAATAACGGGGGTACTTTCATGACAAAACAATACACCTGTGGAGCTTCCAGCATTTCCTTTCAAGAACCTGTGTTTATCCAGAGCTGTGCCTCTGTAACCGGACAGAAAGAAGGAGACGGTCCCCTGGGCTCCTGCTTTGATATGATCTGTCCGGATCCCATGTTCGGTGCTTCCACCTGGGAAGCAGCAGAAAGCACTATGCAGAAAGAGGCAGCCACACTGGCCATGGGAAAAGCAGGCCTGAAGCCCGCAGACATTCGTCTGCTTTTTGCAGGTGACCTGCTGGCACAGACAGCAGCCTCTTCCTTCGGTGCTGCAGGTATGGGGATTCCCTTCTACGGACTGTTCAGCGCCTGCTCTACCATGGGAGAAGCCCTCTCCCTGTCCGCCCTCTGCATTGCTGCCGGATACGGAGAACATATCCTGTGCGCAACCTCCAGCCACTTTTGCAGTGCGGAAAAAGAATTCCGTTTTCCCCTGGGCTACGGAAATCAAAGGCCCTTATCTGCTACCTGGACAGTTACCGGTGCCGGTGCCTGTGTACTTGGCAGCCAGCCTCCTCTCCCTGCATCCGGAAAATCCCGTCCTCTGCGCTGCGGACACAGCTGCATTGCCATTACCGGCCTGACAACCGGCAGACTGGTGGATTATGGACTAAAAGATTCCATGAACATGGGCGGCTGTATGGCTCCCGCTGCCTGTGACACGATCCATCAGAACTTTCTGGATTTCCACCGGACACCAGCAGACTATGACGCCATCTTTACCGGTGACCTGGGTGCAGTAGGGCAGAAAATCCTGATAGATCTGCTATATCAAAAAGGCTATGATATCTGTTCCTGCCACCAGGACTGCGGTATCCTGATCTATGACTCCCAAAAACAGGACACCCACTCCGGCGGAAGCGGCTGCGGCTGTGCAGCCTCTGTTTTGAGCAGCTATATCCTGCCAGGGCTTCTTGCCGGAAAATGGAAACGGATTCTTTTCGTCCCTACCGGAGCCCTTCTTTCCAAGGTCAGCTTCAACGAAGGTGACACCATCCCCGGCATCGCCCATGCAGTAGTAATTGAAAAATACGAAATCACTTCATAATAAAAGGAGGTTCCTATTTTGGAATATTTTCATGCATTCTGGACAGGAGGTCTGATCTGTGCCCTGGTCCAGATCCTGTTAGACAAAACCAAACTTATGCCAGGACGGGTCATGGTCCTTCTCGTCTGCTCCGGTGCACTTTTAAGCGCTGTGGGCATCTACCAGCCTTTCGTAGAATTTGCAGGTGCAGGTGCCTCTGTCCCTCTCCTTGGATTTGGAAATGTACTATGGAAGGGAACCCGGGAAGCCATTGACAGTCAAGGATTTCTCGGCCTTTTTACCGGAGGGTTCAAAGCCTGCGCTGTAGGAGTTTCCGCAGCACTGATTTTTTCATATCTGGCCAGTCTTATTTTCAAGCCCCAAATGAAAGGATAATTGCTATGAGTGATACCCTCTATCTGCTTCTGGACAAAAACATCCAGACCCTGCACCCCCACATCTATCTGCAGGACATTGCCAGTCTGTCCTGCAGCAACAGCAAACTTCTGAATCGACTCCGTGTCATGCCTGTGGTAAATCTTCCTCCTGACAAACCGGGACGCTATGTGCTTTCTGTTATGGATCTGATCTCCAAAATCCAGCAAAAAGAACCGGATCTGGAGATCACGCCTATAGGAGAACCTACTTTTATCATCACATACAAAAACAAACCCGGACCCGGACTTTTGTGGGAATGGATCAAAATCCTGTTCGTAGGTCTCTCCACATTTTTCGGCGCTGCCTTTTCCATTATGACCTTCAACAACGACGTAGATGTAGGAAAACTCTTTGCCTCCATCTATACCCAGGTCACCGGCAGGATTTCTGATCATTTTACAATCCTTGAGATTACCTACTCCATTGGTATCGGACTGGGAGTTCTGTTTTTCTTTAATCATTTCGGACATAGGAAACTTACTGCTGATCCCACTCCCATGCAGATACAGATGCGCCTCTATGAAGATAATGTAAACACTACCATTATAGAAGAAGCAGACCGTAGAAAAAATATTGACCCGCTGCCAAATAAGTGATATACTGGCAGGCGCCGGATTTATATGCAATATTCAATAAGGTCCTGCTGATCCGGTAAACCGAGTGTTCGAGACCTTCCACTCGTAAAAAAAATACTAAAGGAGACAATATCATATGAAAAACAAAAGTACTATCTTTCTGGCAGAGGCAGCTGCCATCGGAGCCATCTATGTAGTTCTGACTTTACTGTTCGCACCCTTAAGCTACGGAGAAGTTCAGATCCGTTTCTCAGAGGCCCTGACTATCCTGCCTTATTTCACACCGGCAGCTATACCGGGACTGTTTGTAGGCTGTATCATTGCCAATCTTTTCGGAGGTGCAATTCCTGTAGATATCCTCTTCGGAAGTATTGCCACCCTGATAGGCGCAGTTTTCACCTACAAGCTTCGTAACTGCAGCCGTTTTCTTGCACCGATCCCGCCTATCGCAGCCAATTCCATTATCGTACCCTTCGTACTTCGATTCGGATACGGTGTAAACCTGCCAATTCCTCTGATGATCCTCACAGTAGGTATCGGAGAGGTAGTATCCTGCGCAGTTATAGGCCTGATCCTTCAGACTGCACTGCTCAAATATAAAGGCATTATTTTCAGATCACAGAAATCTGCCTTATAAACACACAAGGAGCTGAAACACTGAACCACCAGTGTCCCAGCTCCTTATTTTTACCCATATTCCTTTTTCAGCTTTTGAAGGATCCTCTTTTCCATTCTGGACACCTGCACCTGGGAAATCCCCATCTTCTCCCCAATCTCCGTCTGCGTCATATCCCTATAATATCGCATATAAATAAGCTGTCTTTCCTGGGCTTCTAATTTTCCCAACATTTCATCCAAGAAAATCCTGTTCAAAGCCTGCTCCTGTCCGTTCACCTTCTCCGGCAGCCTGTCCAGCAGGGAGATATCACTTCCCTCACCCTGGCAGATAATTTTCTGAAGAGAATCCACCTCTGCTGCAGCCTCCATGGAAATCACCACAGTCTCTACAGGAAGCTCCAGTGCAGCAGCAATTTCAGCCACCCCTGGCTCCCTTCCCAGCCTTTTCTCCAGCTCTTCTCTGCTTCGGCAGATCCTCACACAGTTTTCCTTAAGACTACGGCTTACCTTCAGGATACCGTCATCCCTAAGGTAACGTTTGATTTCTCCGATGATCATGGGAACTGCATAGGTGGAAAATTTCACCTCAAAGGAAATATCAAAGTGATCAACTGCTTTCAGAAGTCCGATGCTTCCGATCTGAAACAAATCCTCCCTCTCCACCCCTCTTCCCTGAAATCTCTTCACTGTACTGTATATCAGTCCGGTATTTTCTCTGAACAAGGTATCTCTTGCCTCTTTATCTCCCTGGTGTGACCTTTTGATCAGAGCAAGAGTATGATCCATTTCTACCTCCCGATCACTTTTTTCATATGGACAATGGTACCCTTACCTACCTGAGATTCCACCTTGACCTCGTCCATAAACGCCTCCATAAAAGTAAAACCCATTCCTGAACGGTCCTTCTCCGGCTTTGTGGTAAAAAGCGGTTCCATAGCCTGGCGAATATCTGAAATTCCCACTCCCTGATCCTCCACATCCACCCAGAGTGCTTTTTCTGCCAGCCTGCAGGTCAGTCTGATCTTACATACCTTTCCTTCATAGGCATGAATGATGCAGTTGGTCACAGCTTCGGAAACAGCGGTTTTCAGATCCGCCACCTCCTCCAAAGTAGGATTCAGCTGTGTACAGAAAGCCGCCACTGTTACCCTGGCCAATCCCTCGTTCACAGGCGAACTGTCAAATATAAGTTCCATTTCATTGGTATTTTCCATAATAAACTCCTTTCCCCCTTTTCAGGCTTCCCTGCAGATTTCCACAAATTTATACACCCCGGATAAATGCAAAAGCTTCTCAATATAAACACTGACCCCGGTTACCCGGATACAGTTTCCCCTCATCCCCATAGCCCGGTATCTCCCCATGATCATGCCGATTCCTGAGCTGTCCATAAACATTGTCTCCGAAAAATCAAATACCATGGTCCGTATATAATTTTTACGCAATATATTGTCTGATTCCCGCCGGATCTCATCTGCTGCCGGGTGGTCCACTTCTCTGGGCAGGTAAACGGTCAGACAATTTCCCTGAATTTCAAATCTGTTCTTCATATAATCCCCCTGTTTCTGTCCAACGGATAAGATCACGAAAAAAAGAGACACCCATATTTCTATGTGTATCTCTTTTGTATTTTCGCAATGATCCGTTATTTTCCAATTCATGTATCAGATTCATTTAATACTCGGAATCATCATAATTCCCTTCATCATAGGAGCTGTCATCATAAGAACTGTCGTCATAAGAACCATCTCCACTGTCTGAATAACCCTCACCGGAATCCTCTGCTCCTGTATCTCCTGCACTGTCAGCATTATCCCCGGAGGAATCTGCCTGTCCTGCAGCACTGCTGCTCTCAGATCCGTCTGCACTTTCATCAATACCTGTCACACCGGTATCATTACTGATGGTATTGTAAATACTCTTCAGATCATCCGGCAGTACATTTACATATACATTCTGAAGCTTCAGGGCAGCCTCATCCATATTTTGCTGCTTATAGGCAGCATAGGCTTCCAGAAGGGCCTGATAGGTGCTGCTCTTTTTCTGCTCCTGTGCGATCTGGGCGGAAGCTGCCTCCACCGTATCATCTGACTCTTTCACCTGGCTCTGTGCTTTTGTAAGCTCTGCTCCCTGGCTGGATACTGCATCACTGTAACTGACGATCTGCTGATTGGCTTCTCTGTAAATCCTCTGCCTGATGGCCGGTACAACCAGCAGATAAAAGGCCAGCAGACCAGCTGCAAAACCAGCCACCAGAGTAAAAAACAAAGAAACTCTGGATCGTTCCCTGTAAGCAGGTGCCTGGACCATCATCTCCGGTCCCATTCCTGCTTTCTCACTGCCAGTCTCATCCCCATTCCTGAAAAGTCCCTTATTCTGACGTCCAAGCTTTGTGGAAACTCCTGTCTGTTCCTCAATTTCTTTCAGGAAGCGCAGGGTCGTTGTATTCGTCTGATCGATCCTGGCTGCCTTCTTCAGGGTTCTTCTGGCTTTGTTGTATTCTCCTTCCTTGATTCTGATCAGGGCAAGCAAATGATATCCCTTGATCAGCTTTGGATTCTGGGAAAGTATCTTCTTCAGCCGTATGGCTGCCATATCCTCATGGCCCTCTCTGCACAGATTCAGGGCCTCATTATATTTTCGTATTGTCTCATTGATCACCTCAAGCTTATTGGAATTAGCCTGAAGCTTATTAATATATTCCGAAGCCAGATTACGGCTGGGCTGCAGATTCTTGCTGATCACCCACTCACTGAGGGCAGCTACCACCTCACCTGTCTCAAAATATACCAGTCCCAGCAGATTCCTTGCCTGAATATTGTACTTACTGTAAATCAGGCTCTGCTTCAGACAGCTGATCGCCCCTGACAGATCACGGACACTGGCTTTCTCCAGGCCCAGGTTATAATACTGCCTGGAAAGATAATCCGCCTTTTTCTGGATCAGTACATTACATCCGCAGTGCGGACAGTAATCCAGGTCCCTGTCTGTCAGGAACGCACCACAATTCATACAGTTCATCTGTTTCTCCTTATTTCACCCTTCTGCCGCTTTTCGCTTCCCTCAGGACTTCCTGAAGTACATCCAGGATATCCGTCAGTTCTCTGTCATATATGGCACCCTCAGCATCTGTCACATCCAGACAGGGCTCAAATTTCTTAAGTTCCTCTTCATAATCTATCATTTTTTATTTCTCCTGATCACATCTTTAATCTCGCCCACCAGGTACAGAGAACCTACACAGAACAACATGCCCTTCTCTCCACGTAGCTGCAGTGCTTTCGCAAAAGCCTCCTCCAGATCAGGAACAGCCTCCACACAGTCACAGCCTGCGTTCTCAAACAACCGGGCAAAATCCTCTGCAGGCACCTGGCGGTAGCCTCCCACTGAAGTCACTACCACATGCTCAAAGTGAATCCTGTCACAGATCGTTTGTATCATATCCCGGTAATCCTTATCATCTACTGCGGAAAAAAGCAGTGTCAGAGGATATTCCTGCTGAAAATGCTCTGCAGTCTCCACAAATTTCTCCACACCGTCCTCATTGTGGGCACCATCTACGATCACGCCCGGCAGAACTGTCTCCATACGTCCCTGCCAGCGGGTCCTTTTGATTCCCTCCTGCAGCCTATCCATGGAAACAGGAATTTCTTTTCTCAGAACCTCCATGGTTTTCAGGGCCAGGGCACTGTTCATCACCTGATACCTTGCAATAAACGGGATGGAAAAGACCGTATCCCCATAATAATCATTTCGGAATGAAAAATCAATGCCTGCAGAAGTATTTCTCATAATTTCCGTATCTTCCCTCTTTACCTCATACCAGGGACTTCCCAGCTTCCTGGCAGTCTCTCTGATCACTTCCGCTGCATCAGGAGCATTCCCGTCAAAAATCACCGGCACTCCCGGCACAATGATCCCGGCCTTCTCTCCTGCGATCTTTGCCACAGTATCTCCCAGATACTGCATATGATCCAGACTGATAGAGGTGATCACACAGGCCACCGGATTCTCCACAGCAGTGGTAGCATCCAGTCTTCCACCAAGCCCAGTCTCCAGTGTTACGTAATCCACACCGGCTTCTGCAAAGATCAGCATTCCCATGAGAAACAGCATCTCAAAATAGGTAGGATGATAGCTTCCCTCTGCCACCAGTTCATCTGCCAGTGCCTTCACCTTATGAAAGGCCTTCAGAAATGTATCATTATCAATATTCACCTCATTGATCTGAAAACGTTCATTGATCTCCACCAGATGGGGAGAGGTAAACAGACCGCAGGAATATCCGGCCTCTCTGAGGATGGAAGTAAGAAAAGCACAGGTACTTCCCTTTCCATTGGTTCCTGCCACATGGATCACCTTAAATTTGTCCTGTGGACTGCCAAGTCTCCTCAGGCATTCCTTCGTATGCTCCAGACTGTTTTTCTTTGTAAATTTGGGAGTTTCATCAATATAAGCAACCGCTTCTTCGTATGTCATAAAAAATCCACCACTTATTATATAATGTTTAGTTATCTTTCGTATAATCCACAACAGACTTTTTCCTGTGGCTTATACCAATTAGTTACTCTAACATTATATAATAGTGATGGAATATGTCCAGTACCAATCGTAATATTTTATCCGACAAAATCTGTAAACAGTAACTCTGATTTTAAAGTTTAGCTGTCTGTATCAGAAATCTCTGTATCTGCACTGTCCGTATCAGATTCTGTATCCAGCTTCCATGGATTCTGTGCATACAGAGCATAACAGGACCGGTCATAGCTCTTACTCAACGGCTTTCTGGTAGAACTGTTGCTTCGCTGGATCACCGCCAGCCTGTCAAAATCATTAAGCTGGGTTCCTGTGATCATCAGTGTGGTGGGGTTCAGATAAACCGTATCATACCACTCTCCGTTCAGCTTAACCTCACTGGAAGGAGTAAACTCTGTTCCCTTGATATAATAGGTATAATCAGTATCCGAAATACACCGGATGGAATCCAGAGTGGTATCATAAATACCCATCCGCATTTTGGTGCGCAGATAAGGGCTTTCTCCGGTCTCCCCGTAAGAATATCTCTTTCCATAAAGCAGGTCGTACTGCAAGGTTTCCAGATCCACCTGATAATTCTTTGTATTTCTTCTTGCCTGATGATAGCGGAAAATGGTTCCCTCATGGATGCCAACCCGGTCCATGACCTCTGCAGCCATCTGGTAGGCAGCCAGATTTTCTTTTTTCTTCTTCAGGCCAAAATTATCCCACATTACATATTCTGTCTGGAACAGATATTTATTATCCAGATCCTCCACAGTCAGTCCCATAGTAGGCAGATGGTCCCCATACATAACCAGAACCACATCCTCCGGATAATCAGCCAGCTTGTCTGTGAGATCCTTTACAAAATTATCCATCTCATGGATTTCATTCACATAGTATTCCCACTTATTATTTTCCTCTTCCGTAGGCGCACCGGAAACCGTGATCTCCGGGTCCTCCAGAATCTGCTCATCCGGATAAGCACCATGGCCCTGAACGGAAATCGTATACACATAATCCGGTCCTTCTGTGGAATCCAGGCATTTCAGGATTTCATCTGTAAGAACTGCATCCTTCACCCACCCATTAGGGTTTTTCTCATTTTCCCGCGCCATATACTCCTCGGAAGTAAAGGTGTCAAAGCCCAGATTTGGGAAAATAGACCTTCTGCCATAGAAGTTTGCCTCATTATTGTGTACTGCATGGGTGCTATACCCCAGATTCTTCAGTACATAAGGGGCACTCTCGCAGGTTGTCTCTCTCAGGATACTCTTATAGGGATATTCACCGGGGCCAAAATAATGCATGCTCATACCGGTGATGGATTCAAACTCTGTATTTGCAGTTCCTGCTCCTACAGAAGGAACCTTATAATATCCGGAAGAATAGTCCTCCATCAGTTTCCGGAAGGTAGGGATCGGATCCTCAGAAATATCCAGATACTTCACCAGGGTAGGATCAAAGAAGGATTCCAGCTGGAGGAAAAGAATATTCGGTTTTTTCTCTTCCTGAGTCTCCAGCAGGTTCTTCTCTGTTTTCTCGATCCGTTTGATCTCATACTCAGAATAATCCCTGGGACAACTGATTCCTGTGTTAAAGATCGTAGTTGCCAGACAGTAGGGATATCCATAATCCTCATATGCAAAGGCAATGTTTCCAAAATAGTTGGAAAGCACCCTCTTCTCCAGTGCCAGCTGTGTGCTTCCTGCAAAAAGAGCTGCAGCCACAAGGACCAGAGGAATATTATAACGGTACTTTATCTTGTTTTGATACTTCGGTCCTTTGATAAAAAGAATCAACAGTAAAATAACAAAGATCCCGAACAGGATGCCGACTGCCACAACACCTGCAGCAGGCAGGTATTTGTTGGCAATCTTCAAAGCATCTGTAATCAGATGCAGGTCCGGTCCGGTAAAGGGTGTAACACGGTTCAGCAGGAGAACACCGTTGATAATAGCCAGTATCAGCCAGAACAGCGTAACCAGTACTCTCCAGAACACCCTTCTGTGAAACAGATAAACAATCAGTGACGAGGTAAAAATAAATGCGGTATTATAGGCAAAAACCAAAGGCTTCTGTGTCATATAATTCCATGCTTCTACGAACGAGTGACGACAAATTGCTTCCATAATAAAATATCCCACAGCACTTGCCAGTGCATGCAAAAGAAGGGAAATTTTATTACAAATCCTGTATAATTTCATCTAAGCACTCCCTTATTTCTGTAACTGCTCTAACTGTCCTTTAACCTTATCCATCATTTCTTTGTATTTTGCAAGCTTGTCCTTCTCCGCATCCACCTTGGCAGCAGGTGCCTTGTTTACGAAGTTTGGATTATTCAGCATACCTTCGCATCTTGCAATCTCTTTTGTGAGACGTTCTGTTTCTTTTGTAAGACGCTCAATCTCTTTGTCCTTGTCAATCAGGTCTTCCAACGGCATATATACAACCGCATTGGAAACAACTACGGAAACTGCATCCTCGCTGATTCCATTCTTGTCTGTCTGTACCAGGATCTCTTTTGCAAATGCAAGATTTACAAAGGATTTCTTGCTGTTTTCATACATTGCTGCTGTATCAGCATCCTTTGCCACAATATGCAGGCTTGTCTTGCGATTGTTTGGAACGTTCATCTCTGTTCTGGTATTACGGATACCTCTTACAACCTCTTTGAAGCCCTCGATTGCTTTCTCAGCATCCGGGAAGTTTCTCTCTTCTCTGTATACAGGCCATTCGGAGATCATGATAGACTCTTCTTCCGGAAGAAGTGTGCAGTAGATTTCCTCTGTGATAAACGGCATATATGGATGAAGAAGCTTCAGACCTTCTGTCAATGCTGTTCTTAATGTCCACAGTGCATCATTTGCAGCCTTCGGATCTTCCTCTGCCTTCCACAGACGAACCTTTGCCATCTCAATATACCAGTCGCAAAGCTCATCCCACAGGAAGTCATAAACCTTCTGTACTGCAATGCCAAGCTCATATTTTTCCATGTTCTCTGTAGCTTCGCGGATCACTGTATTTAAGTGAGACAGAATCCATTTATCCTCTGCACAGAGATCATTTAAGTTCTCCGGCTCTGTCACTGTCTTGCCTTCCAGATTCATCATAATGAAACGGGAAGCATTCCAGATCTTGTTTGCAAAGTTACGGCTTGATTCTACCTTTTCCCAGTAGAAACGCATATCATTTCCAGGTGCATTACCTGTCATCAGAGTAAGACGAAGTGCATCTGCGCCGTATTTATCAATAACTTCCAGAGGGTCGATACCATTTCCAAGAGACTTACTCATCTTACGTCCCTGGGAGTCACGTACCAGACCATGGATCAGTACATGGTGGAACGGAACTTCTCCTGTCTGCTCCAGAGCAGAGAATACCATACGGATAACCCAGAAGAAGATAATGTCATATCCTGTAACCAGTACATCTGTGGGATAGAAGTATTCCAGCTCCGGTGTTTTCTCCGGCCAGCCAAGTGTGGAGAATGGCCATAATGCAGAACTAAACCAGGTATCCAGCGTATCCTCATCCTGATGAAGATGTGTGCATCCGCATTTCGGGCATTTCTCTGGCATTTCTCTGGCAACTACTACTTCGCCGCACTCATCACAGTAATAAGCCGGGATTCTATGTCCCCACCATAACTGTCTGGAAATACACCAGTCACGGATATTCTCAAGCCAGTGCAGATATGTCTTGTCAAAACGGGACGGAACGAATTTCAGATCTCCGTCATCCAGAGCTTTGATCGCTGCCTTTGCCATCTCGTCCATCTTTACAAACCACTGTGGTTTGATCATAGGCTCTACAGTTGTACCGCAGCGGTCATGGGTTCCAACGCTGTGGTTGTGAGGAACTACTTTTACCAGAAGTCCAAGCTCTTCCAGATCTGCTACCATTGCCTTACGTGCTTCATAACGGTCCATACCGGCGTATTTTCCGCCAAGTTCGTTGATGGTCGCATCGTCATTCATAATATTGATTTCTTCCAGATTGTGACGGCGTCCAACCTCGAAGTCATTAGGGTCATGAGCAGGTGTGATCTTTACACATCCTGTTCCGAATTCCTTGTCTACATATTCATCAGCGATTACCGGGATTTCTCTGTCTGTGAGCGGAAGCTTCAGCATCTTGCCGATAAGATCTTTGTAACGCTCATCTTCCGGGTTTACGGCAACAGCAGTATCACCCAGCAGAGTTTCCGGACGTGTAGTTGCGATCTCTACGAAACGTCCCTCTTCCCCTACGATCGGGTAATTGATGTGCCAGAAAAATCCGTCCTGATCCTCATGCTCAACCTCTGCATCAGAGATGGAAGTCTGGCATACAGGACACCAGTTAATGATTCTGGAACCTTTGTAGATATAGCCTTTTTCATATAATTTGATAAATACTTCCTGTACTGCTTTGGAACATCCCTCATCCATTGTGAAACGTTCTCTCTCCCAGTCTGCGGAAGCACCCAATTTCTTTAACTGATTAATGATCTTTCCGCCGTACTCCTCTTTCCATGCCCACGCATGTTTTAAGAATTCCTCACGGCCGATATCGTGTTTGTCGATACCTTCTTTTTTCAGCTTGTCGATAACCTTAACCTCTGTAGCGATAGCTGCATGGTCAGTTCCCGGCTGCCATAATGCTTCATAGCCCTGCATTCTCTTGAAACGGATCAGGATATCCTGCATAGTTTCATCCAGTGCATGTCCCATGTGAAGCTGTCCGGTTACGTTTGGCGGCGGCATAACAATAGTAAACGGTTTCTTGTCCGGATTTACTTTTGCATGGAAATATCCATTGTCCATCCATTTTGTGTAAAGACGCTCTTCGATTCCCTTAGGATCGTAAGTTTTTGCAAGTTCTTTGCTCATAATGTCCTCCTGATATGATATCTTCTATCTGTAATTTAAAGTATCTACGGATTGCTCCGCTATAAAGCAGCCCACAGCTCTATCATTATTAAATGAGCCTGTTCGATTAAAAAAGCCCTCTGCACACATTATGCGTGCAAAGGGCGACATAGATCGCGGTACCACCTTAGTTTATCTCTCATTCCCTTAACGCGGGATACGTGAAAGCCTACCATGGGCGTATATGAACCTTAACACTGTCATACCACTCACTTCAGCCTTCCGGCTCCAAAGCTACCTTCAGCGCTTCTGTTCCCGGGAAACCTTCCAGCTTATAAGCTTCCCTCTCTGTGGGGCATTACCGCCTACTCCTCTTTTTCACAGCCTTTTTCTGGATTCTACTATAATGAAAAAAGGCTTTCTTGTCAAGAATGTTTCTCCGGATTTCACAAATTTATCAGGCATCACTGCTGATCAGGACTTCATTAGCTTTTTTCTTATATCCCCGGCAATGCAGATAATATTTTCCTTTCTGAATGTGCTTAAGTGTTATGCCCGCAAATTAACGTCTTATTTAACGGTTACCTTAACTGTGTTGGAGTATGTGCCTGTTGTGGAGTGGTTACCATTTTCGCCACAGATACTACTGCGCATACGGAAGTAGTAAGTGTTGTTTTTCTTTAATGCTTTCGTAGTATAGCTTCCTTTGGTATCGGAAAGATTAGTTAATCGCTGATAACTTTTATCTTTGGCATTTCGGTAATAGATAACATATTCACATTTTCCATTCTGATAAGCTGCAGGTATTGGTTTCCAGGTGAGTTTTACTTTATGGCCTGATACAGCCTGTGCTTTCAGGGAAGGAGTTTTGGGAGCGGTAAAAGCTATAATCTGGCTTTTGTCATAAGAGGAATAGTAATTCTTACCATTTACTTTATTATAGGCTCGAACAACTATTTTATAACTCTGACCTGCTTCCAGTCCTTTAATAGTTACGGAAGCAGAAGTATTTTTAACGGATATACGCTTAACATTTTTGCCTGTATTGCTGTCCTGAACATAAACAATGTATCCGTCAGGAGACAACTTAACCGGAGTCCAACTGCAAGTAAGAGAATGATCTGCCCTGCCCGTTACCTTTACACCTGTTACTGCAGCAGGATAGAAAACATTTACCTTCTGTATCTTGGACGGAAGACTGTAAGCCTTTGTTTTTCCATCCTTTGCATAGCCACGTACGCTTAAATAATAAGTACCTTTCTTTACGTTTTTAAAACTAACCTTTGTAGTGTTTTGATCCTTAAGGACGTATTTTTTTTCGCTGGGAACAGTTTGGTAAACCTTCGGGGAGAGTCCGTATACCTCGGAATATGCCAAAGATTTCTTAGGATTTATTCCAAGTACATAATTATATGCGTCCGCATATTCATCTCTGTTTTTCAGCGTTACTGTTACAGTTGAACCATTTACTGTAATTCCTTCAACTTCCGGCGGTTTAGGTGTGTTTACTTTGACAGTTACTTTCTTAGGAGGACTCCACAGGGTATATTTTCCATTTTTTTCTTTTCCGCATACCCTGACATAATATTCCCTGTCTCCTTGTACATATGGAAATGTTACAGTTTTGCTTTTATCTTCGAATCTGCGTGTAATTGTTTCCTCTGTTAATACCAGATCTTTCTTAAGCCACATATCCGGTTCATCCGCTTCATATTCCACAGCATAATACAATCCATATTTATATTCCACGACTTCTGAATTTTCTCCGGCAACAGATGCACAGATTGTATTTCCAGATACAGATGGTTCGTTTAAAAAAACTATGGACGGCATTTTCACTGATTTTCCATTACTCCGGAACTTAATCCCCATTGAGTTGGCATAAGCTTCTGCATATGAGCCTGACTCTCCGATAATAGTTATGCTGTCTTCAATTCCCCAAAATGCTGTTGCTGATATTTCCTGTACATTTGAAGGAATATAAAGTTCTTTTAGACTATAACAGTTTTTAAATGCACCGTCTCCAATTGACTCAACACTTGTTCCTATTTCTACTGTTTTTAAGTTTGGACAATTACTGAATTCACTGCACCCTATTCTAAGATATCCATTTCCTGTATGTACATATTCTAGATATTCACAGTCGTCTGCAATATATTTTCCAGCAATATCAGTAATATAATCCGGTATTATAATCTCACGGATCATGGAACTGCGAAATATACAATTTTCGGAATCCCCTATATATTTAAGTGTGTCAGGAAATTCTATTGTCTCAACTTTTTCATCTATTCCATCAAGTCCTATTACAGGTGAACCATATATGCCCTTTTCTATAGAAATGTTCCCTTCCAAAGCCCAGGCAACATAATGACTGCTACTAGCGTCCCAATACGAAACATTATCAATCTCTACCTTTTGAGGACGTTCTTTTCCAATCAATGTAATATTGTTTTTGGCTTGAAGCGCTTTATAAATGTAGGTTCCTTCATAACATTCCACAGTAAGACCATCACAGCCGTCAAAGATATTCTTGCCCACCTCGAAGAATGCCGATTCAACAGATACTTTTTTCAACTTTGTGCAATTTTCAAATGCCTTATCTGCAATCGAGTATACAAATAATTCGTTTACACCGTCACTAACATTTTCTTTCAGAATAAGATTCTCCGGCACATCATCTGTATAACCTACAATCCTACAAGTGTCCCTTCCGGTATCTTTACAATATATCACACCTTCGGACACAAACTGATCAGAAGACAGTTCTGTTTCTGCAAAAGCAGCGGTTTCTGAGGACACATCCGGCATCTCAGAAACAATTTCTGTTCCGTCATCAAAAGCATCCCCTGTTAATTCACCTGCCGGAAACACTTCCATCTGTTCAGCAATTCCGCCGTCTGAAAACTTGTCATTTTCAGATGCATAAACAGGTACCGAAATCACCATTGCAGCAGCAATAGCCGCCACCATAATTTCTTTTAACTTTTTCATAAGAATATTTTACCTCCTGATAGTTCTCTATTTATGTTCCATTTAATCACCACTAATTTGTTTCAAAAAAGATTCTCCACTATCCATAAGGATAGTGGAAGAGTCTTTAATTTTATTCTTTAACTCAAATAAATGTTAAAGTATTCAATAAATGATACATATCCTGACCGGAATCTCCATTAACAAGATGCAAATTACTACACATAGTCATTTTTTTGTCTTTTTATTAATATCCATTGACTCCACTTCATAACTATAATAGTTATCTAATGTAATTGCAATTGCAAAATCCGGTGTCAAGGTTCTTTCAGTAGAACCTTCCATTACTCTTTCAATATCTTCCTTCGCAACATGATATATGATACAATTATTATTCGTTGATTTAGTATTATCATGTACCGGTATAAACATACCATAAAGTTTATGATAATATACATCTTGAAGTGTAATTTTAGTGTTGTCTGCATTAACATCAACAAAAAACGATTCATCTACTGTCATGTTTTCCCCATCATAAACAGCCTTATTAAAGCTAATATCAGAAGTGGATTCACCACGTCTATTCATCAAAATAAACTCCGCTCCCCCTGCATTATTACCATAATAGGCAATTCCATACTGTTTACTCGGTATCCGTAATCGCTTGATTTCATTGCCATCAGTCGTCAAAATTGCCACATAGCCTGGTCCCCCTGAACCAAATGCATAGTAAGCAACATACAAATTATTATCGTCTGGGTTATATGTCATTCCGTTACAATGGTAAAGTCTGGTGCTTTCTATTTCACCAAATGTTGCAATTACATTAGGCACAATGCTTTCTGGTGCTGATGTCTTATGCATTGTTGCATATACATTGCCTTTATCGCATTTCAAGCAATAAGCTACATCATTTGCGTCCATAGCCATACTTTGAACATTTGGGACAGGAACACCATTAACGCTGGTTGACGGAATTGCTACACCATTTTTAACTGAGCCATTAAAGGTAAAATAACCGTTCCCAACCTGATTAAGATCGGCATGCCATTTTCCGAATGTGATTCCCGGCTGATATATAACACGATCTTTCAGACCTGCGTCCGTAAGCCCAAGCACATTGGCATAAACATACATATTATTATTGTATAAAGTAATCCCTTCAAAATTGAACTGTTTATACTTCTTGTTATCCATATCTGCCTGAAAAACAGCATATGGCTGATAAGTTCCTCCTTCTGCGTATGTTGCCGCTTTCACTAACAGAATCCGGTTTTTACAAGAACTGTAATCACTTATATAATGGTTCGTCAGAATAAATAATCCATAGTTCCTGTCATAATAAATTCCATTCGCCTTTGTATATTCTGCAGCTTCATTGGCCACAACTCGGAAATGTATTCCCTGATTTACATTTACATCCAAATCTTCCATTGAACCGATCACTAAATTAAATTCTGACGGATTTTTTTTGTTAAGATATTCCATCAGGATAAATTCATCCGTTCTGTAACTTGCAATTCCCACGTAAGTCTTTGCAAGTCTGACACTTCCCAAAAGAGTACCGTCCACCCCTAATTTAAGCAGATACGGAATATTACTGCTGTCTTTACACGTTAAGTAAAGAATCTGATTTTTGGCTGTCATGCCATAGACAAAATAATCGAGAGTCGCAAAAACAGAAGATGAAGTGATCTTACCTGATTTAAAATCGGTAGATTTTAATATCTTACTCTTGTTATTGCTACTCACTTTAGCGAAATACATAGTATTTCCTATTCTTGCCATAGCAGCAGCATTTGAAAATCCTGAAGATGGATTATCAACTTCTGCTGCAAGTGTTGAGCTACAACTGATACGTAATTCTCTCTCTGATAATGTTCCTGCCATAATTATACCTCCATATATGCGAGCAATGTCCATCCATTGCTTTAAATCTAAATCATCATGGCCATTTCAACTGGTGGTTTAATTTTGCCTTTACAAGGGAGCTCTGTTACTATTTACCCCAAAAGAGGTGTCACAAGTGTACCAGCCCGACTATAAGGCTGTACTTCGCGAGTCCTTTTTTCCTTGCATAATACTCTCTTGCCCAAAACACTTTATTTCCTTATGCCCGATGAAATTTAATATAACACTCTTTAATGATATTGCCGCGTTGATATATGTAGGTCATTCCATATACAAAATAATCAATCACTTTCACGACAACCCTGCTGACTTTTGCAGTACCTGTAAAATCAGCAGCCTTATATACAGTGCTCTTATACACATTCTGAGAGTTTACCCGCTTATGTGTTTTTACCCAATACATAGTATTTCCTACAATTGCCATTGCTGCCGCATTATTATACGCAGATGCATTTTTTTCATCCGGAACCTGCGCACATAGTTTACTTCCACAATTAATTCGTAACTCTTTTTCTGACATTGTACCTGACATTTTGGTTTCCTCCTGAAATATAGATATATTATTTTAGAATTTGCAAATTCTATATCATAAGGAGTATTCCTTATCCGCATCTGTAAACCAAAATGAAAAAAGTCTCCCTGCCCTTTTGCGACTGAGAGACTTTTTTCATTCATGTAACTCTTATTTAATCTGATTGTTCATTTTTCCCCAGCAGATTGTTCTTAATCTCCTTCAGATCACTCTGCACCTGGGTCAGAAGCTGGAACTTTTCTGTGAGTCTTTCGATTACTGTCTGATAATTTTTCTCACGCTCTTCCTGTTTGGCATCACGCTTTTCATTCGATTTCACTATATAAATCAGCAAAAAAACCGCCAACACAGCCCAGATTCCCTGGGATACCGCTGTTTCCATAACCGTTGACTCCATAACTTTCCATTCCTCCCTTCCTCTTTTTTGAATCCCGGGATTCAGTCTATAAGGACAGGAGAATTTTCTGTCTGTCAACTTGGTACCCTTTAAAATCCGATTTATCCAGACCTGCTTCACTTTCTCTCAGTTTTTCTACAATACATATTACTGTTCACTTCATTGGCAAACACTTTTTTCTCTTTTCAGGTTTCTGATTTCATTTCTTTCCACTACTTCCCCTAAAAAGGAGGTAGCACAATGAAATCATTATTACAACTAATCCACGATTACCAAGACGGAGAACCCAATTCCTCTGAAGCCATTCTGAAACGTATGGAACCACTTATCAGAAGTTATTCCTCCAGAATCCATTGTATGGAATACGAGGACGCTTCACAAGAACTATATCTGGCACTGCTGAAATCTCTTCCTTATCTGAATCCCAACTTCTCAGAAGGAGAATGCGTAACATATATGAAAACTGCGGTAGAAAATCGTTATCGCTCCCTTTGTCACTACTATCTTTCTCAACCGCCCAGAGAAAATATATCTGACTACACCGACACCCTAAAATCGCCCGATTTTTTTGATGATACATACACAGATGTTGCTGCATATATCCATTCTTATCCAAAAGAAAGCATGGATTACAAAATCCTCTTCCTATATTTCTACCAAAATAAAACGGACTCTGAAATTGCCAGGATTCTAAGCGTATCTCGTCAGTACATCAATCGCAGAAAAAAGAAACTTCTGCTGCAATATGTTACAGAACATCCGAATTAATAAAACTCTCCGTCACTATTTTGAGACAACAAAAAGAACATTCCCACTCCGGTTATCCCATTCATCAGTGCCGGATTCAACCGTTCTGTTACCAACAAACTTTGCTCATCCTTTAGATATCCTGTCAAACGCACTATTTCTTTTTTATATTCTACATTCAGCTTTCTGTCCGGATATTTCTGCAGATATCTCTGCATGATCAACAGGTTTCCTGCCATTCCATGGCACAAACATATCTTTGAATCTGTTTTCTGGTAAAATAATGCTTGTGCAGCACGTTTAATATCTTTATTCACCTGTTCATCTGCTGGAAGCATATCCACCAGTTTTAACCGTACAAGTAAGATTCCCGGTGCCCCATGACACCAGCCATTCATAATGCGTTCACCGGAAGATTCCCTCATATCCAGCCAGTTTTTCTTCTCCTCTGAATAAAGTGCATCCTCATATGCCAGCAATCTATGAATTTTGTCCAGATAATCCGGTTTCTTTGTTATTTTATAAAGATCAGCATATGCCATAAGAAATCCACTGTTTCCATGAGCCATCCCTGCAAGTGGGACTTCCAGATTCTCAGGTTTCCATCCATACCCAGAACCTGTCTCCTGGCCTTTTGCCCACAGCCCGCTTTCTATATCAACTGCATATTCAAGGTATTTCTCTTCACCTGTTATTTCATAAAGCCTTACAGACACTATAATTGCACCTGCATTTCCGCTTAGAAGATCCATAAATTTATCTTCTGAGAGAAATCTCAGAACCACCTCAAAATGCTTCCTGGCCCAGGAAATCCATTCCTGATTTCCTGTAATCTCATACAGCAACAAATAGCAATATATCACAGAGCTTTCTCCATCATATAACCCGGTACGTCCAATTTTCTCTGCCTTTATTTCTTGATACCGCCTCTCTGTATACTTTTTCATTTTGTTCAGCGTCAATTCATATATTCGGCTGATTTTACAATTGTCTCCCCCATAGATCTGTATATACTTTGCCAGAAATATAGTGATTCCTGCAATTCCATCATAAATATACATTCCACAGGGTTCCAGACTCCAATAACCATTCTCCCAGAAATGCAGGGCGGCCCAGCTGATATCCTCATCCTCGATAACCGCATTTCTAATCAGCCAGTTAACAATCTTTTGAATCTGGACTTCTATTTCTCTTCCCAGTGATATGTCATCTATGGTTTCATGCTTCTGCTCTTTTCCTGGATTTCCAATATATCCTTTATTAAGTAGTCCCATGGACAAACGAATATAATCACACTGTCTCTCCATATCCTCAATGCTTATCTGTTTCATATGCTCTATCCAAGATTCATAGGGTGTACAAGGCAGATAGCCGGTATGTTCCACACCATCCCCATCAAATATGGATGTACTGTGCGCATCAATCTCAAAATAAGGAATATTCAGTTCTAACAAACTTTCGATTTCATAATCCCTGAGTTCCTGCTGAAGCTGAGTTTCTCCATCTTTGTGCATAACCTGAAGCAGTTTCTTACGCTGTTCCCTGCTTTCCATATAATCCGGATGAAAGGATGCAAACAGATACATATAATATTGCTGGGTATGCCGCAGAACTACCCGAGACTTACCATAATAGAATTTCTCCAACATGGCTTTTATTTTCTCATCCTTCATCATTTCCAGATAAGCTGCCCGAAATCCCTGAACCAGATATTCTGTATACTCTGCTGAATTCACCGCCTCTCCATTTAATCTGACAATACACTCCTCCATTTCAAATTCCACCTGCTCATATTCTATATGAATATTTGAGGTTTTATCATCCTTTACCACAGGTACTTTAAAGGGCGTCCGTATTTTCCCGTTCATATTCATGGCACTTATAAGTACTCTGTTGTTTCCTCTGCCCCAGGTGAGAACCGGGAGCATACCTGTTCGCATTACTGAAGTTACAATTTTCTCTCTAAGACTGGTTTCTGCTTTATCTTTCGTACTACTTCTATCAAAATGTGGAATAAATCCGGGATAGGTTTCCATATCTATAATCACAGGATACTCTCCATGAGCAATAATATTCTCTCCATGAAGGTCTGTTGCCCCCAGCGAATATGCCAGAAACAGATGGATTCCCATCCTATAATAATATCGTTTTATCTCCTCCCTTGTTTTGCATGATTCATTTTCAATATTTTCTTCCCAGCCATAATTGGACCGGGATAAATATTTTATTTTTTTATTGTGTATCCCCTTTCTTTCGCATAAATATCCATATATTTTTTGGTACTGTATATTCCTTTCCAGGCAATAAGTTTTATAATATATACTCCCAGAATTCAAATTAACTTTCGAAACACTACCTGTTCCTTTATGCCAGTCACCTTTGCATATTTCAACTTGTTTAATATTTGTGCTTAAAATTGTAAACCAAATTAAATTTATAATCTTTTTATCTTTCTCATAGTTGCTCTTAATTATCTTATTTTCCCACATCAACATACGATATTGAAGTTTATATAGTCTATATAATTCAGGATATTTTTCAAACATTTTTTCATAATATTCTTTATTATAAAGATATTGTGTCTTATAATAGTGTTCTTTTTTTTCACATTTTACTTTAATTCTTCCTTCTTTTTTAGCTATGAAAATATCATAAATATGAATACGGATAAATATCCATTTTGAATAACTATTCATTATATTCTTTAACAGCAAAATACACTGTTCCATGAACCACCCAATGAATACATTCCTTCCGTCTTATCATTTGGTTCATCCATTTTCTCTATTTCTTCTAATTCACTCTCAATGCTTCCAATTACTTGCTTTTCCATCATCTTATCTCTTTATCTTTCTATAATAATCAATACATCAAAAAAACTTTCATCATAACTAAAATGTACGCTTCCATTATATTTTTCAACAATGTGCTTCACGCTCTCTATCCCCCATCCATGCCCAACTGTGTCCATTTTATCCGTCAGAAACTTTTTTCCCTTTTTATTTGGTAATTTGCTATTAGAATTCCACAGCTTGAATATTAGCGTATCATTCACATTCTTCATCGTTAATTCAATTTTTCGCTTCTCTTTACATTTTGAAGCAGCTTCAATCGCATTATTAATCAAATTTTCAAACAGAATAATGAAATCCATATCATCCACAATAATATCCATAACCTCAGCATTTAAGCAAAAATCTATATCTAGTTCATCCATTTTTCTTTTTTCCATTGTAATCGCACGATCAACAATGGAAATACCTGTCCAATAATCTTTTCTCACAAATTTTTCCTTACACCTGCACAACAATTGCTGAATTTCTTCTAAGTCACCACTTTTCAAAGATTCTTCTATAAAATTTATCATATATTTTTCATCATGTACTAAGCAGCGATATTCACGATAATGTTCATTTAGTTGCTGATACTGACTTGCCATCATATTATTTCTTACTTCTAAAAGATTCTTTTCTGTATCAATATTCTTTATATAATAATGAATCGCAATCAACATTAAAACCAGCATTATTGCTATAATAACCATAAAACCAATGATCAATGCCTTTTCTTCTATTATTCCATTGCAAAAATAGAAAAACAAATATAGAATACCACATTCAATAACAGAAACTATCCAAATTATGTTTAGATTCTTTTTTAGTAGCTTTCCCATCCAAACATCAACATTTAGTATTTTCTGCAATACATACATTAAAATGCTGATTATTACAATCCATAGTGCCCCCTGATATGAATTTGTTAAATTAATTCCACTGTATAAATACTCCCTCATTGTTCGATGAGTAAGTAAACCAGCTGTAAGTATATATAATATTTTCATAAATCCTATATTAACTAAATATATAACTTCCCACAAATATGCCTGAAAAAATTTGCAATTATAAAAAGCTAATAAAAAAAATGGCATATATGAATTTCCTGTTAAAAGTTCCATCCCAGACAAATATGAATTCCAATATTGAATAGTAAGAAGAGCAGAAATCAAAAGAAACAACATAATTTCCTTTATCTCAAAATATTTCGCACGATGTCGACTTATAAAATCAGTTTTCATTACAATGCAATCTAAACTTACTACTATAATATAAATTACAATAAAATATTTTATATTAGATTCTATCCCCAAATATCCTTTTAACATTGTATATGTAAATAATACAATAAAGAAGAAAACAATTTTTTCAGCTATTCTATATTTAGAATACTCTTTACGTTTCGGAAACATTTTTCCAAATATCCAGACTCCCACTCCTGTCTCAAGCATAACTGCAATAAAGTACAGCAGTACCATCAACATATATCTATACCCCCCAGTAATTTAATATTGCCTTTCTTACATATTTGAATCTTTCTCTGCCAACTGCAATAATTTCTCCATTCCGTATATATAGGTCACGGTTTTTCATCTTCATCACATGCTTAATATTTGCCAGGTATCCTCTGTCCACAATAATAAAATCTTTTGAATTCAGTTCCTTTTCAATTGTCGACAGGCTTTCCCTGATAGCGGTTTCCCCATTTCTATGTACAAACACAACATTTTTTCCTTCTTTTTTCACATAGAAAATGTCAGAATACGCAATCTTCTCAATTTCACTCCGTTTTTTAATAATATAGTATTTTTCTTCTCTCGCCATAAGTGCCGGAAGCAGAGCATCATAGGTAAGGTATAACCTGTCCTTGAGCTGATCTTTGGGAATATAGCGATAGGTATTTACCTCATAGGCTTCCACAGCATAATTCAGATGATTGGTAATATATATAATAATAGGCTCCGGATACAGCTTCCGGATTTCTCTTGCAACCTCGATTCCATTCTTTCCCGGCATTTCTGCATCCAGAATATACAGGTCAAATTTCTCTTCTTTCAGTCCCAGCAGAAACCACTCTGAACTCTGATACAAGGTTATCTCACACTCTACCTTTTTACTGTGAAAATACTGCCTTGTAATCTGCTCTTCCTTCTCCAGAGCTTCTTCTTCATCATCCAGTATTGCAATTTTTATCATTTCTTTATTATTTCCTCCATAAACGTATAAAATCTGAATCTCTTTACATCATGGAAATAACTCTCTCCATCATTTATAACCAGTTCATATATTTCCGTTCCCGCCTCTGAGGAAATATCTGTTCTATGATATTCATAGATATATCTGCCTGTCTGATGCTCACGTACCTTTCGGATAATATCATCTACCAGTTCTCCGATAGTCATGGGACTGTCTCTGGATGGTTTCCACTTACCGATCATGCTCCGGACCTGTGTCTTATTCAGCCGGATTCTCTTCCCTGCCATAATTCCTCTTGGATAGAAATCAGAAACTGTTTTGTCTGTTTCTCGCAGTATATCACATACCGTCTGATTCTGTCCATCTATTGCGAATCCCATGTTTGTATATGCCTGCATATGCTGCAAAGCCAATGCCAGATATTTTTTGTCCCCGGATTCATGATACCAACACAGAAGATTGTCCAAGCTTCTCTCAATCGTATCTCTGGCTGAAATCCCGTAATTCTGCAATGTCTGCAATGTAAACATCATAATGTAGATATCTTTTATTTCATCAGTATGACTGGTCTGCTCCACATATAGCACTTTTCCCCCCCCCCCTTGTCACACGTCATATTTGATAAGTCGAATGTCATTTATGTCCTTATACATATTTATTCTAATCTGTTACACTCAAGTAAAGAAAGGAACTTTTACAAATGACAAACTCAATTGGAAAAAGAATTGCTGAAGCCCGAGTAAATCAGAATATTACTCAGGAGCAATTGGAAGAATTAAGCGGATTGTCTGTCAGTACCATTAGCCGCATCGAAAATGGAAAATATGCTCCAAATATCGAAACATTACTGAAGTTATCCGAAGTTCTTCATGTAGGACTGGATTATTTCCTGTATGATCTGCTCCCACATAACCATGAAATCCAGTCTCCTGCAATTCAAGATACAGTTCTTCTCATGAATCAGATGAATGAACGCCATACACAATTTCTTCTTGAAGTAATCAAGCTCTACAAGAATATGCTTATAGACTGATTTTATCTCCGTAGTACTTATATGCATCAAATTTTCCCTAAAAAGTGCTTTTTTGTCCTCGAATGGTCAAAAAGCACTTTTTTTCTTTCCCCTGTTTACAATTTTCCGTTATTTTCTTCTTTTAATAATGTTAACAGACAGTTACTGTGCACAGAACCAATTGTAACTTCAAACATTATATCAGATTTGCTTTTTCAGGCAAATATCTATGGAGGAAATACTATGTCAAAAACAGAACAGGCAATTGCCTGGGCTATTAACATTGCTCAGGGCTCATCTCATGGATATGATCAGCAATGGCGCTGGGGACCAGATTATGACTGTTCTTCCCTGATCATTTCTGCCTGGCAACAGGCCGGAGTTCCTGTCAGGGACAAAGGTGCCACTTACACCGGTAATATGAAACAGGCATTTCAAAGTTGCGGCTTTATAGATGTCACCGCTCAGATTAATCTCTATACCGGAAAGGGTTTAAAACGGGGAGACGTTATCATAAATCTTACGCATCATGCAATTATGTATATTGGCAACGGACAAATCGTTGCCGCACGTATCAATGAAAATGGGCAAGTTTCCGGTGGAATAACCGGAGACCAGACTGGCATGGAAATCATGATACAGAATTATTATTTCTATAAACACGGCTGGGACTGCATTCTTCGCTATTCTGAAGAAAACATTTTGGGCATTTCCCTCCCCATTACAAAGAAAAGAGAGTCTGTCACTCAGAATACACGTATCAAAATTCTGCAAAATGCGCTGAACCTGGATTATAATGCCAATCTACATGTAGATGGAATATTTGGTTCTATGACCAGTCAGGCACTGGGAACGCATTATATAACAGTCGGAGAAATCCAATATATGGTAACTGCTGCTGAAATTTTGCTTTTTCTTCATAATTATGATCCTCAAGGTATTGAATATCCTGGCATTTTCGGTGAGGGTCTGCTCTCAGCATTAAGAAAATTTCAAAAAGCCCAGCATTTAACCGTAACCGATATTTGTGACCGTGCAACATTCCTCAAACTTATTTTTTGATTTTAGTTTACAAATATCAGAAATCAGACTCTTTATCAGATGTAGCCAATTAAAATAACAAATTTCAAAGGAGGAAATAATTATGGCAACAAAATTAGCAAAAATTCATTTTCTTGCAACTATGGGAGATACCTCTTCCGAAAAAAAGCATCTGGGTTCCAATGCTATCCTTATCCAGGATTACAAAGATGGTAATTACGTTTATGGAATGGTAGATGTAGGATTTTATAATCCGGGGAACGCCTCAGATGAACACTATGACAGCAAACTGCTTGTCAACTATCTGAAATCTCAGAAAATCAACACCCTGGAGTTTATCCTGATCACCCATTTCCACGGAGATCATTTCGGCAATCTGCGTTACCTGCTTAGAAACTACAAAGAAGCCGGAATCACAATTAAAAATGTAATCCTTCCAATGAACCGTGCCAAAGCTGAAAAACTGAAAAACAAATTAAACACTGACGATTATAACAATCTGGTGAATTACTCCGGAAAAAAATCCCGTCCTGAAGTAATTGAAGATGACATTGCTTACTATCGTAAAAATTTCTATTCAGGAATTAAGCTTTATTACTTCGGCGTAAATCCTACTGCCGATATCCGCAAGGTCTGCAACATTGGTGAAGGTACTTTTACTTTTTATAATACCAATGGTGAAAGCACTCAGTACAAAGAACTTCCTGCAGGTGCATCTGTATATCCGAACAGTTGGGATGGCACTGTAGATAAATTCTCAATCGTAACTGTATACGAATTTCAGGGACGTAAGTTGCTGATTCCAGCTGACATCTATGAATTATCAGAAAAGATTCTGAAGGATCGCTTGGCAGGTGATTATGACATTATCCAGATGAGCCACCACGGATCTTCTCATGGAAGCTGTCAGGAATTTATTGACGCCATTGTTCCAACTAATAAGGAATGTGCTGTAATCCAGTTAAGATCTGACAATGGTGGAACAGGTGCTATTCAGCGTTATGAAGCTCTGAATAACATTGCAGGTCATGGATTTGTCCGCGTCTACGGCACTCATCAGAATTTCGAACAGGAATGGGGAAATTCCGAACCGAGCAACCGCGGCAGTATTGTAGTAACAATCAAAGATGGAGAAATCTCCTATCATTCCCGTCGTCTTTACAGCGACAATACTTACAAGCAGAAGCTTCTGCACGCTACGGAAGCCAATAATATTACTATTTAAAGATACTGTGTCTAATGTATCATCCTTTTTTCAGTCAGGGAACTGTCCGTTGGAGGACAGTTCCCTACCGTTAGAACCAATTTTACATTCTCCAAATCTAATTATTATATACTTGTAACACAATGTTAATATATTTTCCAATTATTATTGAATATACTTTATCATTGTGTTATTATAATACTATCAATTTGGTGTCCGATAAAAGGCTTTTCCCAATGACATCATCATTATGAATTAGAGGAGGATATTTTCATGAAGAGAAAGTTATTTCTGATGACTGTGACAGCTGCGGCTCTTGTTTGTTCGGCTTCTGTCGGTACTTATGCTTCTGATGAGTTCGCTGCCCCGTCTGTTGCTTCTGCTGAGGATTTTTCTGCTCCGGCAGATGCTGATACTGTAGAATTTGATGCCCCTGAGATTGCAGATTCTGATTTTGCCCAGGATTCTGCTGCTGCAGATGCTGTGGCTCCCGCTGCCCAGGATGTGCCTATTGATGCCACCCATTTCCCAAATGAGCAGTTTCGCACCTATCTCTCCCAGCCTGAGAGAGACCTGAATAAGGATGGAATTCTCCAGGCATCTGAGATCAAGGCGATTAAGACTGTCAAATCCGATCTGAAGGGGATTGATATGGAGGGGTTCCAGTATCTTACCTCTGTGGAGGATCTCACACTCTCCCTTGTTTATGATAAATCCAATCCCTCCAGAGCCCTGGATTTCTCATCCTTACCGGAGCTGAAGAGCCTTACGGTTTCTGTTGACAACGGATATGATTACTCTTCCGGTCTGGGCCTGGATCTGTCTGCCAACAATAAGCTGGACACACTGTCTGTTTCCTGTCTGACAGGTGCTATTAAGCTTCCGTCAGACTGCAACATCACAAAATACTCCATGTTATGTGATTATGACTATGATTATGCTGCCAGACCTGAGCACACAGCTCTGATCAATGCCTTATATGGCATGCCCAAGCTGAATACTCTCAGCATTACATATTTCAAGGATCTGGAGGGCATTGATTTCTCCCGTCTGCCAGAGCTTCAGCAGCTCAATATCCAGGGCTATGCCAGTGATGACGGGGAGACAGACTCCACAACCATCAGTTCCCTGGATCTTTCCAAATGTGCAAAGCTTAAGATCCTGGATATCCGGAATGCATATTTCACAAAGAACCTTGGAAGCTCCCTGAATATAAATGGCTGCACTTCCCTTGACACACTCTATATCAAGGATTCCAAAAATCTGGGAACTGATGCTGCCAATCCCTTTATCAGCCTTGGCAATACTTCCCCAAGCCATGTAGACATGGATCCTTCTTATGTCGATGTGGAGATACAGCACGGCGGATATCTGGACCTGGAAAAAGCCGGCTGGGATCCGGCGCTTATCACAAATGTGGAAAAGGGTGTACTGGTTGGTTCCCGTCTCTACATTGATCCTTCAGAGGGACACTCCGGGGAGGCTGTTGTTTCCTATTATATGAATGATCAGAAAACTGTTATCGGCCAGGTTCATGTAAGTGCTGACAATCTCTACAGTCCTCAGGCTGTAACAGGACTTACGGTTACCAAGCGCACTACCGGCTCACTGACCTGCAAGTGGAACCAGGCCACAGATACCTATGACGGATATGCCCTGTATGTCCAGGACAGCAACAATAACAACAAGACTATCCAGAAGATCATGGTAAAGAAGGGTACTACCTCTGTAAAGGTAACCGGTTTGAAAGCCGGCCGCCGTTATCACCTGATCATCCGTTCCTATCGAAAGACAAAGGATGGAAATTATTATTCTCCATATTATAACTCCAGCCTGAGTACTGCTGACAGCTATGCCACACCAAAGACCCCCGTACTGAAGGCTACTGCTTTATCCAAAGGCAGAATCCAGTTAAAATGGACCGGTTATCCTACCAACTACAAAAATGGATATTCCAGATATGTGATTGAGTACAAAACCAGTGCCAAGGGTGCCTATAAACGCCTGAAAGTATCCGAAGATCCCAATGGAAGCTATACCCTGAAATCCCTGAAAAAGGGAAAAACCTACTACTTCCGTATCCGCAGTTATGTAAAGGATACCAACAGCTATGTCAAAGCTTACAGTTCTTATTCAAAGGTATTGAAAATTAAAGCAAAATAATATAAAATAGCCATACTAGCAATCAGAAACTGTCCGTTTGCGGGCAGTTTCTTACTGTCTGCAACCCACAGACCTTATGAGATCAGGTTCCCTTAACCCTGGATCCTGACTCCTTCAACCAATTCAGATAAAGTGTGATAACATTGCAGAATAATACAAATATCCAAGAAAATAACAATCATAAACAACTTCATGAAGCTCCTGTTTCACAGAAACCAACTGACAGAGGGGGGACGCTTTGCAGGCAGCTTCTGTCTGTCTTTCATCTTCTTCTCTTCCTTGCTATTTCCGGCCTGATGGTCTATACAGAAGGCGGACCCAGTGCCTTTCTCTCCCTGGGAAAAAGAAAACTGGTTATGGCAGCTTTGGCAGGCGTAATTTTTTTCATTCTGCTGACAGCCGGAGACCGCCTCAGTACCTTTTTGCACAGGACCGGTATCTGCAGATGTCTGGAACTGCTGTTGCTGTTGGGTACTCCCCTGGCCATGTTTGCAGTGGTGCAGATCATTGTGCAGCTTACAGAGCGAAAATCCACTGCCTCCATCTCCTATCTTCGCATTATCAAATACGCAGTCTTTGATATGCCTGTGGGAGATTTTCTGAGAAACCTGGTCATCTATTATTTCATCCTGGTACTTCTGATCCTGCTGATCAGGAAAATAAACATTGCCTGTATGGTCTACTGCCTCCTTATGGTTCTTCTGGTGCTGGTGAATTATTATGTAACAGAGTTCCGGGGACAGGCCTTTCTTCTGCTGGATGCCATGGGAATGAGCACTGCCGCTGATGTAGCAGGAAATTACAGACTGGATATTCCCATCTATCTGGGGATCACGCTGCTATTTACCGTAGATTTCAGTATGCTCCAGCTGCATTTCCAGAGACTTCGTATTCCTCACAGATTGCAGAAAAAAAGCCTTCATATTCTAAGCCAGCTGGTCGTGCTTGCTGTTTTTGCCCTGAGTTCCCTGTATGCAGTGGTAAATGCAGCCAATGTTTCCTTCTGGAATACCAACCGTTCTTATCGTAACAACGGATATCTGTGCGCTCTTGTCAGTCAGGTCCGTTACATACACCCTGAGAAACCGGCCGGATACTCTGTCGGCAAAGTACAGGAGATCGGAGAACAGGTTTCAGATTCTACCCAGAGTAATGTTACAGTTCCTCAGAATATTATTATGATCATGAATGAAAGTCTGACAGACTTTGAAAGCATAGGCCAGGTAAAGACAGACAGTGAAATCCTTCCTTTTCTCCACAGTCTCAACAGAAATGTAAAGAAGGGTCAACTCCATGTACCTACCTTTGGAGGGGGAACTGCCCGTACAGAATATGAGGCTCTTACAGGAAACAGTATGTATTTTCTGCCTGCCGGAAGTGTTCCCTATCAGCTGTTTGTACATGATCCGGAATCCGGTATGGCCCAGATCCTGAAAGCCCAGGGCTACACTACCATAGCCGTGCATCCCAACAATGCTTCCAACTGGAACCGTACAAATGTATATGCGGATATGGATTTTGACCAGTTCATAAGCACAGAGAACTGGGGGAATGACAGCTTTGACAAAATCCGGAATTTTGCCAGCGATGAAACCACCTATGATAAGCTGATCAAGCTGTTTGAGCGTAAGCAGTCCGGCGAAAAGCTTTTTACATTCTGTGTGACCATGCAGAATCACGGAGGCTATGGTACTGAGACTCTGAATGGTTATCAGCCAGATGTGAAGCTTCACTACAACCGTGAATATCCACTCGCAGAGACTTATCTGTCTCTTGCCAGAGAATCTGACAGAGCTTTCCAGAAGCTTCTGTCCTATTTTGAAAAGGTGGACGAGCCTACCATGATCATTATGTTCGGTGATCACTGGCCAAAGATCGAGAATGGATTTACAGCCAGCGTGCTGGAAAAAAAGCGCTCCGAGCTCAGCCTGGACGGCACCCAGAAAACTTACACCACCCCCTATGTGATCTGGACCAATTATCCCTCAGAAACAGTGGAGCAGGACATGAGTTCTAATTACCTGGGAAGCTACGTGCTCTCCCTGGCCGGAGTAAAGCTCACTCCCTATAATCGTTTCCTGCTGGATCTGAAGGACGAGCTGCCGATCATCGGGATCGGTGCTGTATGTGATACAGAGGGTACCTGGTATTCCCAGAACAATTTACCAGAAAAATTTCAGAATCTGGTAAATGAATATCACATTCTGGAATATAACAATCAGTTTGATCAAAAGCATAAAATCACAGATTACTTCTCTATTGAGTACAAAAAAGACCGCAATGAATGCGGTCTTTTTTGTAAAAAGGGATTTTTATCTGCTATATTATTTACAGAGCTTTTTAAACTCATCAGCTACGAACTGAACTTTCGTGCCGATTACAACCTGAACAGAATTTTTACCAGGTCTGATTACACCGGCAACACCGGCTGATTTGATTTTCTTTTCATCAACAGCTGTGTAATCTTTGATTTCCAGACGGAGTCTTGTAATGCAGTTATCAATAGATGCAACGTTTTCTTTTCCGCCAATACCTTCTAAGATAATATAAGCGCTTAATCTCCCACAATAATGCATTCTGGGGTTCAATTCCCTGACTCACTCTTTCAATTGCAAAATTAATATGATCCGTCAGCGTCACATAAATGCTCTGATTCAGTTTTAATTTCAGATGATCCTTTGCATGAGAGATGATCTCGTCTGAAATCCTCACTCGTTCCAACGGCATATTGGCCAGCAGCTCCTTGAACTGTTCCGTCAGTGTCCGGCTTTTAATGCGAAAGATTTTACTGATCTGGTCAGCAGGAACCACTTCTCCCTGTTTCTTTTTAAAACCGATTCCACGTCCCATCACAATTACTTCTGCACCGGATTTCTCATATGCCGAGATAATATTGTTATTGATCACTTTTTCAATTATAATATGATCCATGTCTTTCCTTTTCCAAACCATATGTCGCCTGACAGCGACACAACCAGTACATCGTTTCGTAAATAACTATACCAGTTCCCCTATTATTAAAAAAACCAGAATTTATAGACTGATTGCCTCAGCCATAGATTCTGGTTTTGCCTGCCAAACAGTAACAATCCGTGTGTTTTCAATTGATGAGATCATTATAACAAAGTTACAAAAATACGTCAACCCACTTTTTTATTTTGTTAAAAATCGCTATTGTATTTCCGTTCTTCTTTGCGTTTTATCTGATATTTTCACATTTTATCCTGTATTTTTGTATTTCTTCTTTTCTGCAATAAAGCGACAAATCGTTTATTCCACACTTTTCAGGGATTCTACCATATCAATCTTCTTTAATTTCTGATGCATAAACAGATTTACGATCATGGAGAATCCAATTGTCAGCAGTCCGCAGTACAGGAAACTGACAGGATTGATATTTCTTCCGAACATAACCGCATCCACTTCCACAGTACGGATAATATACCTGTGCAAAAAGATTCCGAATACAGCTCCTGCCAGCACGCCAATAAGGGTAAGGATAACATTCTCCCTGTACACATAGGCAGAAACTTCAGTATCATAGAATCCCAGTACTTTCAAAGTTGCCAGTTCTCTCTGGCGCTCCGTGATATTGACATTGTTCAGATTATACAGAACCACAAAAGCAAGCATTCCCGCAGAAATGATCAGCACTATGATCACCGTATCCAATGCTCCAAGCATTCTGTGAAGCTGAGCCTCCAGACTGCTGGTATAGCTGATACTTAACGCAGCCGGATGCTTCAGGATTTCATTTCCCACCTCAGATTCTGATTCTTTATATTCCTCTTTTACTGTGAATACAGTTGCAGAATAGTCAGGCTTCTCCCCAAAGGTCTGTTCATAGACATTTCCTGTCATATAAATATAATGTCCCATGTAATTCTCTGTTACTGCTGCGATCTTTGTCTCATAATTTTTCCCATCCTTTGTGATGGTCATGGTATCCCCCACTTTCAGTCCTGTCAGGGTTGCCGTCTTCTCACTGATCACTGTACCTGCATCTGTCAGCTTATATTTCTCTTTTATCTTTCTGTCCTGAAGAGTTACATCCTTATTAAAGGTCTCAAGATTCTCAGGCACATACACATATACGCTGATATTGGATTTATTTCTGGGAACACTCATCTTGGTAAACTGGATATGGGTATATCTCTCAATCTGGCTGTTACTTTTCAGAAACTCATCCAGCTCCTGTCTCTCCTTATCTGTGGCATCCTCATCATCAATGATCGTTCCTGTATAATGCTGAAGCTCCTGATACTGCCGTCTGGCAATATCCATAATGGAATCCCTGAGTCCAAAACCTACCAGCATCAGCGCCATACTTCCTGAAATACCGAAAATCGTCATAAAGAAACGTTTTTTATATCGAAAAAGGTTTCTCAGAGTAGATTTCCATGTGAAATTCAGATGCTTCCAGAAAAGGGGGATCCGTTCCAGCAGGATTCTCTTACCCTCTTTGGGAGCAGGGGGACGCATCAGTGATGCCGGAGTTTCTGACAGTGCTCTGTAGCAGGAGAAAATGGTGGCTCCGACGGTACACACCGTTGCCGCACCTGCTGCGATCATTGCAAATTTAAATTCATAACGGATCTGGATATTGTTCATCATTCCCTTGTACATAATGCCATACCCGTTAATAATAACCAAAGGCAGGATCTTCTCTCCGATCAGGATTCCCAGAATACTGCCTCCCACAGTAGCAAAAAAGGCATACAGCAGATATTTGGATGCAATTGCATACTTGCCATATCCCAGAGCCTTCATTGTACCGATCTGGGTTCTCTGCTCCTCCACCATTCGTGTCATGGTAGTCAGACTTACCAGTGCAGCCACCAGGAAAAAGATAACAGGGAAAACCTGTCCGATATTTCTCATTCTGTCTGCATTATCCCCATAATCTGAATATTCCGGCAGATCATTGCGGTCCGTTACCATCCATTCCGGCATACTGATATCATCGATCTCATCCTGAGCATCCTGTATTTTCTTCTCACCGTCTGCGATCTCTTTCTCTGTATCCTTCTTGCCGTCTTCGTATTCTTTTTTACCTTCTTCCAGATCCTTCTCAGCTTTTTTGATGTCCTTTCTGGAATCCTTCAGCTTCTGTTCGTTCTCTGAGATTTCCTTCTCTCCATCCTTCAGCTTCTGTTCATTGTCGGCAATCTCTTTCTCGCCGGAAGCAAGCTTCCCTTCATTCTCCTGAATCTGTGCTTCTCCTGAAGCAAGTTCTGCCTCCTTCTCCTCTAACTGAGCCTGGCTGGAATTTAGTTTTGCTTTTGCAGCATCGATCTGTTCCTGTGCTGACTCAAGCTGGGCTTCTTTTTCCTGAATCTCTTTTCTGGCTGGTTCCAGCTTCTTCTCCTGAACCTTCACCTCTTTCCATCCTGCATCAATCTTTGCCTGGGCATCGGGAAATGCGGCCTCCTGCTGGTTCAATTCTGCTTCCTTTGCATCAAGCTGGGCCAGTCCGCTCTCCACCTGGCTTAAACCACTCTCCAGTTCACTTCTTGCTGCTGCGATCTGGTTTCTGGCTGCTTCCAGCTGGGCTGCCTGACTGTCCACCTGCTCCTGATAAGTGGAAACCTGTGCTGCCAGAGCTGCCAGGTCTTCCTCGGAATATGTGCCTGAAGCTTGTGCCTGCTCATACTGTGCCTGCAATGCTGCAAGCTGACTTCTGGCACTCACAAGCTGAGCCTCTCCCTCTGCAAGTCCGGCTTCCTGCTGCTCAATCTGGGCCAGTCCCTGATTACAGCTTTCCTTTTTGGCATTTAAGTCCTGTCTGGTTGCTGCAATCTGCTCTCTGCCTGATTGGATCTGCGCCTTTCCATTGTCAAGTTCCTGCTGGCTCTGGGTAAGCTGCGTCTTTGCATCTGCAATCTGCTTCTCACCGGCGCTTAGCTGATTCTTGCCATCCTCTAGCTGCGCCTTTCCGTCATCAAGCTTTGACTGGTTTTCGGAAACCTCCGCCCATCCGGCATTCAACTGTTCCTTTGCAGATGCAATCTGCTCTCTGCCACTGCCAATCTGCTCTTTCGCACTGGCAAGCTGGGATCTGCCGTCCTCTAACTCCTTCTTTGCATCTGCAAGCCGGGCTTTTCCGTCCTCCAGTTCCTTTTTTGCATCTGCAAGCTTTTTCTTGCCATCCTTATATTCCTTCTTGCCATCTTTTAACTTCTTTTCGCCGTCCTCCAATTCTTTTCTGGCATCCGCAAGCTTCTCATCAGCCTCCTTCTTTCCGTCTTCAAGTTCCTGTCTGGCATCTGCAAGCTTGTCATTGGCTTCCTCTACAATCTCATCATATCTGACCTGACACCGTTCTGCCTCAATCCCCTCCACTTGCTCCTGCACTCTCTCTATCAGGGAATCATAAGCATCTGTATAGCTGATCAGGTCCTGTGCCCCATGAGCCTGCACATAAATCTGTGTATAAACCTCCTGGTCAAAATCCTCAGGGAACACATAAGCAAATCCATTAACCTCACCGGAACCCAGAGTGGAATTTCCCCGATTATAAGATATGTAGAGAGGACTCTCGCCTAAACCTACAACTGTGTAATCTGTCTTTTTCAGCAGTTCGCTGTCTCCGCCCTCTTTCAGGGTAATCTGATCTCCCACCTCATATCCATTGCTCTCAGCAAAAATACAATCAAGGAAAATCTCTCCACTTTTTTCCGGAGCTTTTCCCTCTGTAACTGAGATCCGGTTCATGGTTTGATTCACAGCTTCCACATGGAGTACTTTCTGCTGCTCGCCTTCTCCACACATTACATCTGTCCCATAGGCACCCTCTGCATTCTCTACTCCGTCCACCTGCTTAATGGCAGCTACATCCTCCTCCGTCAGTCCCAGGGTTCCCATTACTTTGATGTCCATAAGATTGGTTTCATCATAATAGGCATCGCCTGAGAAGCGCATATCCGGTGACGAGGCCTGTATCCCGGAAAAGAATGCAACTCCCAGGGCAACGATCATAAATATGGAAATAAATCTGGCCTTACTTTTGCGTATCTCCATCCAGAAATCTTTATGCATTGCTTTCATACTCATCACCTACCATTCTATCTCCTCTATGGGTGTAGGATGGTCATTCATTGTCATCCTGGAAACCTTTCCGTTCTTGATCTTGATCACACGGTCTGCCATAGGTGTCAGTGCCGAGTTATGGGTAATGACGATCACTGTCATTCCACGCTCTCTGCACATATCCTGCAAAAGCTTCAGGATTGCCTTACCAGTCTGGTAGTCCAGTGCACCTGTAGGCTCATCACACAACAGCAGCTTGGGATTCTTTGCCAGTGCCCTGGCAATGGAAACTCTCTGCTGCTCACCACCGGAAAGCTGTGCCGGAAAGTTGGTCAGTCTGTCCTTCAGTCCCACTTCCTCCAGAACATCCCTGGCATCCAGAGGATTCTTACAGATCTGCAATGCCAGTTCTACATTCTCCAGTGCTGTAAGATTAGGCACCAGATTATAGAACTGGAATACAAATCCAATATCATTTCTCCGATAGCCGGTAAGCTGCTTACTGTTATATCTGGCAATATTCCTGCCATCCACCAGAACCTCTCCACTGGTAGCCTTATCCATACCCCCAAGAATGTTCAGCACTGTCGTCTTGCCCGCACCGCTGGGACCAACGATCACTACGAACTCTCCCTTGGCAATCTCAAAGCTGATCTCATCCACTGCAACGATCTTTACTTCTTTGGTTCCATATATCTTGGAAACCTTATCCAGTTTTACATATGCATCTGTCATCTCACTCATCCGCATTTCCCCTGTAATTTTATTTTTGCTACACCGGTAATTTTATTTTGTTACAATTATTAACGATTCTTTTGACCTCGATTTATTTCCGTATTCATTTACAGGCAGGTCAAATTCTGACCTGCCTGGTAGTCTTAATGGTTATATTCATTGTAACACATCATACTTATAATTCAAAATAAAATATTCATAAACAAATGCAAAATCGTTACCGTCCGCTCCGTTCACGGTAACAAAAAATCACTCAATCCACGGAATCTCATAATTCCAGGATTTACGGATATCGTCCAGGATTTTCATAATCCTTATTGTCTCTGCATGAGGCATTTCCGGACACTCCAGTTTGCCCTCTTGGATTGCTTTCATGCAGGATTCTACCTCATATTCATATCCTGAGATCTGTTCCGGCACAACATAAGAAGCCACTTCTTTATGGTCAGTATCAAACACTGTAATCTTTTCCGGATTATTGATATTCTGCACCTGCATATATCCTCTGGTTCCGAAAATACTTCCCATTCTGTCTGAGATTTCTCTTGCTCCACACTGAAGGGTTGCCATGCGGTCTCCCTCAAACACCATGGCAATGCTGTCCAGAATATCCACTCCATTCTGAAAGATTGCAGTAGCCTTTACATCCTTTACCTTATCGCCAAGCACCATAGAGGCAAAATTGATCGGATATACGCCTACATCCAGAAGAGCACCTCCCGCAAGCTCCGGTTTACGGATACGTTCTACATGACTTATTGTATAACTGAGATTCGCCGTAACTGCGGTAACTTCGCCGATCACACCACTTTCAATAATATGGTTGATCATCTTTCTGGACGGCATATATCTCGTCCAGATTGCTTCTGTGATCAGAAGCTTTTTCTCTTTTGCAAGGTCAAATAATTTCTGTGCCTGCTCTGCATTTACAGTAAATGCCTTTTCACAAAGCACATGCTTTCCCGCTTCCAGACACATTTTTGCATGCAGATAATGGTGTGAATGAGGAGTTGCGATATAAACCAGTTCAACCTCATCATCTGCCAGCATTTCCTCATAGGATCCATATGCTTTTTTTACTTCATATTTCTGCGCAAATTCCCGGGCACGTTCCAGATCACGGGCAGCAACCGCATACGCCTCCACATCTTCCATTCCTGCCACTGTTTTCGCCATAGTAGAAGCAATGCCTCCGGCCCCCAAAATACCTAACTTCATTTTTCTGTCCTCCCATATTTAGTATTCAAGCAGATAAAATTATCCACTTCACTATTTGCTCTAATTTTACAGCATCATTGCCCGGAGAACAAGTTTATTCCGTTATATGTTTATTTTATTTTTTATTTCATATCACTTATTTTTTCAATTTCTCTTTTTTCCGTTTTGTCATCAATCCTCCGATCCGTCCGGTCTCTTTTGCAGACAGACTTTTCCATCCATCACTCAATACTCTGTCCAGCAGTCCCATTTCCTCTGCAATTTCATACTTCATCCTGGTGTCCGGTAACAATTCTCCATCAAGATAAGCTTTTATTTCCTTCTCTTTATTCAAAACAGCCCACACTCCTTTTCTTTGGAGTATGGGCTGTTTTCTTAATTTTTATACTGTATTTTATTGAACTTCTGTTTATTGCAGACTGGATTTTGAAATTCTGTTATCTTTTGGGAATAATAATTGCTGCAATGATATATGCCCAGATTCCCGCACCGCCAAAGCAGGTCAGGATCACCCATGCCAGACGCACCAGCGTAGGGTCAATATCAAAATATTCTGCGATTCCTCCACATACGCCGCAAAGCATACTGTTTTCTGATGATTTGTATAAACGTTTGTCACTCATGATTCATTTCCTCCTTAAACCCAGATTATTAAATACTACTTTTATTTTTACCCGTCAGAGTGTATACTCCTCAGGATGTCTGCAAATCTCTGTGCTCTTTCCCGGAGAAATCTACTGATACATTTCCCATACCACACTCCAGATCCAGTTTCCTGTCTGCGCCTGTATTGGAAATGCTTTTCTCTCTGCCAAGTCCACTGTAGGAATCAGAACCTACATCCAGATTTCCCACGCCGCATTCCAGATCATAATTATAATCCTCCTGAGTACCGGTCATTGTAAGATCCAGTTCCCCAAGGCCGCATTCTCCAGATATTTTCTTTGCACTCAGATCTGCAAATGTCATACTTCCGGTTCCGATTTCCAGATCTGCTTCTTCTGCAGTCACCGGATTCTTACTGTCAAATTCCCCGGCTCCCATTTCCACACTCAGCTTCTCTGTCTCAATATCTCTGTTCAGATAAACAGTACCTGCACCCATTTCAATCTCCAGCTCCTGAAGCTTAACATCTTCCGGATAGGAGATACACACCTTTCTGGTTTTAGACAGCTTTTTCGTGCTTCTGACCTTAAGAGTATCTGAACTCTCTTTTACTGTCACATTCTTTCCATTATCATCATAAACTCTGACACAGAAGCTGTCACCCTCTTCCAGAATCAGCTCATCGTACTTCAGCTCTATATCCAGCTTTGTGGGCTGATATTTCAGTTGATATACAGTGCCATCTGTCGAACTTTCATTTCCCACTGCTGCAGGCTCCATGTTTTTCTGCCCCACTTCCGCACTATATTCCATCCCATCATGTTCAACATAATCGTCATCATCGATATCATCATAGTCATCATGGTCATCGTCCCACTCCGTCATCCAGAGAATCCGCTTCAGACTGTTCACCCCTGTCAGTTCCGACATACTGGCTCCCATAATACCACCGGCAGCAGTCAGTCCGATTCCTGCTGCAGCAAAAATCCCTGCTGCGATCAGCATTCCTTTCGTAAATTTCTTCATTTCACCGCCTCCCCTCTCTTCCTGTAAAGCAGCCTGTTAAAAAAATCAGTCATTTTCCGGAACCACTTAGGTACGATCCGTATTGCAATACTGATCAGCCCCAAAACCATAAGGATTGCCAACGCGATCATCAGACAGCCAATTCCTATGGTCATGACTCCGGTTCCGGTCATCACCACGCAAAGCCCTATTCCTGCCACAATAGCAGCAAATCCACCAATCAATAAAGCAACCGCACCTATGCCCAGTCCAACGATCAGCCAGAAGGGAAGCAACAAAATACCAACTGCCAAAGACAGGATTCCGCCAACAGCTCCCTTAACAAAAGGAGAAATAAAAACCAGCAGGATCACTGCCAAAATCAGCGCTGTCTGGTTTCCCTTCCTGAAAAAGCGCTTCTCTTTCCCGTATTTTTCAGGCATCTGCTCTGTTTCTTTTGCCCGTGCATCCTCATAACCATGCTCTGTATATTCTCCATACTCATAACCCTTTTCAGGATCCTTCAGATCTGCCTTAATGATTGCCGCAACCTTCTCAGGACTTCCAAGGTCCCTGATCACCGAAGCCTCATTCTCAATTCCCGCATCATCGAAATAATTATTATAAAACTCAAGGGCATCCTGCCTCTCTGTCTCAGAAATATCCGCAAGCAGCTCCTCCAGCTCCCGCATAAACTGCGCCCTGTCCATCATCCAATTCCTCCCTCGTCAACACCGTCTGCCCTCACATTCTGTCCATCAAGAACACCTGTGATCTTCGACGAATAAATTTCCCATTCAGCCCTGTACAGGCTCAACTGAGCAGCCCCCTTCTCCGTCAGCTTATAATATCTCCGGTTTCTCCCGGCAAAGGCCATATCATAAACCTCCAGACAATCATCCTTCTGCAATCGCCTCAGTACCGGATATAAGGTAGATTCTGAAATTTCCAGAACTCCCCGTACATCCTGAGTAATCTTATAACCATAGGTTCCTTCCTTTTCCTTGGAAACCACAGCCAGAACAATCGCATCCAGAAGCGCCGCACCCGTATTAAAAACCATATGCACACTCCCTTGTCTCATTAACACCCTGCACATACATCTGCCACATTGAAGTCCAGTTATTCCGTTCTTAGTAACGAAATCTATCCAGTCCAGTACATATTATACAGCAGTGCAATATTGTTTTGTTGCTGATATTATATGTCGTATAATATAATTTTGTCAATACTATTTAGCAAAAATATCTTTTCTATTATAATAAACAAGACCAATCACAATATACCCAGCACCATCGGATGTTTTTTGCATCGGCAGGATTCACAGCCGTGGGAAAGATATCTATGCTGGTTCCTCTGTGCAGGGGTCTTAGCAATTCTTAGTCTGCGAAAATCTGCGTTATGAGAAAAAAAGCCGCACTGTCTGAGCGAAGCGAGTTTGCGCTTTTTTTCTCATGCCTTTAGCAGATTTTTGCAGACTTAGAATTACTTAGGCCCCGGAACCGAACCATCATAGATATCTTTCCCACGACGTCCCCCTTCCCATCATATTCATCCCCACTATAAATAATTTTTTCAGAAAGGGCTTCACACATTATGACAATAACTACTCCCCTCCACCCCGCCTTCCTGGCACGCATGCAGGAAATGCTTTCTGCTCAGGAATACACCGCCTTCTTAGAGAGCTTTAACGCCCCCCGCACCTATGGCCTGCGGGTAAACACCTCAAAAATCTCCTGTGAAGAATTCCAAAAACTCTGCCCGTTTCCAGTAAAACCAATCCCCTGGATCCCCAACGGATATTTCTATGATGAGGATACCCGCCCTTCCAGATGCGCATATTACCAGGCCGGTCTCTATTACCTCCAGGAGCCAAGTGCCATGACCCCAGCCTCCCGTATTCCCATCGAACCTGGTGACAAAGTCCTGGATCTCTGCGCGGCCCCTGGCGGAAAGGCAACTGCAGCAGGAGCTGCCCTTCAGGGACAGGGACTTCTGGTAGCCAACGATATCAGCACCTCCCGTGCCAGAGCACTTCTGCGTAATCTGGAACTTTTCGGAATCCCCAATATTTTCGTGGCAAACGAGACACCGGCAAAGCTAACCAAGACATTCCCGGAATTTTTTGACAAGATCATCCTGGATGCCCCATGCTCCGGCGAAGGAATGTTCCGCAAGGAGGAAGCCCTTGCAAAGGACTGGACTCCTGAAAAATCCCGGGAGCTTTCTGAAATCCAGAAAGAGCTTGTGCTTCAGGCAGCAGATATGCTTCGCCCAGGTGGACTCTTACTTTATTCCACCTGTACCTTCGCTCCTGTGGAAGACGAACAGACCGTATCTTATCTTCTGGAAAACCGCCCGGATATGGAACTGGCAGAAATGGAAAACTATGAGGGATTTTCCCAGGGTGTGCCGGAATGGGGAAATGGCAATCCGGAGCTGACCAAGTGCATCCGCATTTTCCCCCATAAAATGAACGGGGAAGGCCACTTCCTGGCTCTCTTCCATAAAAAAGGACAATCCATACAGGAAAGCAGCCGTCCACACACAAAGCCTGATAAAAATGCATTCCCGTTAATCGAAGAATTCCTGAATGAACTTGGTCTGAAAACTCTGGGCGGCCAGCCCTTTGACTGGGAGCGGGTAGAGGTTCGCAAGGACAAAGTCTATTATCTGCCACCTGTACTTTCCGATTTCCGCGGAATCACCTTCCTCCGAAACGGATTATACCTGGGTGACCTTAAGAAAAATCGTTTTGAACCCTCTCAGCCTCTGGCACTGGCCATCCGCAAAGGGGAGGCGGAAGCTGTGATTTCTCTTCCTGTCTCTGATGAAAGACTCACACGCTATCTGAAAGGTGAGACCTTAAACATTGAGCCTGAAGAAGCAACCCACAAAAAAGGATGGCATCTTCTCTGTGCAGATGGATATCCGGTAGGCTTCGGAAAGCTGGTCAACCAGATCCTGAAAAATAAATATCCGGCAGGATGGCGCGTATAATACGCGCTTCTCCCTGCCGGATATCTTTTTATCCAAACACCTTCTGCAATCCAAAAGCAGATATTTTTATGAATTTTTATTTTTCCTGCAATACAATCTCTTTCTGCAGGGTAAAGGAATAAATAATCTTTTCTTTTACTTTTTTCCCGGTCATCCTCTCCAGCGCCTGGGCATAATCCTCCAGCTGCACATGATACAGATCGATCAGCTTCTGTTCCTGCCCCCTTCTCACTCTGTCTGTTTTGTAATCTACCAGAACAATCTCACCGTCCTCTACAAAATATGCATCAATGATTCCCTGCACCAGTACTGTTTCCCCCTGCCACAAATCATCCAACATAGCTGCGCTTCTCTGAATCACAAAGGGCTGCTCTCTGTAAAGCCTCCTCTGCACAGCCGCATTTTTCATCCTCTGTCCCAGTCCGGAATCTACAAATCTCCGAATATCTAAAATACGGATACAATCTCTTTCCTGCTCTGACAGTTTCTGACTTTCCACCAGTCTCTCCAGCTGTTTCTTCAGCTGTCCGTCTGTTTCTACCTGCAAATAGTCCAGACACTCCATTACCCGATGATAAGCAGTACCCCGGGCAGCTCCCCTGTATTCTTCACCGGAAGCTTTCATAAATCCGGGCACAGGCATCTCTGCCTCTGTTTCTGTATCCTCCGGCACCATCTGCAGAACCTCATTGTCCTGCCAGCCTCTCTTCTTTAACTCGGATACACTGACCTTCACAGGAATTTCTTCCAGGTATCGGAAGGGATATACATAGGAAAAACGTTCTTCGATCTCCTCTCTCACTTTTGCATCATAAATCTGTTCCGGGTTCCAGTTTTTCAGTATTTCTTCCTGCATCTGGTTTCCTGTCTGAAGAAGTATCTCCTCCTCTGTCATCTGGCGAAGGGTGATCTTTCTTATGTTAAAGTCCGCAGGGTCATCATAAAACCTTTCTACCCTGTGCATGGGCACACCGTATTCTCCAAACAGTTCTGTCATGGACCTGTGTCTGGCCAGGGCCGGCAGTACAAAATCCCAGTAATTTCTGGCCTTTAACCGTACTCCCAGCGGAAGCACCTGACCCTCTTCCTCCAGAAATCCGGCCAGGGACGGAATACGTTTATCCAGTTTTCCTACAGTTCCTGTAAGGATCAGTTTCTCTTTTGCCCTGGTCATAGCCACATACAGTACTCGCAGCTCCTCTCCCAGACTTTCCTTGAGAAGCTCTCTTCGTACTATCTGTTTATTCAGGGAGGACGCAATGATTCTTTTTTCCGGAAGTATTGCATCTGTCCCCAGTCCCAGTTCCGGATGGATCAGCAATCTGGCATTCAGATCCTGGAAATTAAACTGTTTTCCCATTCCTGCCGCAAACACCACAGGAAATTCCAATCCTTTGCTTTTATGAATGGTCATAATTTCTACCGCTGTACTTCCTGCACCTGCCAGATTGACTTCTCCGTAATCCACTTCATAAGCCTGAAGCTGTTCAATATAGCGGACAAAATTAAATAACCCTCTATAGCTGGTCTTTTCATAGGCCATAGCCTTTTCCACCAGCATGGAGAGATTTGCATATCTCTGCTCTCCTCCCGGAAGTGCCCTGGCATAATTTCCATAACCGGTTTCTTTCAATATAAAAAGGATCAGCTGGTGCACCGGAGTATAGGTTGCCATATTTCTCACCTTCTCCAGCAGTTCCAGAAATCTCTGCAGCTTTTCCATCAAAGGCTTCTCTGCAGCATCGTATCCTTCTTCCCGGCTTTTCACATATTGTTCTACACTGTCCCACAAAAGTCCCTGTGGATACAGAACCCTGATCTGGGCCAGTTCCTGGGAAGTGCATCCCACCATAGGCGACCGGAGCACTCCGGTAAGGGGGATATCCTGAAGGGGATTGTCACACACCTTCAGATAATTCAGCACAGTAATGATTTCCAGAGCAGAGAAATATCCGGTTCTGGAAGTGCAGTACACAGGAATCCCCTGGGAAGCCAGCACCTCTCTGAAGGTTTCCGACCACCCATATGCACTTCTCAGCAGAATTACAATATCCCCATACTCCACCGGCCTGTATTTCCCGGTTTTTTTGTCCACAATTTCTTCTCTGCCGACCATTCCCTGAATCTTCTGGGCAATAGCCAGAGCCTCCAGCTCCTGTGCATTCTGGTCTCCTGCCTCTTCCTCCAGCTCTGCCCCGTCCTTCTCCACCAGAAGTACCTCTGTTTTTACAAATTCCCGGGATCCCCCTGCCGGAAAATCAGCGCCCGGATAGAGAGCTGCGTCCTTGTCATAGGATATTCCTCCCAGATCCTCTCCCATGATCTGCCGGAAAATGAAATTTACACTCTCCAGCACCTGCGCCCTGCTTCGGAAGTTTTTGTGAAGATCAATCCTTTGCTCCTCTCCGTCCTCTACAGAATAGCTTTTATATTTCTCCATAAACAGCTCCGGTCTGGCCAGACGGAATCTGTAAATACTCTGTTTCACATCTCCTACCATAAAGATGTTTTTCCTCTGATTTACCCATCCGGATACTGCTGTAGTCAGAAGCTCCTGAACCAGATTACTGTCCTGATATTCGTCCACCAGCACTTCCTCATATTTCTCCGAAAGCTCTATGGCAGCCTGGGACATCTGTATCTGTCCATCCTCTTTTTTCATCAGGATCTTCAGTGCAAAATGCTCCATATCTGTGAAATCCAGAATATTTTTTTCACGTTTAGCTTTACTGAACCGCTCTGTAAACTGCCTTGTAAGTTCCACCAACATCTCCAAAGGCTCTCTGCTGCATTTGAGCATATCCAGGATTTCTTCCTCTGTCCCCTGGAAATATTTCTGTCCCAGCTCCCTGAGGATTTCCTTTTCCTCCTCACGCAGCTCCTTTATCCTTTGTTTCTTCTGCTCATCTGCCTCCGGCATCTTCTTTCCGCTTAATCTGGCAAAAGAAGGTTTCTCCAGGAGCTGTGCCAGAACATTATAATCTCTTTCTTCTGCAGTCTTCTTTAGCTTACGGATAAAAAGGAGATCACTGTCCAGAGCTTCCCCGTACAGATTAGGACCGTCAGGAGCATCACAAAGCTTCCTTGCCTCTCTGGCCAGGTGCTCTGCAGTTTCCAGCTCGTCAACTGCAGCCTTCCACAAAAGCTTTATACATTTTGTTTCTCTCAGCTCTTCTGTAGTTTCGATTTTATAATCATCCAGACATGCATCCAGCCACTCTTCCGGGAAAGGATTACTCATAGCCATCTCATACAGCTTCTGGATCATCCCTCCCAAAGCTTCATCATCCTTACCGGAAGCAAAACATTCTACAAATTTCTCATACTTCTCCTGCTTTTCGCTGTAATAATCCTCCAGAAGCTTCCCTGTCACATCTTCACGCAAAAGCTTCAGTTCCCCCTCATCTGCAGTCCGATAACCGGGATCCAGCCCTATGAGGTGAAAATAATTGCGGATAATATATGCACAGAATCCGTCAATAGTTGTAATCTGAGCAGTATGAAGCAGGGTGGACTGTCTCTGTAAATGCTCATTGTCCGGATCCTCATAAAGGGCTGACTCAATAGCACTTGAAATTCTTTCCTTCATCTCACCTGCCGCTGCTCTGGTAAAGGTCATGATCAGAAGACGGTCAATATCTACCGGAGCCTCAGGATCTGTGATCTTGCTGAGAATCCTTTCCACCAGTACTGCAGTTTTACCGGAACCTGCCGCTGCGCTGACCAGAATATTTCTGTCCCTGAGGGAAATTACTTTCTGCTGTTCTTCGGTCCATTTTACTCCCATCAGTTCTCTCCCTCCTCTTCTGCAAATATCTGCCAGAGTTCATCATCTGTAAAATTCTTCAGTCTCCTGAATTCATATCCGGCGATCTTACGGTCAAACCCACATACAGAAATATAAGGGCAGTAAGTACATGCATTTCTGTTTCCCAGTTCATAGGGAGAGATCTGGGCATCTCCTCTTAGAATATCTGTCCTGATTTCATGGATTTTCTTTTTTACATAGTTTCCCAGCATCTGAAACTGCTTTCTGTCTGCCACAGAAGAATTACTGTAGAAGCCTCCGTCCTTTTTAAATGCTACAGGAATGGAAGACAAAGTCTGATCCATTTTCCGGATCATTTCAGGATCCTTCTGTACCAGACCGTTCATTTTTAATTCCTTCATAATTCCCTGGCTGACTTTCTCCACATCAGCATCTATTTTCTCCTTGATCATGGGATCCTTAATATTATAGTAAAATACACCTGCCGGGAGGATTTCCCTGTCCGGAAATTTCTTCTGTTCCACCTGCAGGGCTCCATCCAGGTAGATCATCAGCTGCAGCTGCAGACCATGATACAGACACACCAGGTCAAAGGATGTATTCCCTGTCTTGTAATCAATGACCTTCACATATACCTTATCCTGATCCTCCATAATATCTACACGGTCAATCCTGCCGCCTCCAAAGATTACCTCAAAGCCTTCCGGCTGAAAATCCCCGTTCTGGAGCTGCTTCTGCAGAGCCCATACAGTTCTCTGCAGGATTCGTCTGGTACGTTCTATCATATATTCATTTCTGGCATTACTTTTCAACACTGTATTTCCATAATCTGCTACGATCTCATTCAGACACTGATCTGCAATCTGTTCACGCTGTTCATCTGTAAGCTCCGCCCAGTTTAATCCCATTTTGTGTACACGCACTGCAAAATTTTCCAGTGCCTGATGCATCACATTTCCCATATCCATTGCTCTGAATTCATATTCTGTTCTCTCCGCCAGCCTTAGGCCATACTGAAGAAAATGGGCAAATGCACAGGCCGAAAACCGTTCCAGCCTGGTGGCACTATAAGGAGAAATTTCTCCATAAAGAGCTTTGGCCACACTCTGGCTGATCCTGTCCACAGGCTTTCGCATAAAAGCAGCCTGTACCAGATTCTGTACTATATCTTTGTATTCCGGCTGACGAAGATACCAGCTGTAAAGTTCCTGGAATATGCGGTCATCACTGCATCCTGTTTCCTGCGTTTTAGCTGTTTCCTGTACCAGCTTATCCAGGAAAAGCTCCAGTCCTGCCTCCGGAATCTCCGGAATCCAGGCTTCCCGGGTATCCTGGATTCTCTCTGTCTCCAAATCCGGAAAAAGTCCCCGGATGCTTCCAATAAGATAAGCCGGGCTGATACCCTCTCCCGCTCCATTGGTCTCACTGTAGGAAAGCACCAGCTGCCTGGAGGGCTTGGTCAGATTCAGATACAGATAGAATCTCTGCATATTCATCAGCTCCTTTGGTCCGGGCGCCAGCTCCATCCCCTGTTCTCCCAGGAAATCCCGGTCCACCTCTGACAGGATTCCTCCTGACTGTGTATTCTTGGGAATATTCCCCTCATTCATTCCAACAAAAAACAGTACTTTAATATCCTTCAGCCTGGATCTCTCCATATCTCCTACCATTACCTGATCCATACTTGGCGGGATCAGTCCTACCTCGGCCTGGGTAAGCCCTGTCTCCAGAAGCTGTCTGAACTCCTGTCTGCTCACCGTCTCTTCTCCCAGTATTTCCACCATTTTATCCAGCAGGTCTATCACAATACCATAAATCTGGCTGTATTCTTTTTCCAGAGCCTTCTCCCCCAGCTTTTTAAACTGCTCTTCCTGGAGCTTCAGCTTCTGCCATACCTGGCTTTTCACAATAAAAGCATAGAGGATCCTGCAATATTCCTCCACCCTCTTTTTTCCCGGACCAAAGCCCTCTGCCAGCTCTCCGATCTCTTCCAGAAAGATTTCCCTGATTTCATTCATCTGCAGGATCTGTCCGGGATCCATTCCTCTGTATACCCGGGTCCATTTATGGGACCATTTTTCATATCCTCGGATTCCTAAAGCCAGCACATAATTTTCCAGCTGATCTGTCTGCTCTCTGGTAACTGCTGACATGCCACAGCGCAGATATCGGAACACACTTTCATAGGGAAAGCCCTGAACCACCATCTCCATGGCAGCCCGAAGGTATTCCACAAAAGGATTCATCAGTACGGAATGCTTCTCATCAATAAAAAAGGGGATTTCTCCAGCCTCAAAGGCCTGTGAAGCCACTCTTCCATACTCTTCCAGATTTCCTGTGATCACAGCCATTTCCCCATATCTGATTCCTTTTGTCCTTACCAGATATGCCATTCTTCTGGCAACCTCATTCATCTCTGCCAACGGTGATGGCGCAGAGAACAGCTGCAGTTCCTTCTGTTCTCCCTCCCAGACATTCTTATGATACCGGAAAATATGTTTTTCCAGGAAACGAAGGGCTCCGGCTCCGGCAAATCTGGATTTCTCAGAGGGCTTCAGATATATAGGATCTTCCAGGTCCTTTGTAAGCCCGGCCAGAGCATGGATCATCTTTTTACTCATATAGAAAAGCTGATAGGGCTTCCCCACAGAATAAATATCCTCTTTCTCATCCATTGTCACTGTCACGGAAACTTTTCTGGTCAGCAGAAGCAGTTCCCGTATTACATTGATCTGGATCGGAGTAAAACCGGTAAATCCGTCAAAAAGAATTTCCGCGCCTTTTATTTTCTCTGAAAACGGAAGTACTTTTAAAAGGACATCCATAACCTCTTCCCCTGTCATATAATGTCCCTTCAGAAATTCAGAAAATGCCCGATACAGCACCGTTACATCCTGAAGCTTCATGGAAAGCAGTGTCTGAGTTCCCGCTTTCTCCTTCATTTCCTCCAGATTCTCTTCCTTGATATCATACTGCATAAATTCTGACAGGAGAGATTTCATTTCGTCCAGATATCCCGGCTTGTTCATCTGGCTTCCCAGATAGACAAGCTCTCTCCTGTGCTGCTGGACCATTTTCTGCAAGACCATGCTCTTGCCTGTATCTTCCAGGATTTTTTTATTATCGCCCCCCGTCTCTTCAAAAATTCGGTAGGCAAGACGCTGGAAACTGAGAATATCAATATTCAGGATTCCCTTTCCCGGGTGCATCTCCACCAGTGTTTTCTGGGTCTGCATGGTGAACTGCTCCGGAACAATAATATAGTAATTTCTCTCCGGATGTTCCATGGACTCCCGGATTACTCTCTCATATGCAAAATAAGACTTTCCGGCACCGGAACTGCCGATAATAAACTGTAATGACATTCTTCTCTCCTTACTGTCAGTTACTCAACATTCATTATCCCAGTATATCATAATTTAAGCACTTCTGTAATAGAATATACAAAACCATCCAGGAGGCGTGTACCATGAGTGCAAAAACCAAAATCATAGTCCTACATATGAAGGAAGTTATATATACCGGCATTTTTCTCCTTCTTGCAGTCATACTGGGAATTGTACTTTTCTTTATGTTCGGTCCTGTACAGAGGCAGCACTCTGCCGGTACTTCTCCCGACCGGTATAAACCGGGAATTTATACTTCCTCCATTGAATTAAACAGCAACACCTTTGACCTGGAAGTATCCGTAGATGCAGAAAAAATCCGCAATATCCGTCTGGTAAACTTAAGTGAAAGCACTTCCGCCATGTTTCCTCTCATGGAGCCGGCTCTGGAATCTCTTTCCAGTCAGATTTATTCCTCACAATCACTGGAAAACCTGAAGTACCCCCAGGATCAGAAATATACTTCCCTGGTACTTCTGAATGCCATTGAAGATGCTTTAAAAAAAGCGGAGAACAACTGACCTGTTCTCCGCTTTTGCTCTGCTCATTCCCATAGGAGTAAAGCAGATATTCGCAATCCGCTTCGCTACTTGATTCGGTTAAATCTCAATCTTTAATTCTTCTTTCATCCTGTCAAGCTGCTCCATCCACATGGCTGCACTGGAATCACTGGACATTCTCAGATCTCCTCTTGGAGAAACCGCTACACTTCCCACTTTTGGGCCATCCGGCAGACAGGAACGCTTAAACTGCTGGGCAAAGAAACGCCAGCAGAAGGTACGAAGCCATTTATAAATGGTCTCTTTGCTGTAAACACCCTCAAAGGTCCTGCAGGCCAGTCTGTATATTTTCTCCGGATCAAATCCGGCACGCAGCATATAATACAGATAAAAATCATGAAGCTCATAAGGACCTACCAGATCCTCTGTCTTCTGGGCAATTTCTCCATCCTTTGGAGGCAGGAGTTCCGGACTTACAGGTGTATCCAGAATGTCCATCAGAACCTCTGTCAGCTTCTGATCTCCACAGGTATCTGCATAATAATGTACCAGATGGCGTACCAGGGTCTTTGGCACAGAAGCATTCACTCCATACATGGACATATGATCCCCATTGTAGGTAGCCCATCCCAGGGCAAGCTCTGACAGATCGCCGGTTCCCACCAGAAGTGAGCCATCTTGATTGGCGCTGTCCATAAGGATCTGTGTACGTTCCCTGGCCTGACTGTTTTCATAAGTAACATCATGGACAGAGGGATCATGAGAAATATCTCTGAAATGTACATTTACAGCATCTTTAATATTGATCTCACTTAAGGTTGCACCAAGGCATTCACTTAATTTGCAGGCATTTTGATAAGTTCTGTCAGTGGTACCAAAACATGGCATGGTAATACAATGAATATCTTTTCTGTCTGCGCCTGACAAATCAAAGGCTCTGGCAATTACCAGAAGGGCCAGTGTGGAATCCAGGCCTCCGGAAAGTCCCACGGTTGCTTTATGGCAATGAATATGATCCAGACGTTTCTTCAATCCCATGGCCTGAATATTCAGGATTTCATCACATCGCAGATCCCTCTCTGACTTTTGGGAAGGCACAAAAGGATATCTGGAATACTGTCTGGTAAGCTTTGTCTCCTCCATCTTGAGATGAAAAGGAATTCTCAGATGATCACTGTCCTCACAGGACTGCCAGGTGGTCAGTCTTTTTCTTTCGTCATTCAGTCTCTGAACATCAATCTCACTGTATACAATTCCGTTTTTAAACCGCTCTCCCTCTGCCAGGATCGAGCCATTTTCTGCAATCATATTCTGGCCGCCGAATACCAGATCCTGAGTGGATTCCCCTTCACCGGCATTGGCATACACATAGCCGCACACCAGTCTGGCTGACTGTCCTGATACCAGACTTCTACGATAGCTGTCCTTGCCAACCATCTCATTACTTGCAGATAAATTCACGATCAGATTTGCACCGGCCTGGGCATGGATCACGCTTGGCGGCATATTAACCCACAGATCTTCACAGATTTCTGCTGCCACAATAAGCTCCTGCAATTCTTCACACACAAACAGAAGATTGGTTCCAAATGGAATTTTTTTCCCGTTAATGCTCATAAATTCCAGACATCCCAGCCCTGATACGAAATGTCTCTGCTCATAAAACTCTCCATAATTCGGCAGATATGACTTGGGTACCAACCCCAGAATTTCCCCTCTGTTAAGCACAGCTGCTGCATTATAAAGCTTTCCTTTATTTCTCACCGGTACTCCCAGAAAGATCAGTGCATCCACATCTGCAGTGTCAGCTGCAATTCTCATCAAAGTTTCCCATGCACTGTCCAGAAGGCGTCGCTGCAAAAACAGATCCTGGCAGGTATACCCTGTGATGCAAAGCTCCGGGAAGACCATAACCTTAGTATGCTCCTTTTCCATTTCACGGATCAGACGAATAATCTCCTCTCCGTTTGCCCTGCAGTCTGCCACTGTGATATACGGTGTTGCTGCTGCTGTTTTAATATAACCGTGTCTCATTTTCTACCTCTTTTCTGACTCTTTCTCTTCCGGTATCTCTTATTTCTGTAAAACAATTATTTACATTTACGCAAGATTTCTTTCAGCTCTTCCACTGAAAATTCATAGTTTTTATTACAGAAATGACAGTTCATTTCAATGGGCTTTCCTTCCTGTATCATCTCATTTAACTCCTTACGGCCAATACTGATCAGTGCCCTTTCTACTCTCTCCCTGCTACAGTTACAGTAAAACTCTGTGGGAATCTTGTCATTGATCTCCATATCAAAACCATCCAGGACCTTTTCCAGCAGACTTTCCGGAGTATGTCCCTCTTCCAGCAGATCTGTAACAGAATTAATTTTCTTTATATTCTCTTCCAGCCTGGAGATTGTGCTTTCCTCTGCAAAAGGCATCAGCTGAACGATAAATCCACCTGCCTGGCGAACTGTATTATCCTTATTCATCAGCACACCCAGACCTACTGCTGACGGAACCTGCTCACTTGTAGCAAAATAATAGGTCAGGTCCTCTGCAATCTCACTGGTCTGAAGTACAACCTGTCCCACATATGGTTCCTTCAGTCCCATATCCTTGATAACATTCATAAATCCAACGCCTACAGCTCCTGCCACATCCAGTTTTCCCTTACTGTTTGCCGGAATACATACATCCGGATTTCCTACATATCCCTTCACTCTTCCGCGAGAATCTGCAGTTACTGTAATTCCCTCCAACGGTCCGCCGGCTTTGATCTGGAGAGTCAGGATATCCTTATCCCCTTTCATCATCACTCCCATCATAGCTCCCGCTGTAAGCAGACGTCCCAGTGCTGCTGTAGCAACCGGACTTGTGTTGTGATCCTGTCTGGCTGTCTCCACTGTTTCTGTAGTTACTGCTGCAAATGCACGGATCTGATCATTTGCTGCAATTGCTCTTATAATATAATCCTTCATTTATCTGTTGCTCCCATTTAATTACTATATTTTATGTTTGTTACTTTCTATTTTGTTTCCTGCAGAATTTATTCTTCTGTATGACGGGCACGTTCCGGAATATTTCCATGATAGTCATTTTCTGCGCTCTTTCCATGTTCTCTGGCAATAAAAGTCAGACGCTCACAATTCTCATCACCAGGAGTATGGGTATATGCATCATAAACTGCCACAAGCTCCATCCCTGCTTTCGCGATCATGACCTTTACCTCTTCTATGGAATATGCTTTCTGCACATGCTCCTCTTCGCACTTCTCATACAATCCATCTTCCCGAGGAAGGAAAAGTGCCAGCTCATACACATTCAAGGCATTCTCACTGTCATAGCTGTTCTCCCAGATAAAGCTTCCATCTTCTCTGTCCTCTGCAATCGTCCTGTCCCCGATCACATCACGATATTTATGGATTGTATTCATATCAAAAATAAAAAGTCCGCCCGGATCCAGATAATTATTCACCAGTGCAAATACATATTCCAGATCCTCTGGCTCTGTGACATAGTTCATGCTGTCACACACACTGACCACAGCCCTGACTGTACCGTACAATTCGAAATCCTGCATATCCTGAAGTAAATACAAAATATCATGTCCTGACCCTGCCCGCTTTTCCATTGCTTCTGCAAGCATCTCCTCGGAATTATCAATTCCGATCATGTCATAGCCGGCATCTGCAAGCATCTCCGTCACAGTACCGGTTCCACATCCCAGCTCCAGCACCAGGCCATCTTTTATTCCGTCCTGAACCAGTGCTTCTATAATATAGTCTGTCCATTCGCCATAATTTACATTATCCATGAAAATGTCGTAGACACCGGCAAATCTTCCATATGCTTCCATTTATTATCCCTCATAATCTCTGGTGTACTGACAGGCCGGTTTTCTGAACCATCCACTTATGGGCACACCAACTTCAAATTTCTCTGCTATTGTAACATAATATCCGTCAGTATGTAAATAAGAGGTTACTGTCAACGTTACATGTCAACATTAACGCAACAGGACGACTGCCTTTTACAGCAGCCGCCCTGTTTTTCCTGTCATTCTGTCACTTAATTCTTTGGCATGTATCTTACATATGCCGGTTCACCGCCATAATAGTAATCTCCACCATTCTCATCATATACATCCTCATCTGTGCTGAATGTATAGGTATTGCCGTCATCATCACACCAGCTGCCGTCACCATTTGGATAAATAACCAGAGGATAACCGTCAGAATTTCTGTAAATAGTTCTGGTCTGATTGGTATCATAATCCGGATCATCTGTTCCTACCGGAGTACCATCTGCAAAATATCCGTTTGAAGATCCGTCATCGCCATAGCTGCTGCTATCATAGGAGCTTCCGTCATAGGAACTTCCGTCAGAAGAAGTTGCATCTGAAGCAGTTCCATCTGCTGTTGTTCCATCTGCTGTTGTACCGCCAGCTGTTGTTCCATCTGCTGTTCCTGTGTTCTCTGTACCTGCAGCACTGCTTCCGGTCTCAGGTGTCGCTGCTTTCAGACCTGATTCTCCGGCAATCTTAAAGGAGTCTACAGAAGCCTTGATCTTTGCCAGGGAATCCTCTTTCTTGACAGATCCTGCTACACTGTAAAACTCTGTAGTATTATCTGTAAAATATTTATTTACCACATATGCATACTCGCTCTTGTCATTCAGATAATGAACTGTATAGCTGTATACATTCACTCCGCTTACTTCCTCTGACTTGTAATCCTGGATCTCAAAGTCTGTACCCTCAACCAGATTGTCAGCCTTTACCAGGGCAGATGCAGTATCCTGAGAACTTGGAATGATGGCTACAGACATAGCCTCATCTCCGGAACCATGCAGAACCAGAAGCTTGCCCTGATCCGGTGATTCAAAGCTTACCATATCATCAGAATCTGATTTATTTGCCCAAGTAGCATCCGGAAGCTTAATGGATACCGCCTTGTTCTTGGATGTATAAGTCGTATCCTGCTTGTCAGCCGGTACCGGTGTAGCAGTCGCTTTTGGTGCCTTGGTCGGTTCCGGTGTAGGAGTTACCTGTACTACGCTGGTATCCTCGTCATTATCCCCGCCGCCAAAACTGCAGGCTGTCAAAGAGCCGGATAATACAACTGTTATCGCTAAAAGCATCAGTACTTTTTTATTTCTCATAATATCCTCCTTGGAATAGATTCATCATTCTTTTCTGCTGTTATATTGTATAGTTTACAATTTCATTACATCAATGTCAATGTTATTTCCCTGTCAAATTGCCTGCGGCAATGGAATTTTGAGAAACCTACAATTGTTCTTAATATATCAGTTACAGAAAGCCCATCTGTAAAATCCGGATTCCCGACAGACACTAATCTGCTCAGTCTCCAAGCTCATACACATGAAGCTCATGAAGTGCCCTGGTTGCGGCAATATACCTTGCCTGCTGTACCAATGGCGTCTGATCCCTCTGTGGAAAAACAGAAAATACCTGATCAAATTCCAGGCCTTTGGCCAGATAGAAGGTGGTAACCGTCAGACCTTTGCGGAAGGTACTGCTGTTTCTATCCAGATAGGACAACTTATTTTCCACATCAAAATCCTTTCCTGCCAGAATCTCCTTTAAGATTATCCACATTTTCTCTGCTTCTTTCTCTGTCCGAAGGATAACAGCTGCTGTTTCATATTGATCTTCCCCGATTTTCAACATAGCGGCTATATATTCTGCTGTCTTTTCCACATTTGAAAATGTTTTTTCCTCAACAGGCATTCCATGTCTCTGAAAAAGCTCCATATCTGTAATTCCTGCCATGCTGTTGGCATAGGAGGCAATCTCCACAGTATTCCGATAGCTTTTATTCATCACAATCCTGCGGATATCCCTTCCAAATATCTTGGGAAGAAAGGTCAGTACATCCTGCTGTTTATCATCCATAGTCTGAGCCCTGTCACCCAGGATAGTCATACGGCAGGAAAAAATCCTCTGGAGGATCTCATACTGAAGTCTGGAATAATCCTGCATCTCATCTACCACCAGATGCTTGATATTACTTCTTCCCTGCTGGCTGAACAAACGATATTTCAGATACAGCACAGGATAAACATCCTCGTATTTCAGCTTTCTTTTCTCATAGGAAGCTTTCGGAAGCCCTTTATATCCATTCTCCTTCAGGAACTGACTGTAGATCACATAGAGATCCCTGGTAGCATATAATTTCATGAATTTCTCACGGACCAGTTCTCTCTCATCATCTGCCAGATCACGGTCTCGCAGGGTCTCCACTTCATCGATAAAGTAATCTGCTACTGCTTCCATTCTGGAAAGGAGCGGAAAATCCTGGAATTTGAAATAAAACAGTTCAATAATCTCAGACTCTGTCTTCACAAAGCCATTGTATTCCACATCCCGGAAATTCATCAGCCGGTCTTCCAGTTCCAGCAGATAGCGTTCCATAAGATTTATAAATTCCATGGACTGCTTTTCCTCTGACAGAGAAGCTTTCTGCGGAAAACGGATTCTGCGTTCAATTTCATCATAGCGGTCTTCGCAGTCAGAAACTGTATCCCGAAGCTGCTTATAAGCAAAAAGATCAAAGCTCATTTCCTTAATATTCTCTTCTCCCAGTTCAGGAAGGATATGGGAAATATAATCGGAAAACACTCCATTTGGTGACAGGATCAGAATATTGGAAGACTTCAGATTCTGTCTGTCATGGTAGAGAAGATAGGCGATCCTGTGAAGCGCCACGGAAGTTTTCCCGCTTCCTGCTGCACCCTGGATCACCATGATTTTATCTTTGGTATTTCGGATGATGGCATTCTGCTCTTTCTGAATGGTACGGATGATGTTCTTAAGCTGGACTTCTCCATTACTTCCCAGTTCTGCTTTCAGGATCTCATCATCAATTTTTACATCACTTTCAAATTCATAGATCATTTTTCCGTTACGGATCTTGTACTGCCATTTGGAAGCAACCTCTCCATGGATTTCACCCATGGGAGCCTCATAGGAAGCCGGTCCTTTGTCATAGTCATAAAACAGCCCGCTTACCGGAGCACGCCAGTCGTATACTAATGGAATATGCCCCGCTTTCTCCGAAAAGTTTCCAATTCCAATATAAAAAATCTCCGGTTCCTCTTCTCCCTCATATATAAAATCCACTCTTCCAAAGAATGGAGAGTCTACCATTCTGCGAAATCTCTGCTTCAGGATCAGCTGCTCTTCATTTGCGGAAATCTGGCGGAACAATGCCTGCTGATTATCATAATTCTCATAACCATACTGGTCCATCTCTGTATAATTTTCCCAGTAATACTCATGCATTCCCTCAATCTCTTTCTGTCCTTCCACCAGAGAAAGACTGATCTCTGTGATACGTTCTTTTAATTTTTCCAGCACATAGCCCAGATATTCTCTGCCGTTTTTCTTATCTGTCATATTGTTGATATCCTCTGATATTTGCAACTGTTCAGCAATTTCACAGTTACAATACTCCTTATTATTGTTATCATTTTCTTCTGTTTCTATGATAAAATTTATCATTTTTCGTAAGTTAGTTTTTAATTATAACATATTACCCTCTGACAGAAAAGACTAAAATCCCTCAGCCGGTATCTGTGAGATCCTATATCCACCGGATATATTCTCTTTCACAAATACCCCTGAGGGATTGTAACTTTATATTTTAAGCAGTTGCCTTATTCTCAAACTGGCTGTTATACAGATCAGCATAGAAGCCTTTCTTAGCCAGAAGCTCTTCATGATTTCCCTGCTCGATAATGTCACCGTCTTTCATAACCAGGATCAGGTCTGCATCCTTGATGGTAGAAAGTCTGTGTGCAATTACAAAGCTGGTTCTGCCCTTCATCAGATTGTCCATGGCTTTCTGGATACGCACTTCGGTTCTGGTATCTACAGAGGAGGTTGCCTCATCCAGGATCAGGATCTTATTATTGGCAAGAATTGCCCTGGCAATAGTGAGAAGCTGTTTCTGTCCCTGGGAAATATTGCTGGTTTCTTCATCCAGAACCATGTCATAGCCGCCCGGCTGCTGCATGATAAAGTTGTGCACATGGGCTGCCTTTGCTGCTGCGATCACCTCTTCATCTGTAGCATCCAGACGTCCGTAACGGATATTTTCCATAATGGTTCCTGAGAACAGCCAGGTATCCTGGAGCACCATACCAAACATTTCTCTCAGACTGCTTCTGTTAAAGTCTTTGATGTCATAACCGTCTACCTTAATACTTCCGCCATTGAGATCATAGAATCTCATAAGCAGTTTCACCATAGTTGTCTTTCCTGCACCTGTAGGACCTACAATGGCAATCTTCTGGCCATCCTTCACATCTGCTGAGAAGTCATTGATAATGATCTTATCCGGATTGTAACCGAATTTTACATGTTCAAACTGTACATCTCCTGTAAGTGTATTAACATCTACAGGGTTCTTCTCATTCTGACTCTCTTCCGGCTCCTCCAGGAATTCAAATACTCGTTCGGAAGCTGCTGCTGAAGACTGTAACAGGTTTGTAACCTGTGCGATCTGCTGGATTGGCTGTGTAAAGTTACGGATGTACTGGAAGAAGGACTGGATATCACCGACTTCAATACTTTTTTTGATTACAAACACGCCGCCTAAGAGAGCTACCATTACATATCCAAGGTTACCTACAAACTGCATGATGGGCATCATCATTCCTGAGAAGAACTGAGATTTCCATGCAGATTCATAAAGCTTCTGATTGTCTTTTTCAAATTCTTCTACTACATCATTCTCTTTGTTAAAAACCCGGACTACATTATGACCGCCGAAGTTCTCTTCGATCTGACCGTTTACTTTACCCAGATAGCTCTGCTGATCCTGGAAGTATTTCTGGGAATGCTTCATGACAGTCTGGATGATGAACATGGAAACCGGCAGGATCAGAAGTGCTGCCAAAGTCATCCACACGTTAATGGAAAGCATCATAATAAATACACCGATCAGAGTTGTCACTGATGTGATCAGCTGCGTCAGACTCTGGTTCAGACTCATCTGCAGAGTGTCCACATCATTGGTGATACGGGAGAGGATCTCTCCGTTTGTTCTGCTCTCATAATAATTCAGAGGCAGTCTGTTGATTTTCTTTGAAATATCTTTTCTCAGATTATAGGTAACATCATTGGAGATCCCGGACATTACAAATCCCTGTACAAAGGAAAAGCATGCACTTAACACATATAATCCAAGTGTCCATAACAGGATCATCCCGATCTTTCCGAAGTCAATTTCACCGGTTCCGTTTACCTTGGCAACCAGGCCGTTAAACAGCTCTGTGGTCGCCTTACCTAAAATCTTAGGCCCTACAATACTAAACACAGTTCCCGCTACTGCAAAAATAAACATCAGTATAAAGCGGAATTTATATCGTCCCATATAACGGAAAAGCTTAGCCATGGAGCCCTTGAAGTCTTTCGCCTTTTCGCCGGACATCATACGTCCATGTCCTCCCATAGGACCTCTTCTTCTCTGTTCGCTCATGCCAGTTCCTCCTCTGATAACTGAGATCTTGCAATCTGCTGATATACCTCACAATTTGCCATCAGTTCCTTATGAGTTCCAATACCTGCCATATGTCCGTCGTCCAGTACAATGATCTGATCTGCACCAAGGATGGTACTGATCCTCTGGGCAACGATTACGGTAGTTGCGTCCTTGGTGTACTCCTTCAATGCCTTTCTTAACTGACTGTCAGTCTTAAAGTCAAGGGCAGAGAAGCTGTCATCAAAGATAAAGATTTCCGGATCCTTTGCAATGGCTCTGGCAATGGACAGACGCTGTTTCTGTCCGCCCGAAACATTGGTACCTCCCTGTGATACAGGGGATTCATATTTCTCCGGTTTGGTATCAATAAATTCTGTAGCCTGTGCAACCTCTGCTGCTTCCTTTACCTGTGCATCAGTGATCTCCGGCTTACCATATCGGATATTGGAATCAATAGTACCCGAGAAAAGTACACCCTTCTGAGGCACATATCCCAGTTTGTCACGAAGTTCTTTCTGAGTCATGTCGCGGACATCCACACCATCTACTTTAACAGAACCCTTTGTCACATCATAGTATCTGGGAATCAGATTGATCAGGGTACTCTTACCACTTCCAGTACTTCCGATCACTGCGATTGTCTGACCTTTCTTTGCTTTAAAGGAAATGTCTGTCAGTACATTCTCACCTGCTTCCGGGTAAGCGAAGGATACATGGTCAAATTCAATCTCACCTTTCACATTTTCTGACGGATGTACCGGAGTTTCCGGATCCTGAATAGAAACCTCTGTTTTCAGAACCTCATCAATACGAAGTGCTGCAACATTTGCTCTCGGGAGCATAATGGACATTGCAGTGATCATCAGAAAGGACATAATAATCTGCATTGCATACTGGATAAATGCCATAACATTACCAACCTGCATGGTTCCGTTGTCTACTGCATGGGCACCACTGTAAATAATAAGTACAGATACACCATTCATGATCAGCATCATAATGGGCATCATAAAAGTCATACATCTGTTGACAAACAGGTTTGTTTTTGTCAGATCCAGATTTGCTTTCTCAAAACGGTCTTCCTCATGCTTCTCACGGCTGAATGCACGGATAACAGGAATACCTGTCAGGATCTCACGGGATACCAGATTCAGTCTGTCGATCAGAGTCTGTAAGATAGTGAATTTTGGCATTGCCACCTGGAACAGCACAAAGATCACAATCAGGATCAGACCAACTGCCACACCAAGGATCCATGTCATGGAAGAATCTGTGTTTAATACCTTGATCACTCCACCAATACCAAGGATCGGCGCGTACAGAACAATACGGAACATCATTGCCATAACCTGCTGTACCTGCTGCACATCATTGGTGCTTCGTGTGATCAGGGATGCTGTGGAGAATTTGTGATATTCTCTGCTGGAGAAGCTCATAACCTTGCGGTAAATGCTGTTTCTCAGGTCATGACCAAGTCTGCCTGCCACTCTGGCCGAAATAAATGTGACGCTGATTGCTGCCAGCATGATCACCAGTGCCATGGCAAGCATTCTGATACCTGACATCAGGATGTAATGCATCTGAATGGCATCCACATCTTTCCCCAATGCTTCATATTCTGAAGCAACAAAGGAAACACCAGCCTGTGTCACAATAGACTCCGGCATATCTTTCAGCTTCTCATCCATCTGACTCATAATCTGCTGTACTGCTTCTTCCGGCATCTGTGCCAGTGCTGTCAACGGGTCTGTTCCCTCCGGAAGGCCCATCTGTGCAACCATTGCCTGCCCCTGCTCACTGTCTTCGGAAAAGGCAGCTACCATCATCATTGCCTTGGAGAAATCCTCATTTAAATTCTCTCTGGTTTCTTTGGAAATATCATCGTTTAATACCCAGGTATCATCTTCCTGTGTATAATTCTGTGAAACTTCCTTTTTCTGATCCTCATCCATAAAAATCTGAAGATTCTGCAAGGTTGAATCCCGAAGCTTATCCGGCACACTGTCTTCAATACCTTTCTGCTGGATACCTACATTAATGATCTTGGAGGTATAATCCGGCAGGGAAAGATCACAGTACGCCTGCAGAAACAGAAGTGCTATGATCAGGACAATGTATCCCTCTGATTTCTTCAGATATTTCATCAGTTTAATCATTGCTTGATTCCCTCTTTTCCTATTTTTAATATTTTTCTCAATCTGTTCCACCATGTATTTTTCAGTTTCTACCTGTTGACAGGTATCTCCGAAATATTATCCAGAATCTGCCCAAAAAACCTTCGTAAAAGACATAGCTCCGCTTCGCTGAAATTGCTGAACATCACTTTCTCCACAGCTTTGCTTTCCTGCAGGAGCTCCTCCACGATTTTTTTTCCGTTTTCTGTCAGATATACACGCATAATGCGTTGGTCTTTATCATCACGTCTCCTGCAGACAATGTCTGCTTTCTCCAGACGCTGGATACTTACATTTACAGTGGGCGGTGTTACACCCATCCACTCTGCGATCTCCTTCTGGCTGCAGCCGTTATTTCTGTATACGATCATAATAATCGGCATCTGTCCCTGCTGGATACCGATTTCCCGTATACGCTGCATACATCTCATACCATATTGGCGGTTGATCTCCATAAAAAGCGCAGGCATGCTTTTCTCTTCTCGTTTCTCTTTCTCATTCTTCTCCTCTTTCGGGCACCACATAGCTTCACTCCCTTCCGGTCTCTGTCCTCTTTCAGGTCTGATATTATTCTTTAATTAGCCTGACTAATCATATATAATATACTTTTAGACAAAAAATGCAAGTGTTTTTTGTGCAGTTTATAATTATTTTAGATTTAACTTTGATATTTCCAATTTGAAAATATTCAATTTTATTTTGCCCGGCTAATATTTTTCATCTCAGGTCGAATAAAATTTCCAGTATTCTTCAAGTTCTATCTCTGCATAACTTCTTTATAAAATTCTATAAACACATTAATTGCCGGAGACCGCCATTTATTTTTGTGGAGCAGCAGCTGTGTCCATACAGTTACCGGGCAGCCGGCAACATCCAGTCTTTTAATCTGTCCGTCTTTCACATATTTCTCCGAAATAAAATCCGAATCATAAATATGCCTGTCCAGAGTAAAAACTAAATCTGTTTCGTTCTTCCGTAATTTATCAAACATCTGCTCTGTACCGTTTTCTGTTATCTCCACTTTTATTTCCGGATACTGATGATGAAAACGCAGAAAATCATTTTTAAAATATCTGCTGCAGACAGAACTGGACATAGACAACCGGATCTCGCCTTCAATGCTTTCAGCCTAATTCAGCGAATCAAGCATTTTCGCCTGTGCCTTCAGAATGTTTCGAGCCTGCTGCAAAACTAAAACTCCTTTTTCCGTAAGATTGATTTTATGATAATAACGGTCAAACAACCTGACACCAAGTTCCTTTTCCAGCTGTTTGATCTGTGAAGAGACTGTAGACTGGGTATATCCCAGCTCTTTTGCAGCAGCTGAAAAGCCGGAATATTCACATACTGCAATAAAAGTTTTTAACACATTTGTATCCATTTCTCGTTCCTTTCCCATATTTTTTTCAATATTTTCCCATCGAAACGCAGAAGCGTTATTTTTCTTATATAAACGATATTTTCAATAATATACTCAAACTTCGCACTTGAATAAGTGCTTGAAAATTCAATAAATACTGGCAATAAAATAGCATGAAACCATCTGGTTTGGTATAATTGAGTTGTCCAAAAACAATTAAAACCGGAGGCTCATGCTATGAATAAAAGTATAACACAAGCAAACCAAAATGATAAGCAGATTTCTAAATCTATCAAAAGATTTTTTATAAGATTCCATATTTCTTCAGCATTAAAAGCATCCAATGCATATAAGAAAAAAGGAATTCCTGTTGTCGAAGTTTTTCAGTATCTTTTTTTGCTGATTTTCTCTAACAGAAGTATGTACATGAGCCTGATTACCGGACGAAATACTCCTGGTTTTGCAAAGGATACTGTGTACCGCTTCATGAAGATGATCCAAATTAATTGGATTCGCTTTACGACTCTGTTAGCTTCCCGAATCATTAAGGATGCTATTTTACCTTTGGATTCTAAGGAACGTACAAATGTACTGATTATTGATGATTCCATGTTCGAACGCAATCGTTCCAAGAAAGTAGAACTTCTTGCCAAGGCTTATGACCACGCAAATCACAGATACCGTTTCGGATTCCGTATGCTTACGCTTGGATGGTCAGACGGAAGCACATTTCTCCCCGTCAACAGCGTTCTTCTCTCATCTGAAAACAAAAAGAACAGAGTCAATGAAGCGGCAGATGTTGACAAACGGACCGTCGGATACAAACGAAGAATGCTTTCCATGCAAAAAGGAACACAGGCGATGCTTGAACTCTTAAAAATCGCTAAAAAAGTTGCTATTCCAGCCAAATACGTTCTTTTTGACAGTTGGTTTTCTTCTCCAAGTACGCTCCATGCTGTGAAATCAATCGGTTATGATGTCATTGGCATGGTAAAAAAGACACCCAAAATGTTCTTTCGGTACAATGGTAAAGATATGTCTCTTACCACAATCTACAACCAGAATAAAAAGAGGCGCGGTCGTTCCCGATACCTGCTTTCTGTGTTGGTTGATGTTGTAAAGGATGGGAAAGTCATTCCGGCTAAAGTTGTGTACGTCCGTAACAGGAATAAGCGAAAGGAATATTTATGCCTTATCTCTACAGATACAACCCTGGATGAAAATGAAATCATCCGTATTTATGGTAAGCGCTGGGATATCGAAGTTTTCTTCAAGATATGCAAAAGCTATCTGAACCTCAGCAGGGAATGTAACTCCTTATCTTACGATGCAATGACTGCTCACACAGCAGTTGTTTTTACTCGATATATGATACTTTCTCTGGAAAGCCGGGAATCCAACAACAACCGTTCATTGGGTGAACTTTTTTATACTTTTCTGACGAAATGTCTGACATTACATGGATACAGGCATTTCAAATGCTGCTTCAAATGTTCCGAACCATGCTTAGCGACAACACTGAACTGTCTGAAGAAAAAATCAATGATCTGGTTGATACATTTATGAACACATTACCTGCATTATTGAAATCACAGCTTCAAGCAGCATAGCAGCGGAACTTTGACAACTGAATAACTGCCAGGTATTGAATTTTCAAGGTGCATAGGCAAAAAACATGTGCGAAGTTTGAGTAATATACAACAAAACAATTAATTTTACAAATATTGTTTTTTATCTTATAATATCCCTTATATGAACTTCTGAAGGGAGCGTTATCTTATGAAACGTGAACAGCTTGGAAGCCGGCTTGGCTTCATTATGCTTTCCGCCGGCTGCGCCATTGGCTGCGGAAATGTATGGAAATTCCCGTGGATGTGCGGGCAAAATGGCGGCGGCAGCTTTATGCTGATCTATCTTCTGTGTCTGGTCATCCTGGGAATCCCGGCTCTTGTGTTGGAATTTTCCATCGGAAGAGCGGCTCAGACAAGTCCCCTTTTCATGTACCGTAAGCTGGAAAAACCAGGACAGAAATGGGGGATTTTCGGCTGGTTCTGTCTGCTTGGCAACATTGCCCTAATGGCATTTTACACTGTTGTCTGCGGCTGGATCATTTATTATTTTGTACAGTTTCTCAGAGGTAAAAATGGTTCACTGGGATTTTCAGCCATGATCTCCTCTCCCTCTGTGAATGTATTCTTCTTACTGGTCACTGTGGTCATTGCATTTTTCATCCTTTCCTTCAATCTTCAGGGAGGACTGGAGCGTGTGACAAAATATATGATGTCTGCGCTGCTGGTACTGATGCTTGCTCTCGCTGTGCACAGTCTTTTTCTGAAAGGCGCAGGTGAGGGAATGACCTTTTATCTGAAACCGGATTTCTCAAAGATAGATGGTTCGGTGATCGTAGGGGCAATGAACCAGGCATTCTTTACTTTATCTACAGGTATGGGTGGCATGGCTATCTTTGGTAGCTATATTGGTAAAGAGCATTCTCTAATGGGGGAAGCTATTCATGTGATCACACTGGACACACTGGTTGCTTTTCTGGCAGGAGTTATTATTTTCCCTGCATGCTTTACCTTTGATCTGGAAGTAAACGCAGGTCCGAGCCTTCTGTTTGATACAATGGCAGCAGTTTTTAACAACATGTCCGGAGGTCGAATCTGGGGTTCCTTATTCTTCCTGTTCATGGTATTTGCAGCTATGTCAACAGTTCTGGGAGTGTGCGAAAACATCCTGGCAATGATACGTGAGCTTACCGGCTGGTCTCGTCCAAAAGGCAGCGTGGTCTGCGGCACAGGTGTCTTTCTTCTGGCACTTACCACAGCCCTTGGTTTCAGCGTTTTCCACTTCCAGCCATTTGCCGAAGGAACTACCTGGCTTGATTTCTGGGATTTTATTGTTTCCAACAATATTTTACCCCTTGGCTCTCTCATCCTTGCACTCTTCTGCTGTAATAAGTTCGGCTGGGGATGGGATAACTTTATCAAAGAGAGCAATACCGGTAAGGGCTTAAAGGTACAGAGCTGGATGAAACCGCTCTTCCAGTTTGTACTTCCGATTATAATTGCCTTTATCTATATTTATGGAATGTTCACATTCAACTGGAAATAAAAAAGAAAAATAAGCTCCGTGGGTCAAAACTTCTATCCACAGAGCTTATTTTTTATCCAACCATCATTTTTAATTTTAGTGAACCTTCTGATCCAGCATTCTTTGGATCAGCTCAATTGTATCCTTCAGTCCATAGTTGGCACTGTTGATACACAAATCATAATTCTCTGGTTTTCCCCATTTCTCACCGGTATAAAATTCATAATATTTCTTATGCTGCTTATCCATCTGCTTCAGAAAACGTACTGCCTGCTTCAGATTCATATTACGGATATCCATAACGTGCTGCACACGAACCTGGAAGGGAGCACTGATAAACAGACTGATATGAGGAATATGATTATTCTTAAGAATCGCATCTGCGCAACGTCCCATGATCACGCAGTCTTCACTCTTTGCCAGTTCACAGATCAGATCACTCATATTGAAAAATACTGCGTCCTGCTTCGGAAGTCCATGATAACGATTGAATTCCCTGAACCAGGTTTTCAGATCTGTGTGTTTTTTCTTTCTGTATTTATCAAATCCTTCAAAATTACCAGTATCACTGACTTCATTTTTGTCTGCCTGCAGACGCTTCATAACCTGATCAAAAATTTCTGCATCATAATAGTTGATCTGAAGCTGATCCGCCAGTTCAAATCCGATATCATTACCGCCACTTCCCTGTGTACGACTGATACAGATGATCAGATGGTCATTCTCTGAAATCTCGTTCTGGCGTCTTGCGATCAGATTATTCAGACTGATACGCGCTTTGTCTACAATATCTGTCTTCCCAAATGTATCAGGAAGACTTTCGATCTCTTTCAGAATACTGTCATACTCTATCATAAGACGTCTTCTCTCGCTCTTATCCCTGATGGTACGAGCCATGTTACTAATCAGCGCCAGTTCACTTCTGAGCAGATGTCCATCCGGCTTGGTATACATCAGTGCTGCCAGATGACGGATGGTTGTTTCTTTCTGTCCTGTAAATGTACGTCCCAGAGAGGAACCCACACATTTATAAACTTCTTCGTCCAGGTTATAAATGCGTATTGCAAGTTCTTTACATTTTTCCTGATTATCCTGCATAATGATCCTCCCTCCTTATAAAAAGAATACAAACATATCGATAATAAACACCGGAACCAGAAATGCAACAGACCACAGCATATATCCGAAGAATGACGGCATCTTCACACCATTCTCATCAGAGATTGCCTTTACCATAAAGTTTGGGGCATTTCCGATATAAGTGTTGGCACCCATGAATACCGCACCACAGGAAATGGCAGACAGAATCTTGGTAGGTACTGTTCCCAGTGTAGTTGTGATTCCATTTGTAAATGCCAGCGTTCCTGCCGTTGTAAGGAATACCAGATAAGTAGGTGTGTTATCCAGAAAACTGGAAAGTGCACCGGTTGCCCAGAACATCTCTGCCGGTTCAGTAACTCCCAGATTCGGTCCTACCGCTTTCAGAAGCATCAATGCAGGCTGCATGGTGATAAAAATACCGATGAATAAAACCGCAACCTCCTGGATCGCACCCCAGGTAAAATGGTTTCTGATACGGATCTGCTTATCTGTTGTCTTAAAGGAAAGAAAAGCAACAAGCAATATGATTACAATTTCAATCAGTGCCGGGAATGTCAGGGTTACTTCTCCAAAAAGATGAATGCCTCTTACATTGCCTGCGGCATCCTGAAATGCGGACATTCCCGGAAGTACACCGCTTAAGATTACCGCGCCAACGATCATCACAAGGAAGATGATATTGTGCAGTCCATCCAGACGGAACTGAGTACCCGGTTTACGGATATCCGGTTTACGTCCATTTGCAATATCCTTTCTGTAGGAACGTTTATCAATCTGATAAAATACAAACAGCAAAATGACCATATTAAAGATCAGTACAGGGAACAGATGCAGACTCCAGAAGAATGGAACACCTCGCATAAATCCCATTAACAGCGGCGGATCTCCGATTGGTGTAAGACATCCACCCATATTGGAAACCATGAAGATAAAGAAGATCATAATATGTCCTTTTCTCTTTCTCCATGAATTCATTTTAATTACCGGACGTACCATCAACATACTGGCACCGGTGGTACCGATACAGCTTGCCAGAAGAGTTCCCAGCGCAAGCAGACCCACATTAACACGAGGGGAACCTGCGAAATCGCCCTCCATGGTAATATTACCTGATACGCAGAACAGGCCGAATAACAGAATGATGAATGTAAGATAATCATTCACAATACAGTCCAGAACTGTCTCTGCAGTCTTTCCGGCTCCATAAACGAAAGCAAATGGAACCACCATCAGAATGATCCATAAGGCAACAACCAGTGGCTGATGAGACTCCCACCACTCCGCTTTTACCAGAGGCATCACTGCAATACATAACAAAAGCCCTGCAAAGGGAATGCAAAGCCATACAGGTACTGTAGATGGTGCTTTACTGCCTTCTGCCGCAAATACACTCAACGGACAAGCCAGAAGAACTGCCAAAAAAGCACCCAGTACGGTCACCAACTTTTTCAAAACTGCCACCTCCATATTGTATTTTCGTACAGCGCGATTATCATTCAGGAGATTTTTTTCATATACGTGTTTCTTCCTATTTAATATGCGCTTGTTTTTTTACAGATGCAATTATAACATACAGCATCCAAAAATCAATTGTATGGATAATGAATATTTATGCTTTATTTTGTACTTTTTTAGATATTTTTCACATATTTTATACTTTCTTTTGTTTTATTCTTAACGATTTAGTCTTTTTTGCTAATACTTTTTGGTCTTATCTTATGTATTTTTGCAAATTGTACTGATTTCAAAACACACTTGTCTTTCCGGTGCTTACAGAAGGTACTTGATTTTATACAGAAAAATGCTCCCCGACAGCAATTCCCGCTGTCAGAGAGCATTTCGCATATTTCTTATATGAACTGATTGGTTGCTTCATCATACTCATAGTCGATGGAATGCATCTTCGCCACCAGTTCGTCTTTCTTCAATCCTCTGCATGTGCAGAGTGCTTCCAGGGAATCATAGTAATCCCTGAGCTGAGTATTCACATAACTCAGCAGAATCATTGGATCTTTGGGTATCATTTAGTTTCCGTCCTTTACCGTAACAATGAATTCCCCATTCTGAACATCCAGCACCAGAGTATCACCTGCGTGAACATCTCCGGACAAAATCTTTCGTGCCGCAAGAGTCTCCACATATTTCTGCAGATAACGTTTCAGCGGACGTGCACCATATACCGGGTCATAGCCATTCTCGATAACCTGATCCTTGGCTGCATCTGTCAGTTCTAGGGAAAGCTCCTGGTCTGCAAGACGTTTGTCAAGCTCGCCGACCATCAAGTCTACTATCTTACCAATATTGGATTTTGTCAAGGGCTTGAACATAATTATTTCATCCAGACGGTTCAGGAATTCCGGACGGAAATGACCTCTCAGGTCATCCATAACCTGGCTCTGAGCCTCAGGTTTGATCTCTCCATTCTCATCAATACCATCCAGCAGATACGGAGAACCGATGTTGGAAGTCATGATAAGAATTGTATTCTTAAAGTCAACTGTACGTCCCTGAGAATCTGTGATACGTCCATCATCCAGTACCTGCAACAGTACGTTAAACACATCCGGATGTGCTTTCTCAATCTCATCGAAAAGTACAACACTGTATGGTTTACGGCGGACTGCCTCAGTAAGCTGGCCGCCCTCCTCATATCCTACATATCCGGGAGGCGCTCCGATCAGTCTGGATACAGAATACTTCTCCATGTATTCACTCATATCAATTCTGACCATATTCTGTTCATCATCAAACAGATTCTCTGCCAGAGTTTTGGCAAGCTCTGTCTTACCTACACCTGTAGGACCAAGGAACAGGAAGGAACCGATAGGTTTGGTCGGATCCTTGATGCCGGCTTTGGAACGAAGGATTGCATCTGTAACCCTCTTCACACCTTCATCCTGACCTACAACTCTCTTGTGAAGCTGATCTTCCAGAGTGAGGAGTTTGGCTCTCTCGCCTTCTGTCAGTCTTGTTACAGGAATACCGGTCCATCTGGAAATAATCCTTGCGATCTCATCATCAGTGACTGCCTCATGAACCAGACTTCTGTCACTTTCCTTCACACTCTTCTCTTCGATTTCCAGCTGCTGCTGTAATTTCGGAAGCTCACCGTACTGTAACTGTGCAGCCTTCTCCAGATCATAGTTCTGTTTTGCTTTCTGGATCTGCTTATTCACATCCTCGATCTGCTCACGAAGCTTCTGCAATTTCTCTACAGAATGCTTCTCATTATCCCACTGTGCTTTCTGTGTATTAAAGGTATCACGAAGCTCTGCCAGCTCTTTCTGAAGTGTTTCCAGACGTTCCTTACTCAGGTTATCTGTCTCTTTCTTCAGTGCAGATTCCTCGATCTCCAGCTGCATGATCTTACGGCGCTGTTCATCCAGCTCTGAAGGCATGGAATCCAGCTCTGTCTTGATCAGGGCACAGGCCTCATCCACCAGGTCAATGGCCTTATCAGGAAGAAAACGGTCTGTGATATATCTGTGGGAAAGTGTAGCTGCTGCAACCAGCGCACTGTCTGTGATCTTAACACCATGGAAGACCTCATATCTCTCCTTCAGACCACGAAGGATGGAAATGGTATCCTCCACTGTGGGCTCATCCACCATAACCGGCTGGAAACGACGTTCCAGAGCTGCATCTTTCTCAATATACTGACGGTACTCATCCAGAGTTGTGGCACCAATACAGTGAAGCTCACCTCTGGCAAGCATAGGCTTCAGCATATTGCTGGCATCCATAGCTCCATCTGTCTTACCTGCACCAACGATCAGATGTAACTCATCAATGAAAAGAATGATGTTTCCTTCACTCTTCTTTACTTCTTCAAGGACTGCTTTCAGACGTTCCTCAAACTCACCTCTGTATTTGGCACCTGCTACCAGAGCGCCCATGTCCAGGGCAAAAATCTTCTTATCCTTCAGACCTTCCGGCACATCCTCTGCCACGATTCGCTGTGCAAGGCCCTCGATTGCTGCTGTTTTACCTACACCAGGCTCACCGATAAGCACCGGATTGTTCTTGGTCTTACGTGAAAGGATTCTGATGATATTACGGATTTCTTCATCACGTCCGATCACAGGATCCAGCTTCTGGTTACGTGCCTTTTCGACTAAATCCTCGCCATATTTATTCAAAGTATCATAAGTAGCTTCAGGATTGTCACTGACTACACGCTGATTGCCTCGTACTGTAGAAAGTGCCTGCAGGAAACGCTCCTTAGTAATGCCAAATTCCTGAAACAGTTTCTTCATACTTGGACTTGGATGTCTTAATAAAGCAAGAAAGAGATGCTCTACAGAGACATATTCATCTCCCATTGCCTTAGCTTCATCCTCTGCACTGACCAGAGCCTTGTTCAGATACTGTCCGAAACGAAGCTCACCGCCAGATACCTTAACCCTGGCATCCAGTGCCTGATTCAGAGAATTTCTGAAATAATCCTTATCTATCTCCATCTTCTCGATCAGTTTAAGAATCAGGCTGTCTTCCTGTTCCAGCAAAGCATATAAAAGATGCTCCTCTTCCATCTCCTGATTGCCAAACTGATAAGCAACCTTCTCCAGATCCTGGACAGCCTGTACGGATTTCTGTGTAAATTTACTGATATTCATAGGCTAACCCTCCTCTTATATGAGAAATATCTCTCCCACAGGAGAAATATGTTGTTTTCTTTGTTCTGCATGTAATATAACACATGTTGTTAGCACTGTCAAGAGGTGAGTGCTATTTTTTTCAACTCCTCTAAATTTTTCATTTACAGTTTTTGATTTCACTTAACGTTATATAAGTTCCTACGAAAAGATGTTTCTTATGTGTTGTACTGTTTCAGGAGTGCATCTAACAGGCGGTATGCTTCTTCACGATAATATTTGGAATGCTTTGCATGAAGCTCGTCCAGGTTGATGTTTGCAAAGATTTATGAATCGTATTGCTTTTCACACAGGAATAAGTATAATACATGAAGAAAAGGATGTGAAGGAGTAAGGAGTATGGAGCGTTTTCGACAGCGATATGGGATTGCTCTGACGAAAAAGAAATTGCAGGAGATCATCCTGATGCTGATGGCCTGGGAAGCGGTGTTTGCCTTTTCTTATCTGGGATACATTGAGCTTCCGGCCATTTCCACCACCACGTTGCACATTCTTGTGATTGTGGCGGCTATGATGCTGGGGGCACAGGGGAGTGTGCCGGTGGTATGCGTTTTTGTGGTCACGTCCATGTGGATCGGCACCTACAGCCTGTCCCAGCTCGACCGGATATTTTCTCCCTTTGCCAGCGGAATGCCCCTTGGATCCATAATGCTGGTATTTGCTCGCGTGCTGTTTGCGGCGGGAGCCGGTTGGCTCTTTGACCTTTATTTTCGGAAGCCTCGCATGTATGTCTATCTGGGGATTGCGGCTGCCAGCACCTTTCTTCATGGGCTGTGCGTTTTTGCCGCGTTATATTGCAGCTTCCCTATGCTGCGGCAAATGATTTTAGAGAATCTGTTTTCCTATCCCATATTTCGGGACTGGCTGTCCTATGTCCTGGCGATCATCGCCTGCTGCAGCATCCATTGGGTTCTGACTAGGAAGTCGGTGAAAAACAGATTGTCGCAGCTATGCGACTGTCCTCCGGCAATGCAAGAGTCCGGAAACCGGAAGCAGCTGATCTATTCGGAAACCGTTGCGGTAGTGGTGGGCATTCTGTGCATCCTGTTTCTGCGAAAGGCCATCTTCAAGGAGCTGTACCTGCAAGGCATAGATGTCAGCGAAAACCTGCACCAAAATATCACCGCCTTTTTGTTGCAAACGCTGGTGGCTCTGTTGGCGCTCTTTAGTGTTGTCAGCGTTCTGATTCAATGGATTTACGAGTATTATACGGCACAGCGGATTCGGATGAACAAAAAGCTGATGGAGCAGCGTATGAAAAGCTCCGTAGATGTTCTGACCGGCGTATTCAGTCGGCTGGCGTATCATGAGTGTCTGGAGCAGTACGCGGATTCCGTTCCGGCAGATCTGACCGTCTTTCTCATGGACATCAACGGCTTAAAGGGTGTCAACGATGCCCTGGGGCATGAGGCAGGGGACGAGCTGATATGCGGCGCTGCCCAATGTATCACCCAGGCGGTGGGGGATCGGGGGAAAATCTTCCGCATCGGTGGAGATGAGTTCGTAGTGCTGGGTCAAATGACCCAAGCCCAGGCGCAGGAAATTCTGGCGGCGCTGCAACGGATTGCGGCGGCCTGGTCCGGGACAAAGGTGGGGACGCTGAGTATTTCCTCCGGGTGTGCCTTTGCCGGCGACCATCCGGATTTGTCCGTAGAGCAGCTTACCAAGGCAGCAGATTTGTCCATGTATGCCCAGAAACAGGAATATTACCGGGCAAAGAAACTGTCCTCTGGCACACCCGTCTCTAGTGGGAACGGGGTGCGTCCATAAAAAGAAAAGGGATTTCTGCCATCCGGGCAATCAGTTGCCGGGGCAGAAATCCCTTTTTACGTGCCCAGCGAGGGCACGTTCTCTACTCGATTACTGTGCTCAGGTAATTTAATGCTGCCTGGCAGCATTACGTCTGAGCATATTGTCAGCACACTAATCTCTTGGCGTTAAACCTACATACATATCTTTGTACTGTTTTGCACTCTTTTCCCAGGAAACATCTTTATTCATATCGCGGATCACCATATCATCCCAGGATTTTCTGTTCTCGAAATAGAGAGTCTTTGCTCTGTTTATCGCGTCGTAAAGCAGCCCGCTTTCATATCTGTCAAATGTAAAACCGTTTCCTGTATTCTCAAACATATTATAAGGCTGAACCGTATCTTTGAGTCCTCCGGTCTCTCTTACAATCGGAACTGCACCATATCTCATGGCTATAAGCTGTGTAAGTCCACATGGTTCAAATCTTGATGGAACCAGAAGTGCATCACATCCTGCATAAATATTGTGAGCCACATTTTCATTGTAAGCAATATATGCACAGAAATTGCCTTTATATTTGTTTTCATAATAACGGAATGTATTCTCATACTGAGAATCACCGGTACCAAGAACAACCACCTGCGTATGTTCATCCATAATTCCCGGGATTACGTCATTTACAAGATCAAGACCTTTCTGGTTGGTGAGACGTGAAATAAGTCCGATTACCATCTTATGCTCATCTACATCCAGCCCCAGAGATTCCTGGAGAGCTTTTTTATTAATCTTTTTATTCTTTATTGCTGACTTCTCATCGTAATCAGCTGCTAACAGCTTATCAGTTGCAGGATTCCAGATATCCGTATCAATACCATTCACAATTCCCAAAATCTTATTGTTGTGATATCTTAAATGCTCTGCAAGTCCCTCTCCATATTCCTCTGTCTGAATCTCCCAGGCATAGGTGTTACTTACAGTTGTAACTTTATTGCTGTAAGCGATGCCACCCTTTAACATATTGGCATCCAGCCAGTTCTGAATCATGCAGTCCTTATTAAATACATAATCAGGAAGTCCTGACCAGTATTGAATCCTTTTTCTGTCATAAATACCCTGGAACTTCAGATTATGTATTGTGAGTACTGAAATTGCACGTCCTACATCTGTATCCTGAAAACAGGTTCTCAGATAAAGTGGTACTAAAGCTGCCTGCCAGTCATGACAATGCACGACATCAGGAGTCCAGTTCAGATAATTAAGGGCAGCAAGGGCAGCTTTTGCAAAATAACAGAATTTTGGAATGTCATCTATGAGATTCGTATATGGATTTCCCCAGGAGAAGAACTCATCATTATCTATAAAATCATAGACAACCCCATCCTCCTGATATTCCATAATTCCCACATAATACTGCTTTCCATCAGAGCAGAGATTCATATCAAAGGAACCCCTGTATTCCATCTTTTCCTGAAATTTCTGAGGAATACATTTGTATCTTGGAATAATGACCTTAACATCAATGTTTAATTTTGCCAGACTCTTTGGCAGGGCAGACATTACATCTCCCAATCCGCCGGTCTTAACAAATGGATAACATTCTGATCCAATGAAGGCTACACTTCTTCGCGGCCCCAGATCAGGCTGTCTCGTTGGAATGTTCTGTTCATTCTGTTCAACAGATGGCTCCTGAATAATTACGGCTTGCTTAACAGAAACATTCTCTACTGTTGGAGCAACAGTCTTAACAGCTTTTTGAGGACTGTTTTTTGCACTGCTTTTTACGCTGTTTTTTACGCTGTTTCTTGCATTGCTCTTTGTGCTACTTTTTGCATTGCCTTTGGTACTGCTTTTTTGAACTGTTTTTTTTCTCATATCATTGATCTCCCTTTTGCATTTTACAAAGTCCGAAATTTATTATGCCTTAACTAAAATGTCCTCCGGCAAGTTCCTGATAAACATTCATTTTGCAGATATTTATCATTTCCTGTTAATCTCAATTATAACACAAAATGCGCAAAGTAACTATTATTTATTATCTGAAATGCTTCCATCACTTAACTCTTACCTGAATGATACAAGCTGGTTTATTCCTTTTCATTATATCTGCCTCTTTTATTTTACAGATACACTACATAGAAAAAGGGATCTTCCACTCAGTCAATTTGAATAAAAAACATAATCTGTTTTTATTTCACGCATTCCATAATTATCATCTCACATCTGTCATATCCAAGCTGTGAGCTGTTCAGGCACAGTGTGTAATTGCTGGCTTTTCCCCAGTTCTGATCTGTGTAAAAGTTATAATTTGTTCTTCGCCTTTTATCTGTGTCTGTCATCATTTTTACAGCTTCCTTCTCTTTTACATTGTATAAACCAGTGATACGCTTTATTTTTTCCGGCATGTCCCCATGAATAAATACATTCAGCACACCGTCCCGGTCTTTCAGTATATAGTCTGCATTTCTTCCAATGATCACACAAGGCTCCTTCTCAGCCAATTCTAAAAATGTATCATCTGTTTTTGGGCATTATTACTATGTATTTACATATTGTAATTTCAACTTCCGATTTACCCCTGCATATCTTTGCTTGGTTATAGGCTTATGTTACCTGTAATTATAACTGATTTCTTTTCATTTGATAATGCACTTTTCGGCACCAAAAAGTGCCCCCGTATAGCAAATGCGACGGCAGATGTTGCCTGAAAAACCACCTGGGAAAAAGTTTCATTTTGATACTTTATATGTTAAAATGAAACATATCGTATCAAGTGAGGGGTTTTACAGATGTCTAAAAAGAAATATAATCTGAATACAATTTACATCTCTGAGCGTCTGCAGGAGAATCTGAAACCGATTTCACAATCTGCATTCACTGCTGTGACTGCTCCCATGGGATATGGAAAAACAACTGCCATCAGCTGGTATCTGGACAAACAGAGCAAAAGCGGAAATTCCTGTGTGATCCGGATCAGTATTTATTCTGATAATCTGTCTGTTTTCTGGCAGAGCGTTCAGAAGGCATTTGCCTTTGCAGGGCTTGATTTTCTGGATAATTATAGCTGCCCTTCAGATGCTGCCAGCGCCGGGATGCTTGCTGATGAGCTTTGTTATGCCTTGAGTGGGCAGACCTCTTACTACATTTTTATTGATGATTTTCATCTGCTGGGTGAACCTCATATTGCAGATTTTTTTTGTATGTTTGCCAACAGACTGCCTGAAAATATCCACCTGATCGTATCCGGCAGAAATGCTTTTCTGTCCGGAAAAGAGATTCTCCGTCTTGGCAAAAAGTTATATCAGATCCATACCAGGGATCTGTGTCTGAATCGCCGGGAGCTTTCTGTCTATACCCATCGCTGCGGTGCCAGCCTGAACGAAGATCAGTTGAACACGCTTCTCTATTCCAGTGAGGGATGGTTCTCTGCAGTCTATCTGAATCTCTGTACCTTTTTTGAAAACGGACACTTTCCCGACCATACTTCTAACATTTATGATATGTTTTCCTCTGCCATGATCGCACCCCTTTCTGATGCGCAGCAGGAATTTCTCACTGTTATGGGACTTGCAGATGAATTTACCGTTGAAATGGCACTTTTTATTACAGGGAATCCGAAAGCCGGACAGATTCTTTCCCTTATGACCAGGCAGAATGCTTTTATCACTCCTTTGCCCGATGGAGTCAGCTTCCGTTTTCACCATATGATGAAGGAATGTACACAGCGTGCCTTTGCCATGCTTTCCCATGAAAAACAGACAGATTTCCGGAATCGTTACGGACAATGGTATGAATCCCGGGGACAGTTTCTGCAGGCACTTGCTGCCTATAACAAGGCTCTTAACTATGATGCAGCACTTGCTGTTATCCAAAAGGATGCAGGAATCCTCCTGGCTTCTCTTTCGCCGGAAAAGGTTCTCGCATTTCTTGATGTCTGTCCAACAGAAATCCTGAAGAACAGGCCTCTGGCCCTTCTCGTATTAATGCGCCGTATGTTTACCTGGCATCAGATTCCCAAAATGCTGGAACTGAAGCAGCTTCTGACAGATACCATAGCTGAAGATAACACTTTGTCCGAAGATGAGAGAAAGAATCTCTCCGGAGAATGTGATCTTATTATGAGTTTTCTGATGTATAACGATATCACCGGTATGAGCGTTCTGCACCGTCAGGCCAGTTCCAAAATGACCAGACCTGCCATCAGTATCCGCAAAACAGGAAGCTGGACCTTCGGTTCTCCTTCTGTTCTGATGATGTTTCACCGCAGATCCGGAACCCTGGATGCAGAACTGACAGCTATAAATGAATGTATGCCCCACTATTACAGGATTACCCAGGGACATGGACAGGGTGCGGAATTGCTCATGAATGCAGAGGCAGCATTTATGCAGGGAAATTTTTCAGATGCACAGATTCTGCTTGAGCAGACTTATTCCACCATTGCCTCAAACGGACAGCACAATATTTCGCTCTGCTGTGATTTCCTTGCTGCAAGGCTTTCCCTTTTTCAGGAGGATGTCACCTTTGTGAAGAACCCTGAAGTAAAGCGTAAGGAGCTTCTGTCTCTCCACAATATGATGTGGCTGAATATTTTTGACAGTACTTATGCTTACTACTATGCATTAATTAGAATGCCGGAAAAGATTCCTGCATTATTTAAAGACCATATGTTATCCACTGTCAGCTTTCTTTCTCCCTGCAGACCTATGATGGAAATGATCGAGAATCAGGTCTTTCTTTCACAGAAAATGTACGCAAAAGTTATAGGCAGAAGCGAAACGCTTCTGCCCTTCTGTGAGAAAATGCACTATGAACTTGTGTCTCTCCACGTTCAGATTCAGACTGCTTCTGCTTACGCAATGCTGGGCAAACATCATGATGCACGACAGCTTCTGCAGAAAGCCTTAGGACACGCCATGCCGGATGGCTTTCTGATTCCTTTTGTAGAAAATTATACCTATATCAAGGACGTGCTGGGCAGTATTAATTCCATAGCATCAGAGCCTTTCACAGACCGGATCCTTTCCCTTGGTTCTGTTTATGAACAACACTGCCTCCGCCTGTCCAGCCGTAATTCCAGACCTGAGATCCTAAATATGTTGAACAGCAGAGAAGCAGAAATCGCAGCTTTGATCACCGACCGTCTGAGCAACCGCGAAATCGCAGAGAGGTTATTTCTCTCTGAAGGCACTGTGAAACAATATGTCAACCAGATTTATTCCAAGTTGATGATCAACGGTGATACACGCACCAAAAGGAAACAACTGGCAGAGCTGATTTCTTCCATAAACAAGGGCCTTACCTGACACTTTGAGAAAAAAAAGCAAGGAAATCCACATGACCAAAGTCTTGCGATTTCCTTGCGATTTGGCAAGAATTACAAATTTAAAGTTTTTTACTTATTTGCATTTCTGATAGTATTTAAATACTGTTGGATTTCTTCTTGTTCGGGCATTACTCGCAGCGCACCTTTTCTTGTAGTAATGATAGAAGCTGCTACATTGGCAAAATTTAACATTTCTGTCAGATCATCCTCTTTCAGTCCATCTATTCCATGCTCACAAATATAGTGTAACACACAACCACAAAAAGTATCTCCTGCTCCTGTTGTCTCTATCGTACTTTTCTGTAAAAATGGTTTTGCTTCTACCACTAATCCATTATAATAGGCACGACTGCCCGCCTTTCCCATAGATACAAGAATCATCGGAATCTCATATCTTTCTTGGATCCAGTTTACACCGGCAGTATAGTCTTCTTCTCCTGTCAGCCATTGGATCTCATTATCTGATATTTTCAAAATCCGACACTGTTCAAGACCATATAGTACTTGTTCTTTCGCCTCCTCCAGTGACTCCCAGAGTGGTGGACGCAAGTTTGGATCAAATGAAATAACAGCCCCTGCTTCCTTCGCAATACGAATTGCTTCTTTTGTCGCTTCCCGCACTCCTTCATGAGTCATAGACAAGGTACCAAAATGGAAAATCCCTGTCTCTTTGAGAATATCCTCGGGAATCTCAGTTTTATTCAGCATCATGTCTGCTCCCGGATTACGATAGAAGGAAAAATCCCTATCTCCATCCGGATATGTATGTACCATAGCAAGCGTAGTATGAATTTTTTCATCTGTACATAAGCCAATGTCATCAATTCCTGCTTCTTTTATGGCTGCTCTCAACTGATCTCCAAAAAAATCATTACCAACCTTACCAATAAATGCTGTATTATGTCCCAATTTAGCTAACATCGCAAGCACATTACAGGGTGCACCTCCTGGATTAGCTTCAAAAATCGGATTTCCCTGATTACTTTTTCCATTTTCAGTAAAGTCGATCAATAATTCTCCTAGCGCTGTTACATCATATTTTTTCATATATTACTCCTATCTGTCAGGATTTCTCATATCATCGTCTATATACTTTATCCAACAACGCTTTATTATAATAAATCATATTTCACTATATCAAGCTTAGCTGCACCATCAGCAAAGAAAGAAATCCCCTTTGCTTCCTGCTTTGTAAGAATAACCGCAGACATAACCTGCTCGCCGTCATTAATAAATACTTCCACACTAAACTTATCCAAAATCACACGCAGTTTTAGTTCATTGCTGTCACCGTTTACCAGACAACTGCTCTGATGAACCAGCGCCCGTTCGCTTCCTGAGAATTTTCTATCGATTTTTAAAACAGATTCATCCGGACGGAAGCATAATGTAGAATGATATTTCTCATTCTCTGCAAAACAGAATTCAAATTTTTTATAAAGATTGTCTTTATCTGCCGGTCGTATCACAAGTTCCAGATCTACCGTTCGTCCTTCAATCTGATCCAGTGTGAGCCTGGTATCTTTTATCACAACATTGTTATACTCGACTTTGTTTGCACGCATGGCATTAAGTTCTCTGATCGGAACCTGATACAATCTTCCGTTTTTAACAGACAGTTCTCTTGGAAGACTCATTTGTGCGAACCATCCAGAGTCATTGCATCGATATGCAAGCGTATCCCAGTTCTGCATCCAGGCGATCATAATTCTTCGTCCATCCGGCGCAAGCAGTGTCTGCATTGCGTAATAGTCAATTCCGTAATCAACACCTTGACAAAACTGTTCCTTTAAAGTATGTGTCTCAGGATCCAACTCCCCAATAATACATAACGTTCCATTTCCATTATGATATTCTAATCCTTCCGGAAGCATATCCTGTGGACTTGTCAGAAGCACATATTTGCCGTCCAATTCAAAGAAATCCGGGCATTCCCACATTTTTCCATAACGATTTTGATTCTTTGCCAGAATGCTTACAAATTCCCATTCAAAGCCATTTTTACTTCTGTAAAGAAGGATCTGTCCGCTTCCATCAGCCGGACGACTTCCTATAACACAATAAAAGTTTCCATCGTTCCCTTTCCAGATTTTGGGATCACGAAAGTCTACTTTACTAGCCCCCTTGGGCAGATCTTTGGCTGTCAGAACCGGATTCTTATCATACTTTTCATAATCCTTACCATCTCCAACTGCCACTGCCTGTGTCTGAATATCCCTTACAGTTCCGTCTTCCAGTTTCTCCTGATTTACAGAAGTATACATAAGTAACTGTCTGCCATCCTCTAATTCTATGGCACTTCCTGAAAAACAGCCGAATTTATCATAATCTTCATCCGGTGCCAATGCAGTCGGAACATAGTTCCAATGCAATAAATCCTTACTCACTACATGTCCCCAGTGCATACTGTCCCAATGTGTGCTATACGGATTATACTGGTAGAACAAATGATACTCTCCTTTATAATAGGAAAATCCATTTGGATCATTCATCCAGCCAACATAAGGAGTTATATGAAAGGCTGGTCTTTCTTCCTCTTTGATCTGCTGTCCCTGTATAAATTCATATTTTCTTGCCTTTTCCAACATTTCGCTCATATAGTTCCTCCTGTCAAAATGATATCTTCTCTTATTTTTCACTGCTTAATGAATCCTGATACTGGTCAAAATATTTTTGCTTGATTGAAAGGTAATCGGAAAGCCCGTACTTCTCCATTTTTTTCAGATAAGAATCCCATTCTTCATCAATTCCTCCGTTCAGGATCCAATCTGCTTTCTTCTGTTCTGCATATTTCTTAATATCTGTATCATACTGTGACACTTTGTTTGTATCATCAATACTCATAAATACATTAGGATAAACATATTTGCTGTTCATATCCTGTAAATATGTCTCATGCATATTATCCAGACGCCATTTCGCATCTTCCGGCTGTGTTACATATACGTCATAATATTCATTTAATATAGCGAGAGGACCATTTACAGATTGCGCTTCACGTACTTCCACCGGCGACTGATCTCCTAAGTCCATATGCTTTAACATTTTTTCGCCATCTTTGTTTACAGACAGCTCAAAAATATTAAAGGAATCCTTCTCTCCATAGGTTCCCCAGTTATTTTGCGGAGACTGAAGGGGTGCATACATCTGATCTATCCATGCGGCAGCAAGTGCCGTGTTACGGCAGCTGGTAGTAAGCACACATCTTCCTCTGTCAAAACCGCTGGTCTCACTGTTGTTCTGTCTGGTGATATTTCTCATTCCATCCGGTCCGGTCAGTGCCGGAAGCATCACATAATCCGTATTGTTGTCTATATTAGCAATATCCCATGTGAAGCAAAGTCCATAACGGTGATTCTTTCCTTTTGCAACATAAGTAGACCATTCCTGTGTAAATGCTTCCGGATCGATCAGATTCTCTGTCACAAGTTTATGCAGCCATTTGATACCTTCTTTGTATCCTTCCTGAACCGTTGTATAAATCACCTTACCTTCATCTGTTACAGCAAAATGATCTCCTGTGTCCCCATAACCATCTCCGAATCCATTTATTAAGATTGAAGGATCCTGATCTCCGTTATTGATAATAAATGACATTGGTATTACATCACCTTCAATGGAAAACTCTTGTTTCAGATCATCTGCATGATCTCGAAATTGAATCAGTACCTGTTCCAGTTCATCTGTTGTGGTTGGAATCTCAAGACCAAGATAATCAAGCCATTTCTTATTAATATAAGGAATATCTCCAATGGCCTGAATTGCTTCTTTTCCGGAACCAAGCTGTTCAATCCACGGAAAAGAGTAAATATGTCCATCCGGTGCTGTACACATGGTTCTGTATTCCGGGTATTTTTCAAACACAGCCTGAAGGTTTGGCATATATTTGTCAATCAGATTTTCCAGCGGAATAATTATTCCCTGCTTTGCATAACGCAACAGATCATAATCACTCATGCCTGCATTAAACAGTCCATCCGGCAGATTTCCAAACTGAGCCAACGCCAGATTCTTTTTATCTGAAAACTGATCTGATACAAAGCAGGTCCAGTCAATATGAACATTTGTCTGTTCTTCCATTCTCTGGAAAATCACTCTTTTATTTGGATCCTGTGTTGAAGTGGCCGGTGCACTGGTAATAAAAGAAAGCTCCTCTGTTTCTTTCAATGGAAACTGTACATCCGATACCGGTGTATCCGGATTAATCTCAGCATCAAGCCTCTGCTGTTTTCCACACCCCATTATACTTACCATCATTGTTAAAGAAAGTCCAAGTGCAAGCAAACTTCTTACTCTGTTTTTCTTCATATCTGTATCATTCCTTTCTTTAGCCTTTTACCGATCCAACCATAATTCCTTTATCAAAATATTTCTGGAAAAATGGATACATCACTAAAAGTGGTAAACTTGATACTACAATTGTTGCATATTTCAACTGTTCTGCTACCTTTGCCATCTCTGCTGTGCTTTGGATATCTGCAATCATTCCCGGCTGTGGAGTATTCTGCACCAGGATTGAACGCAGTACCAGCTGCAGTGGCTGAAGATTTGCATCGTTCAGATAAATCATCGCATCAAAGTAGCTATTCCACATTCCGACAAATGACCACAGTGCCAGTACTGCAATGATCGGTTTACATACCGGCATCATAATTTTGAAAAAATGCTGAATTTCATTAGCACCGTCAATTGCAGATGCTTCTCTTAATTCTGCCGGAATTGACTGATAATAAGTTCTTGCAAGAATCATATTCCAAACGTTAAATGCTCCCGGAATCAAAACCGCCCATACTGTATTTACCATATGCAGCTGATTGATCAAAATAAATGTTGGAATCATTCCTCCCCCAAAAAACATTGTGATCAGAAAAATCAGATTAAAAAATTTTCTTCCCACAAATTCTTTTTTAGACAGAGGAAAGGCTGCCAGTAATGTTACAAAAACTGAGATCACTGTAAATGCAAATGAATACAGAAAAGAATTCAAAAATCCGCGCCAGATCATCTCATTCTCCAGTACTCTTCTATAAGCATCCAAAGTCCAGTCCTTAATATCAGAGCTCAGTCCCTGATTATTCAAAACAGTAGGATCCATAAAAGATGCAAGCACTACATATATAATTGGAATCGCAATAGAAAGTACAAACAGTCCAAGAATCGTGAATCCAATTCCAAGGATCAGACGATCTGTCCTTGAATATTTTCTCTTCTTTTTCTCCATCTTCTCTTCCTCCTATAATCCCTCTCCATCATTCAGCTTCTTTACAACCCAGTTTACAAAAATCAACAGAATTACATTTATAACTGAATTAAACAGACCTACTGCCGTAGAATAACCATAATCACCGTTCAAAAGACCGATGCGATATACATATGTAGATAAAATTTCTGATGCCGGCAGGTTCATATCTGTCTGCAATGCATATGCCTTCTCAAATCCAATGCTCATAATATTTCCTGCCTGCAGGATAAACTGAATTACAATAATGTTCTTAATCGCCGGAAGCTCCACGTACCAGATCTGCTGCAAAAGGTTTGCACCATCCATAACTGCCGCTTCTTCCAACTCTTTGCTCGCATTAGATAATGCTGCAGTATACATAATAGATGCCCAGCCTGCAGTCTGCCAGATTCCACTTGCTATATAAATAGTACGGAAAGCAGATGGCATTGTCATCCAGTTTGTGCTAATCCCAAGCAGCCTGTTCAAAGGTCCTACCGGTGATAACAGCATACGAACCATACCACAAAGTACTATTACAGATATAAAATTCGGCATATAGATCAGAAGCTGTACTTTTTTCTTGATCCCTGTTTTTTGAATACGATTCATAAGTAATGCCAGAATAATCGGAACCGGAAATCCCCATAATAATCCATAGATACTCAGCTTTAATGTATTCATCAGATAGTTCATAAAATCCGGTGATGATAAAAAACGTCTGAAATATTCAAGTCCAACCCATGGACTTCCAAGTACTCCCTTGATTACATTATAATCTTCAAACGCAATCAAAAGCCCTCCCATCGGGAGATACTTAAAGATGATTGTCAGTAAAAGTCCCGGCATTAAGAAAAAAAGATATAACTGCCAGTTTTTCTTCACATACGTAACCTTATTTCTCCACGTCTGTTTGCTTACGGGCTTTACCTGGTTCTGCACTGTTTTCATGCACTTTTTCCTCCATTCCTTTCATACATTGTTCACGGAACCGGTTAAGTAACCGGTTACTTTATAATCTGATGTTACTACATCACACACTCTCTGTCAACACTTTTTCTCATTAAAATAACCGGTTACGTAATCGGTTATTTTAATATTGCCTTTTTGTATAATAATTGCTATACTAAAAAAAATATTTGCATTTATTTATAAGGAGAATAAGTTTCATGTCAAAAAAACAGGTGACATTTGCAGATATTGCAGCATATACCCATTTTTCAAAAACTACAATATCAAGATATTTCAATCATCCTGATTCCCTTACACTTGAAAATCAGGAAAAAATTTCTCAGGCCCTTGATACCCTTGGCTATAAAAAAAATAAACTTGCAAAAGTTCTGGCGAACGGAAAAAGTGAATTTATCGGGATCATTGTTCCGAATCTTTATCTGCATTATTATTCTGAAATGCTGACACAGCTGCTGTCCAGCTACAGTGATTATCACTACAAATTTCTCGTCTTTAGCAGTGAACATGGGGCTGAAGAAGAACGGCAATATATTGAAGAGCTCCTATCCTATCAGATTGAAGGTCTCATTGTTTTAAGTCATACGCTGTCATCAAAACAATTATCCTCCTATCAGATTCCCATCGTTGCCATTGAACGTGAAGCAGAATATATCAGCAGTGTTACCACTGACAACTATATGGGTGCGCTTCAGGCTACCACTCTGCTGATCCGTGATAAATGTGATATACTGATCCACATCAATGTCAATGTTGAGAAAGCAATTCCTGCTTACGACCGTATTCGCGCATTTAAGGAAACCTGTAAAGAATATCAGGTTCCTTATGATATTGATCTAAGTGTAAGCGGTAATTCTTATCAGGAAATTTTAAATGAAATAAGACGTATTTTTACAAGAATAGAAGAGAAATATCCCAATCAAAAAAAGGGTGTTTTCCTTGCCAACGATACCTATGCAAACATGTTTCTTAACCTGATTTTCCAGAAATATCAAGAATTACCCTCTTTCTATGAAGTCATAGGATTTGATAATTCTCCCATTGCCAGTGAGGCAATTCTCCCAATCACAACTGTTGGTCAGCAGATTGACATTATTGCACAGACTGCCATGGAGCTTCTGGTTCAACAGATGGAAGAACAAAAAAAACGTTCCCCTAAACCACTGGAAAAGCCTGTCCATAAACAGATTGCTCCGATATTGATTCGCCGTAATACAACCAGTTAAAACTAACCTTTCATTTTTCTCCGGAATACAATCTGCCCCAGAAATATTTCTGCCATATCGGATATTGGAATACTTAATTATTTTGGCAAAAAGGGGATGCCGAAAAGTGGTATTAACCGGCATCCCCTTTATTGATTGTATTATCTTATTTCATATGATCTTTTTCAGTTATTTTGCGAATAACCCGGCATGGATTTCCGGCAGCCAGACTATATGGAGGAATGTCCCTTGTCACAACACTTCCTGCTCCTATTACACATCCCTCTCCTATGGTAACACCACCACAAACAACCACATTGGATGCCAGCCAGCAATTATCTTTTATAGTAATTGGTTTCGCATAGTGAATTAAAAACTTTATCCTCACACGACTGAAGTCGCGTGCTTCCAGACGCTTTAGGCGTCAGACTAAATATCGGCGGATACGCCTGTAACTTAGGTGCGCAGTTATGCGTATTTCCCATGCCGGATATGGCTGGTTCCCACATTACAGGTAGTCCGCTGTATATCTGCCTGTATCTATGCTGCTTTTAAGAATTCCATTTCTGTATGGAGTTTCCTCAGATCTGCATAGACACATGAGGTTCTACGCTTTACAGAAGGGACTTTTGCCTCCAGTAAAGACCTTTCCGTTGCCGGAAGGGGTTTTAAAAGTTCCCTTATAAAATATCTCGCCCCTATATTACAGGATGCTGACAGGTCACAATTATATCGTTTTCCTGTCTGGAAAGTACAGAGGCTGTGATTTTTCGGGTCACGGGACACACTTCCGGAGCCATCGTATGCAAGCCTGCTCGTATTCCATGCGCAGACTCTGGATACCCGCATTCCTTTTCTGTGTGCCTGATGCTCACAGCGTTTCTGGATATCTCTTTTTCTCCACAGGTGCAGTTTCTGCTTTTTCTTTCCCGATATCTTCCCCTGCATCTCCAGATACTCGAACACGATCACATCTGCATGGTTTTCTTCCGCATATCTTACAATCGCACCTGCAATCTTTTTGCCCAGTTCTGTATTCAGACGTTTCGTATATGCCCATCTTCCCTCTGTCTGCGCAGAACCATGTTCCCTCTGGAATCTGCGGATCCGTCCCAATGTACGGTACATCCGGTCTTTTTCACTGGGATGATCGATAAATTTTCTTCCCAGGACAGTTCCGTCTGCCCGCATGATGGTACAGACTGCATCGGTATTAATCCCTAAGTCCACACTGCAGATGATCTGTTCTTTCACAGGTGTTTTGGTAAGTGTTACTTCTTCTGTATAGGAAAAACGCAAAAAATACTTCCGGTGTCTCTTTTCCAGAGTTGGAGCAGATGCCTTTTTCACTGACCAGTATTTTCTCAGATATTCCATATCTGTATGCTCCAGACCTACACAGAACCATTTCCAGTCATGGCCGTCATACAGTTTCAGGTATGCTTCGTCTTTCCCTTCCGCTCCCTCACGGTACATGACATCACGGTAGAAGACCGGCATGGCGTGGTTTTCATATACAAGCCTTGGTTTCCCGCTCTTTCCGTCTGTCTTTTCCCATAGATCCAGCCGTGTTTTATAAGAGGATACTGTCCCCAGAGCATGCTGGATGGCAGATCTACGCAGATAGGAAGGCATCTTTGGGAACCGGATATCAAAATCAAAACAGGCATGGTTTTTCTTCGTAGTATGTACCAGATGTTCTGCAGCATTAAAACGCCTCTTTGCATCCGGGATCTCTGCTAATTCTTCCCGTACCTGCACATAAATCCCAATCAGATAACTGACAGCAGAACGGTAGATCTCCAGTGTCTGGCGGATCGGGATATTCTGTTTTCGTAATTCTACACCATAACTGGATATTATCTGCATTTTTATTTCTCCCTGATAACTCTTTTCTCAGATTCTGTTGTTTTTTCTACTACCCATGGCTATATTTTAGCACATATAGTGCCAGAAGTAAACATATGTTCTTTCTTTGAATAAAAAATTTGCGCGTCTAACTCATCACTAAAGTATCACTAAAGTAACGAGAATGCGACGCGCAGTTATTCAAAATTATAAAAGCCTCCATCTTCTCTTTTTCTGATATTACGTTCTTCAGGTAAAAATGGGTGCATGGGAGTTGCCAATGTGACATTGGGACCAATCATCACATTATCCCCTATATGTATTTCACATACGTCTAAACAGATGAAATTAAAATTGGCAGAACTGAATTTTCCAAAGAAAGTATTACATCCATAATCAAAATAGACAGGTGCCTGTAAATACGGAAGTTCCTCTGTTGCCGGCAATAATTCACGCAATATCTGCGCTTGCTCTTCTTGCTGATCTTCATCTGTCAAATTATATTTTCTTGCTAATTTACGCGCATTCAAACGTAATTGTTCCAATTCTTTATCCGTTGGATCATATAACTCTCCACTTACCATTTTTTCTCTTTCCGTCATTTCTGATAGCCTCCAGTAAAAATTTTATTACCAAGTTAGTTATTTCCGAGTACTTGATAAGTTTTTCCTACTGCAATAATATATAGATAAGGAGAATCACTGTCAATACTATTCTCCTCATTACACATTGTACTGGTTTGCTTTTTCCAGAAATTCAGTCACTGCTTTTCCCGTATTTCGTGCAGTCGCATATATATGCCTCTGATTCTCTACGATTTATAAGGATTTTACCCATTCTCGGAATTCTTTTACAGTATTACCGAATCCACTTCCACTGGATGTAAATCTGCTTTTGCTTCCTCTGCAATCATCTCTGCCACTTTTTTTGTTGTTCCACTTGCTCTCATACACTGTATCTGCTGTTGCAGTATGAAGCACAATCTGAACCAGCGGATATTTTTCTTTATATACTTTACATATCCTGGCCAATGTCTTCATCCCGTACTCACCTCCAGCTTTATAATAACACATGTTTTCTATTCAGCCTTTCCCTCCGGGAAAATAATTTTAAACACAAAGAAAAAAATCACCATGGAAACTCCACCTGTAATAATTGTCACAAGCATGTTATAGACTGCCGGGGCCACATATGCAGATGCAACTGGCATCCACAGATTATTAAATCCATTACAGATCAGTGAAATTACCACCCATGCAACAAAATACCAAATTGCCTGATATACAGGATTTCCATGGCTTTTAAAAGTAATATTTCTCTGAAGTGGAAAATTGATACACTGTGCAAGAAATGACCCCAATTCATAACTGATAAAATAGCCAAGTCCACCACCGATCAGTATATTTCCCGTTGCATCACGCAATACATTATACCCCAGCAAGCTCCATGTAAATTTTACTCCAAACAGATTCATGGAAACCTTTGGCCACATAAACTCTGTACCAGCCAGTCCAATTCCCAAAATCCCTGGTAAAAATGTAAATACAAGATACTGGAATACTGTCACGCCCATACTGAATATAACAAAATAGAATATCTGATAAAGCCATTTTGCAATAGCAGAATGTTTCTCTTCAAAACATTTCCATATATTTTTTATATGATTCATCTGCACTTTCCTCCGGCTTCTTTTAATAATTTTTCATATTTCTTATTATTTCTTCTGTTTCTGAAATATCCGCCAATTATTTTTTTTACCCCAAGCATAAAGTGGCCATTCACAACATCGACAATTCCATATACCATTTCCATACTAACTGCCCCACCGGTCATCTTGGCAATCCCTCGAAACGGCATATTGTAAATAAAAAGAATATTCAGATCCGGCTTTCCCTGTGCCTCACTCTTCTTTTTCATTTTTGTGAGATATCTATATATCAGCCTTGCAAGTCGGCTTTTTGCATAATACATCTGACAGATTGCATCATTGATTCCCAGATTTCCACTCCATCTTCCGTTCGGTATCTCATGGCCAAGAAGTTCACGAAATTCCTCATCTGATATTTTCTGCACGATTCCTGTATAATAGTAAGGCATTTTTGCCGGATTATACGGATACCCTTTACTATTTCCTGTTCTCTCAGTCATACCTGTTAAACGAATATCTGCAACACTGGCTCCTACCATAATCTGATAAGTTCCTGTTTCTATTTCCCACTGTCCCGTTTTTATATTCCAATAACGGAATGTCTTATCATCAAAGGGAATCCTGAGCTGTCTGCTTTCTCCTGCCTTTAGATAAACTTTTGCAAAACCTTTCAGTTCTTTTTCCGGTCGGAACACGATTGCATTAGGAAGTCCTACATACATCTGAACAACCTCTGCTCCATCTCTGTCACCTGTATTGGTAACCGAAACTTTGATTCCATCCTCTTCTATGATAAGATCAGAATATGTAAATTCCGTATAGGAAAGCCCAAAGCCAAATGGATATTGCACCCGGACTTTTGAAGTATCATAATAGCGATATCCCACATAAACACTCTCTCGGTATTCCGATGTTTTCTCATTACTTGGATAATATCGGAATGCCGGTGTTTGTTCATAAGATATGGGATATGTTTCTGCCAGTCTTCCTGATGGATTCACTTTTCCGGTCAGAATATCCAATGTTGCAGAAGCGCCTGCCTGTCCATTCAGATAGCCATGCAAAATCGCTTTGCAGCAGGTGTGCCATGGCATTTCTATCGCAGATCCTGCACTCAGTATTCCAATAATATTTTCATTCACTTTACTGATATCCTGCAGAAGATCTATCTGATTCTGTGGAATACGCATATGGGTTCTGTCCAGTCCTTCTGACTCACTGATCTCATCAAGGCCAAAGCAGAAAATCACAATATCCGCGTTCATAGACAAATTTAACGCAAACTTTCTATCATTCTCATCTACTTCTCCATTTCTCTGATAGCCTCTTGTCATTCCCAGAATATTCAGATCATATTGTTGCAAAATCGATGACATATCTTCTACTTTTGTTGGATTGACCATAGAAGATCCTGCCCCCTGATATCTGGGTGAAAAAGCAAAATCTCCAATAACAGCGATGGATTTTTTGGTATCCAGCGGAAGAATCTGTTTTTCATTTTTCAGAAGAATCATGCTTTCTGTTGCTGCTTTCCTTGCCAGTTGATGATGTGCGTTTCTGTCAAAGTTTTTATCTGAAAGCTTCTTCCCTGATGTCAGTTCCATCACTGCATCCACCAGTTCTCCAACTCTTTCATCCAAATCCGCTTCCTTCAGCTTTCCATTTCGGACAGCAGCAATCACTTCCCTTGCAGAATCGTACCCACAGGACGGCATCTCCAGATTTGAGCCGGCAGCAACACCTTTCACATGGTCATTGCTTCCGCCCCAGTCTGTTACTACAATTCCATCAAATCCCCATTCTTTGCGCAAGATATCTGTCAAAAGATGTTTGTCCTCATTAGCATAAATCCCATTAATCTGGTTGTAACTGCTCATGATTGCTTTTGCGTGTCCTTCTTTAACAGCTATCTCAAAACCGGTCAGATAAATTTCTCTTAATGTCCGTTCGTCAACAACTGCGTCCATTGCCATTCTCCGAAGTTCCTGACTGTTAACCGCCAGATGCTTCGGGCAGGCATAAACGCCTTTACTCTGTATTCCACGAATATATGACGCTGCCATCTTCCCGGAAAGATATGGATCTTCTGAAAAATATTCAAAATTTCTTCCACATAATGGGCTTCTTTTAATATTTAATCCCGGACCAAGCAGGATATTTACATCCATACTTGCTGCTTCCTCTCCAAGAGCCTGTCCAATCTCTTCCCCCAGATCCTGATTCCAGCTGTTTGCTATCGTCGCTGCTGTGGGAAAACAAGTTGCATTCAAGGATGCATTCAGTCCCAGATGGTCTCCTGCTCCTGCCTGTTTTCTGATTCCATGCGGTCCATCTGAAAGAAAGATGGACGGGATGGAAAGCCTGTCAATTTCTCTGGTCTGCCAGACAGTTTTTCCACTGAGTATCGCTGCCTTTTCTTCTATTGTCATCTTTTCAACCAATTTTTGCTGTTTCATAACTGTTTTCCATCCCACTTTCATCCTTATTCAGCACTCTTTCTTTTCTTATATCCTTTGATTACCAGTACTTCCATTCCTGCCATGAAAAGTACTATTACAATATCGATACCAATTCCTGCTTTTTTCCAGTTTTCCATACCTGTTTCTTCGTGTTCTCCATCATAATCCCAACTGCTTACAACTGTATACATGACATTTTTGCAGGCATTTCTCATCTGAAGTACAGATGTCGGATGCTCCGGATTGGCTACATTGTTCTCTTCTCCGTTGAATGTGGACAGCATTACATCTACTCCATTTGCCAAAGCTGCATCTGCATTCATAAATCCATGACCATTGTTTCGGAAGAAGTCTGTAAGCGCCATTCCCCTGAATCCCCATTCCTCTCTGAGGACTGTATTCATAAGGTTACTGCATTCTCCAGTCCATTTATCTCCAAGGAAGCTCCAGGAAACCATAACTGCATTTGCGCCACCCTGTTTTACAGAAATTTCAAATGGTTTCAGATAGATTTCCCGGATTGCCTGCTCATTTGACCAGACACTTACCATCTTTGCATTTCCCTCATACAGAGCAAAATGTTTGATATAAGAATAAACTCCATATTTTCTTGCTCCTTCTACTGCTTTTGCTCCCATATTTCCTGCAAGAACTCCATCTTCTGAGAAATATTCATAGTTTCTTGCACCAAATGCGGTTCTATGAGTATTCATACCTGGTGCATACCAGCCCTCTGCACCCATTTCCTGACTGATCTTGCCCATGCATTCACCCCAGGCCTGTGCAAGTTCCTTATTCCATGTGGAAGCAACCACAACTTCAATTGGAAATCCAATAGAACCAACTCCTGTAAAGTTGTTATTAATTGCTGCTGGTCCATCGAAATCAAGTGTAGCCACTTTTCCCACAGAATCCATGGCTGCTGTCTGATAACCTGCCATTGCAATCATATTTGCCATTTCATCAACAGTAAGCTGATCCAGAAGTTTTTCCCAACGAGGATCGTCATAATCAGCATCACGCATATCAGCTAATGTAAGTCCATTATCTGCTCCCGTTGTCGGCATTACATCCTCATCATTGAGATATGTAGTCTTATCAAAGTTGCTGTTCAGATGATATTCAGAAACATATGGCTCACCCAGCTCTGCAGATGCCGGTGCTGCTGTAGCCTCTTCATAATTTGCAAAATGATCTGCACGTGACAGATATGTTATATCTCCTTTTGCATCTTCAAATACATTTGTTGCTGCAGTATCATCTGATGCTCTTTTATTTTCTCCCTTATATACTACATCTTTATCTGCAGTATAAGTTTTCTGATCCAGCACAGTATGTGAATCGCTGTTGATAGAAATCACATAATCGCCTTTTTCAAGAACATATGCTTTTGCATTATTCTCATCATAAGAGGCCATATCTTCTATACTGAATGTAACTGTAACAGTCTGAGATTCTCCCGGCTGAAGCAGATTTGTTTTTGCAAACTCGATCAGATTTGCAGAAGATTTCTCAATTCCCCCATTTGTATATGGCGGTTTATAATACACTTCTACTACATCTTTTCCGGCAACATCTCCGGTGTTGGTTACTTCTACATCTACAGAAATCTGTCCGTCTTTTTCCTCCAGTTCACCCATTTTCTGTTCAAATTCCGTGTAACTCAGACCATATCCAAATGGATACTGTACAGTCTTATCATAATCAATCGCACCTTCCTGTGCAGCTGTTTCATAGTACTTGTATCCTACATAAATACCTTCCACATAATTGGTAAATGCCGGAGCATACACCTGCGCAGTTCCTGCGTTCATTCCTTCAACGGCCATATCTGCCAGATTTGTATACTCCGTTTTTTCTGCATTATTCCACCACGGAGCAGTCGTCATATCATAAATAAATGTATCCGGTGTTTTTCCGGAAGGATTGACTTCACCTGAAAATACTTTACCAAGTGCATTAAATCCCACATTTCCCGTTCCGGGGCACCATACAACAGATTTAATCTGAGGATATTCATCTGCGAAACCAAGTTCAAACTGATTTGCTCCATTATAAACCACAATCACATTATCAAAGTTTGAGCAAACCATATCCACCATATCTCTCTCAGTTTGTGAAAGCTGTAAATAATGCTCTCCCTCAGGAAAATCATCATATTCATCTGAATTATTATCATATGCTGCTTTTCTTACATCCATAGGAATATCATTATGACCTTCACCTGCTTTTCTGGAAAGAACCACAACTGCCACATCAGAATACTCTTTCGCACTTTTAATAAGCTCATCACTGTAAGTATCTACAGGTGGCTCCGGTAATGTCCAGCTCTGTTTCTGGATAGACATTTCCGGATTATCTGCACCATAATTGTTATAAAAATCAACCAGTTCCTGGTTAATAGAAAATCCGGCATTTTCAAGTCCCTGATTCAGACTGACAATATCATACAGATCATTAATTCCACCGGAACCAGCTCCACCGTAAGCCGGATTAATAGATTCCCAACCAAAAACATTCAGTTTTTTTGTTTCATTTAAAGGAAGCAGGCTTTCATTCTTCAGAAGAACAATTCCGTCTTCCATAATTTCTTCTGCTACTTCCGCAGCTTCTTCATTTGTTTCATCGCTTAAAGTTCCATTTCCCGTTGCCAGTCCAATCAACGTAGACATTGGTCCAAAACAGATCATATTCACGCAGACAACAACTGCAAGAACCATTGCGATCGCAGCTTCTCCTCTTATCAGAAATCTTTTGCCCCTGGACATCCTGCGGCATGCGATCATAATTACGATTCCAATTACAAGTGCAGCAATAATACCGATAATATACGGTTTGCATAATTGTAATACCGCCAGAACATCTTCCATTTCAACACTGATCATTCTCTTTTTTCCTCCTTTGACTCTCTCGTCTTTTTCAGGTATCATTTCCTGTTGACATTACTATAACATGGTTATTATTTCGTGCCGTTTTTGGCACAAGATGCAGCAAATATGGCACAAAATACTAAAAAAGGTCCACCGGACCTGTCGTATGCTTGGCAACAAAAATACCCAGAGCATTACAATACTCTGGGTAAAAGAATCTTTAATTCAAACCAGTTCTGCTGTACTCCAAATACTACAGAACCATCATATTTTTCTACAGCTTTACGAATACTCTTCAATCCAAAACCATGGTTTTTACTATCCTTTTTTGTTGTTGTAATCAGATCCTCTTCATTTTTGGAAATTTCTGCTTCACAATAATTCTCTATCTTGATGAACACAAATCCTTTTTGAGCGGATACTGTCAGATGGATCAGTCTTTTTTCCGGATCTGGAATTAAAATTACATGTTCAATCGCATTATCCAAAGCATTTCCAAATATAGAACATATATCTGTTACATGCATATGATCCAATAATTTTCCATCTGCCACACAGGTAATCTGTATATGATTTTTTCGACAATGGAAAATCTTAGCTGCCAAAATCGTATCAAGTACCTGATTCCCCGTTCTGCTTATATTCTCAAAAGCAGCGATTTCCTTTTCCATGGAATCAATCCATTTTTTTCGTTTCTCTTCATCTGATTCCGCACGAAGTCCCGTTATCTGGTGTTTCAGATCATGGTATTTCATTTGTATGAGATCCAGGCTGTCCTGATAATTTCGGTATTGATCATACTGGCTTTTCAGCATCACGTTCATTACTGAAAGTTCTTTCTCGGCAACATACTCACTGATCCTGCTCTGATAAGCATGCAGGATTGCAATTCCCCCAAAATCGATCAGTGTTCTGATAGAAAAAATATCTGCACGTTCTCTGCTCGCAAATGGTGCATTTTCATTTAAAAAGCTCAGATTACTAAAAGCAAAGATTGCAACAGCCATGATTGCCGCCGCTACTACTTCCTTTACTGTCATCTGTTCAAGATAATTCTGCTTCAGAAGATCTTTTTCTAAATAAATATCAATAGTAAAGCAGCCTCCAAAAACAACCATCGTGATCAGAATTTCAACCCCGAGGCTCTGATTCCCCCATGCCTGTACAATAGATACCATCTGCCACTGCAGCGAAGCTGCAAACTCAGCAAGAACAAATGCACGGGCACAGCAATAAGCCGCTCCCAAAGGCTTCATATTTCCTCCGACCATAAGAAATCCATACATCATACCTGCAGCGATCATCATACAGGGAATCCACAAAATTTCAGTTACGCTGCCTGTCAAAGTCAGAAAAATACTCTGCATTGCCAACATGAAAAGACTGCCTATAAGAAAATGTACAGATTTCATGTTTTCTTTTTTTAGGATATAAAGATAAACCAGACATGATCCCCACTCTGCTATTGCCGTATAAATTCTTGGAATATCCTGATATAACATAGTATCCTCCATTTCGCATGAAATCATTCCATATTGAGGTTTTGCAGAAGCAGATTCATGAATTCTTTTTTTCTGGTTCTGCTGACAGGTATATGTACATTATGGATCACACAATCAGAACCAACAAATCCCTCTACATGATTCATATTTACCAGATATCCCTTTGCACATCGAAAAAAATTATGTACCGCAAGTTTTTCTTCGAGTTCTTTCATCGTAATTCTTGAACAGTAATCTCCTCTCGAAGTATGATAAATTACATTATGTCTCTGCCCCTCAATAAAATAGATATCTGCTATATCTATCTTTACAACTCCTTCCCCAATCGGAATCGTAAGAAATTCTTTAACCTCAGAGCGCATACGTCCAACTGCTTTATCCAGTTTCTGCGAAAAAGAAAAGTACTCAACTGGTTTTACTACATAATCCATTGCATCAACTTCATATCCACGTACTGCATATTGAATCATATTTGTAATAAACATAATAATTACTTTCTGATCCATCTGACGGATTTTTTCTGCTGCTGTCATACCATCCATGAACCGCATCTGAATATCCATCAGAATAATGTCAAAACCGCCACTGTAATTCTCAGTGATATCTTCTCCATCACCAAATACCGTAACCTTTATTGATCTTCCCCTTTCCGTTTGATATTTCCGGATATACTCTGTTAATTGTTTTACGTAAATTTCTTCATCTTCCACAATTGCAATCTGTATCATCCTATACCCTCCACAAGAATTGCATTTTTTGTAACTGTTCAATCACACAATATAGTCCCAGGTTTTTATTATTATTTTATAAATAATTTTTGTTTCAGTATATCACTGCTTTTTTCTTGCGTCAAGCGGATGTAATATTACAAATTACAGCTGTATGATCTGGTGTTCTTTTATAATATATCCACAGTAAATCTCCTCATTCTTTAAATAGAAAGTAGAAATTCTGTTAAGTTTTCAATAGCATCTGGTTTTTCTGATAGTTCTTTCCCCATCAGTCCCTCTCCCATAATACTAGGATCCGCGCCAAGAGATACAGCGACTCGACTTGAATTCCATACAGCTTCATACATCATTTCCTTATTCTCTTTTGTTACTTTATTGAGAACATAATAAAATGGTTTTCGAATACTTTCCGATAATTCCCCGATTTTTTTGGAAAGCTGTAGGGATTCATAGGATGGATCTATGATTATCAATATCAAATCTACACCGTTATCAATTCCACGTCCAAAGTGTTCAATACCAGCCTCCATATCCATTAGCGCAAATTGGTCTTCTTTAAGCCTGAGATTTTGGATAAATTGAGTCATAACAGTTCCCATAGCACAAGAACACCCTTCATTTGCTTGATGAATTTTTCCACTGCTCATCAGTTTTACACCGTCCTTCAGACTATAATAATCTTCCGGTATATCATCTATTGTCCAGGTTTCCTCAAAAAACTGATGAGTAAATTTTGATAACATCATATCATTTAAAACATTTTGTTTACCACCGAAATAGTCTGTAAAATCTCTGGGAAGCTTCATACCTAGCTGTCGGTGTAGACCATAATTAGATTCATCGGAATCAATTACCAAAATTTCTTTTCCTCGTCTGGCTAAAGCCTTAGCCAAAAGACTGGTTACTGTACTTTTTCCACATCCACCTTTTCCACAAACTGCTATTTTCATCTCTTTTATCTCCTTAAATGCTTCTTACTCCACTTCCTCCAGTTCTGTTCCTTCTGGAAGAATATATCCGCAGTTATCACATACTCCATCCTCTGCAAGTATCCCGTCTTTCACAAAGGCTTCAATGCCTCCCGGTTCATGACAGCGTGGACAATCTAATTCCTGTATCTTTTTCTGATTTCTTACATCCTGGCAATTGGCAAATTCAATTTTACCCATAGTGATTCCTCCATTTTCATTCCATATCAATTTGTCTTCGCAAAAAAGTTCCTACCATACGGGAAAAATTGCTGATATTACGAATATAGGCAAAGTCTTTTCCATAGATTCTCTTTTCCACGGAGAGCTCTTCTTCATTCCCTACAAAAATACCAATTACGAAAATTCCCTGATTTCTGGCCCGACGCACCTCATATGCAGTATCTTTCACAGCTCCTTCTCCGTCATAGATCTTGGGCTGGCGGGTTCCTGGTCGTTGTATGCTCATATCACAGGGTTTTCCATCACTTAATACGATTAAAATCTTATTTTTTTCCGGTCGCTCCATGAGAGAGGAACAGACTGTTTTCAGTGCAAGCCCATCTCTGTTATTAGCATACGCCCGAAATTGAAAGATTCTTTCATTTGTTTCCCTTGAATCTTCATAATCCCGAAATCTCTGAAGTACTGTATATCCCCAGAAAGCACAGTATCCTGTCACCCGATGAGGAATTCCTGCCTGGCTTAATGCTTCACTGATAATATATCCCTGCGCCGCTACCTGAGCCTGTCTGCCAGCTTGGGAACCACTGGAATCAAGCAGGACGTCTATCACAAACTCAGAATCTTCTGATCTCTTTTTTCTATTAAATAACTTGTCATCGTCTGTTCTTCCAATTTTCCATAACCTTTCAGGAACAAGCTGCCCTGCATCAGATCTGCTGACAAAATCATCCTTTCGGATTATAAGTGCCCGTTTCAGTGACTCTGCCAACACAGAAATATTTCTTTTGATGATCCAGTGATTATTTCCATAATAGGCTTTATTTTTTTCAAACTGCAGCTGAGAAAAACGGTATTGATTATTTTTTATCACAGGGTTCTGTAAAATTCCATCTGTAAGATACAGGATACAGTTTTTGTGGATTCCTGTACAAAATTTCCGGTTGACTCTGGCCTGCTCCGATTCACTTAGATACGATTTTCCGTAATTCAGTTCCACATATTCCCGTATCCGTCGCACTGCCTGTGGATTTATATTCTCCGAGCTTTCCGGAACTTCTTCATTTTCCGGAGAGAAATAAAATCTTTTTTTCTTTTTGTTTCTGATATCCAGACTCATCATCTTTTTTTTGAGATCAGAAAGATATTTTTGAATGATGTCTTCCATCTGTTCATCCGTCATGCATTCCTGCCACGCGTCATTGGCCAATGCCATATCCGGTAAATTCAGAATTTTCTCCAGATTTCCATTCCTTTTTTCAAAAGAGGGATCCAGAACATGATTATAAATCTCATCTATCACGTTTATGACATCTTCCGTATTTTCCGCATCCTTCAGAGAAAAAATCTTGTACAATGCAATCTCTGCCTGTGGATCCATTCCCTCATCGTCTGTGTTCTCCAGAACATGCCTTATATACAGAAGCCTAATCCTGTGAATCAGGTCTGTTCCAGCTTTGTCTGATACCTGCTCTTTCTCGGCCTTTTCCAATTCTCTGAACGCCTGTTCTCTGATTTCCTTTGTTCCCAAACGTTCTCGAATGATAAACCGATTCACTGCAGCATCCATGCATAATCCAGCAAGAGGCAAAAGCATATCTTCTCCAGCAGAAAAATGTAATTTTTTCATCAAATACATGCCAAGTTTCTTCTGATCAAAATATCGTGCAAAGGCACCCTGCTTCACTGCCTCATACAGAACCGTTTGTTTTGAATAATCATATTTTTCTGTGTCCGGTTCAAATTCCATATCATAATCACCACTGACTGTCCAAAAAAGATTTCTGATACGATTGCTGATCTCCAGACGATGTTCTTCCAGTTGTTCCGCCGGCCATCTGACATCCTCCATACAAGTTTACCCCCATATGTCTTTTCCGGTCCAGGAAGATGGGATTCTGGTAGAAACCACATCTTCTACGATCTCTTTTTCAAATACATCAAAACTTTTATTTATGATCCCCATCTGGATTGCTTCAATTGGAGAAAGTCCGCTTCTTGTTGCCTTTACAGCAGAAACCAATCCTCTCAGGTCGAGAGATTTTGTTGAGATTTCTCCATGATAAGCTTTAATCTGCAAATCCAGAAACAGTCCTGCAAAAGCTTTCAGTGCACTTTTTTTCCCCTCTGGAAAATGTTGTCTTAATACAAAAAGGACACTATCCTCATCCATTTCAGGCATATCAATTACCATAAACCTTGAAACCAATGCTTCATTTAGATCTCTGGTACCTGCGTAACCATAATTCATCGTGCCGATAAATCGTGTTGCCGGATGAAGTAAAATCCTGTTATATCCTGGAATATCGATTCTGCGCCGATGATCCAGTGTGGCATGCAGTACAGAAACCGCATCATTTTTTGCCATATTGATTTCGTCCAGGATTCCAAATCCTCCAAATTCCGCGCATTGGTAGATGGGGCCTTTCCGAAGGCGAACCTCATTATTTATAAAGGTATCCGTTCCAATCAGATCGGCACTGTCTGTATTTACATGAAAAGAAATGTCGTATTCCGGTCTTCCGAATATCCATGCCAGTGTCTCACATAGTACATTTTTTCCTGTAGCTTTCGCACCGGAAAGTAACAGGTTATCTCCCTGAAGAAGCGCTGCTATTGACATTTCCAGAATCTTTTTCCCATAAAATAAGATATCCGGTTTTTCTACCCGTTCCTTTACCTGATTCTCTACCTCATAACGCATGTGAAAATCTCTCAGTTCTCCAATCAGTTCCTGCGCTATCTTCTGGTCTTCTAAATATTTTTCTATTTCTGTCCAATGATTTCTCATGAAGATTTTCCTTTCTTTGCAATTAGTTATACCAAATCAGATAATATTTCTGTATACTCAATCTTCAAACTTTCAATCCTCCAACTCACAATCCTAACTTCTTTATAATTTCTCCCAGTGCACTTCTTACAGGAGAATCTTTCGGAAGCTGTATGATCGGCTTTCCATTACAGTCATACTGATATACCTGGTCATCATGTGGTACAACCCCTAACAGTTCCAGTCCCTGATTTCGGATTTCTTCCAGAGTTCCGGCATCCAGTTTTCCATCCGGAACACGATTCACGATTAATCCAGTTTTCTGTGGTTTAAAGTTTAACTCCTTCATCAGCTTTGCAATACGTCCGGCTGCCTGAACACCTCTTCTGGAACAGTCACTTACAAGAATGGCAACTTCCATCATTGGCAGGATTCCTCTGCTGATATGTTCCATACCTGCTTCGTTATCAACCACAATATATGGATAATGACTTTGCAGTTTCTGAACCTGGGTCTGCACAAGGCCATTTACAAAACAATAGCAGCCCTGTCCCTGGGTTCGTCCCATTACCATCAAATCATAATCGTCTTCTTCTGCAATCGCATCAGAAAGACGCATTTCCAGATATGCCTGTTTTGTCATACCGGAGGGAATCTGATATCGTGGGTCTACGCCTGCCCGCTCAATTTCTTCTCTCAGCTCCCCAAGTGTGATCTCCGGCTCAACACCGAGCACTTCGTTTAAATTTGCATTTGCATCTGCATCCACCGCCAGGACCGGACGTTTTCCGCTTTCACATAGATACTGGATCAACAATCCACAAAGAGTTGTTTTTCCTACGCCGCCTTTTCCTGATACTGCAATTACATGTCCCATGTTTTTCCTCCTAAAATTCTGAACAATCTGTTGACTTTTTCTTTTAACCTTATTATAGTTGTTACTATATAAATTACAATAATCAGTCTGTGAGATTTGTATGGTTACTCAACACATCAGAAAAATTGTTGAGGAATCATATGATCCCAAATAATACAGGAGTATATAATGTCAGAAAAAACGAAAAAACAAGATCGCCGTACCCGCTATACCAGACAAACCATAAAAGATACGTTCTTAGAATTGTTAAAGCAGAAAAGTTTTACGAAAATTACAGTTACAGAGGTCTGCAAAAATGCTGAAATCAACCGTGGCACTTTTTATCTTCATTACTACGATATCCATGATGTATTATCAGATATTTTTAATGATATGACTCAGGATATGTTAACAACTGTAGATCATTTATTCTGTCTAAATCAAAAAAGCTGTTCCTATCCGTTCTGTCAGAAAATACAGATGGAATCACAATACAGGGCACTGTTTCTGGATGATGCAATTGCCCCTATTCTTCTGGAAAAAATAGCAGAAAATACAAAAGAAGGCTATGTGACCTGGCTTATGTCACACAGCCTCCTGACCTTTGAACAGGCAGAATCGGTTTTTTATTTTCAAATGAATGGCTGCCTTTCCATCAACAGACTGATGCTCCGCAATCACTGTAATGACTGGAAACAGATTCAGACAGTAATCGACAAATTTATCAAATCCGGGCTGGAAAGTTTTCTGATTCATGATCAGAGAGAAGAAAATGCTTCCGATAATTTTTGCAGCAAAATTTCTCCAACTGTTACCGCATCTTCTACACTCAGATAATGATCGGCATGATCTTGAAGAAATAGTTTTCCCGATGCAGGAAATTCTTCATCCGCAAACCATATCTTTAAAGTTACCGGATATCTTGGCAGAACTGGAAAAACAGCACACAGATCGGCCGTTGTCTCTGTGAATTCTGCACCCAGGCTTTTACATGCTTTTTTAATTTTTTCAGGATCTTTGCCCTGTAAGAGTTTTTCCAGTTTCTGCTCTGCTGTCCGGTCAAACTTGGTTCCACGTATCAATCCATCTTTCAGGTTACCAAAAGTAATGAGCTTCTGTGAGCCTTCTGTGCCATCGGCCATATCCAGATAATGCAACAACGTCAGATAATGCCATTCATCTATGTCTGAGTTAATATAGAATTCAGGAAGTTGAATTTCAATCGTTTCATAAAAACTCATTATCTCAAGTACATTTCGGCTGCTATGAAAAACAGCCCCACTTTTTGCAGCAATCTCCTCTCCAGAACGATTTTGTAACCGTTTTACTGCTGCCCGCAACATTTCCTGAAATGCACGATTTTCTGTTTGATTTTTGTATTCCATAAGTTCTCCTTTGTGAATATTTATAGTATCTGTGTTGACTTTTCCTTTAATCTCCATTATAGTTGTAATTATATTATTTACAATCATCAAAATAATAAATATGCACAGTTTCTCAACACATTAAAAAGAACTGTTGAGAACTTAGGATGTTTTAGACAAACCAGAAATATTTTTGTCTCAAAAATGTGAAAGCAAGATCATTATATCATACTACAAGGAGTTTCTTATCATGAAATATTCAACGAAATTAAGTGATACTGTTCATGTGATGGTTCTGATTGCTATCAACCAGGAAAAATCTCTCTCCAGCGCCTCAATTGCAGAAAGTGTCCATACAAATCCCGGCTTTGTACGCCAGCTTATGTTAAAACTAAAAAAAGCCGGACTTATGACCAGTGTAGCCGGACATGCCCGTCCTTCTCTTTCAAAACCAGCAGACCAGATTACATTGCTGGATATTTATAAAGCAGTTGAAGGTGATAAACCATTGCTTCATTTAGATACTCATACCAATCCGGATTGTGGCGTTGGCATTAACATTCAGTTATCTTTGCAGGGATTCTATAATGAAATTCAAAAAACTACTGAAGAAAAAATGAATACGATTACTTTACAGGATATCATAAATACCTATTATCAGCGAACATCCATGCAAAATGATTTACAAAACATTATATGACAGGAGAATATTCTTTTTCAGATATTGTAAAAGCACTTGATATCTACGAATTGCTCCGCTGCAAAGCAGCTCCCACAATTCCCATCATATCTCAATATAAAGTATTTGTCTAATGTTTCTATTAAGCAAATATTTGTCAGACCAATTTGCCATAAGTACCAGAATATCAAGGCTTGCGAAGGCAATTTATAGTAGATTTTGGCATATACATTTCGATTTTTTTTGAGTATAATAATTCCGAAAAAGTACTTTGATAGTAAATTAAATGCGACATTATCGCACAGGAGGCATGGGATATGATTATTACAATAGCAAGACAGTGCGGAAGCGGCGGACATGAAATAGGAAAAGAACTGGCTTCCAGACTTGGACTGGAACTCTATGACAGAAAGAAGCTTGAAGAAGAAGCAAAAAAACTTGGAAAGCTTGACGAAAACAAAGAATTTTTCCAGGAAAAAGCTGTAAACAGCCTGCTCTACAGCATTGCTCTAAGCTACGGAGAAAGCAATCCAATGGAAAAATCTTTTGAACTTATACGTGAACTTACGCAGCAAAAACCTGCCGTAATCATCGGACGCTGTTCAGGAGCGATTTATGCAAATGATTCTGAGGCAACTACTGTTTTTCTTCACGCAGATAAAGACTGCCGTATCAAACGTGTAATGGAGCGAGACAGCATCAATGAGAAAAAAGCTGCGAAACTGATAAAAGAAGTAGATGAAAAGAGAGCATCCTTCCACAAATTCTGTACAGGCAAAGAGTGGGAAGACGCCAGCCAGTATCAGCTGTCTATTGATACTGGAAAACTTGATATTTCCGATGTAGCAGACATGATCATAAATTATATCAATGCTAAAAAGTCAAAATAAAAGCTCCTGTAAAACAATCCGGCTGCCGCGGTAGTGTAAAATAGTTTGTGTTTTTGGTAAAAAATAACTCCTTTTTGGTAAGAATTCAGATATGACAATTCTTATCGAAAAGGAGTATTT